>JBBINN010000019.1:0-25620 GCA_037443885.1 Gammaproteobacteria bacterium | reverse complement strand
CAGGCCGCGCGCGACGAAGCGCGGGCGCGCGTCGGGGCGCTCGAGGCGCGGCTGCTCGCTGCGCTGCCCTTCGCGCTGACCCGGGCGCAGCAGCGCGTCCTCGGCGAGGTTCACGCCGATCTCGCCAGGCCGCACCCCATGCTGCGGCTCGTGCAGGGCGACGTCGGCTCCGGCAAGACGGTGGTCGCCGCGCTCGCGGCGCTGCGCGCCGTCGAGTCGGGCTGCCAGGCCGCGCTCATGGCGCCGACCGAGCTCCTCGCCGAGCAGCACTGGCAGAACCTCGACCGCTGGCTGCGCCCGCTCGGCCTGGTTGCAGCGCTGCTGACCGGTCGACTCACGGGCCGCGCGCGCCAGTCGGCCCTCGACGCGATCGCCGCCGGCGACGTGCCCGTCGCCGTCGGCACCCATGCGCTGTTCCAGGAGGGCGTGCGCTTCGGCCGCCTGGGCCTCGTGGTCGTGGACGAACAGCACCGCTTCGGCGTGCACCAGCGCCTGGCGCTGCGCGAGAAGGGCCTCAGCCACGGCCGCTACCCGCACCAGCTGATCATGACCGCCACGCCGATCCCGCGAACGCTCGCGATGACGGCCTACGCCGACCTCGACGTGTCCGTGATCGACGAGCTGCCCCCCGGCCGCACGCCCGTCGCCACCGTCGTGATGCCCGAGTCGCGCCGCGACGAGGTGGTCGCGCGCATCCACGGCGCCTGCCGAGAGGGCCGGCAGGCCTACTGGGTCTGCCCGCTGATCGAGGAGTCCGAGGTGCTCGAGGCCCAGGCGGCACAGGACACGGCCGCAGCCCTGGCCGCGGCGCTGCCGGAGCTGAAGGTGGCGCTGGTGCATGGCCGCATGCCGGCCGCCGACAAGGAGCGCACCATGTCGCGCTTCAAGTCCGGCGAGATCCAGCTGCTCGTCGCCACGACCGTGATCGAGGTCGGCGTGGACGTCCCGAACGCGAGCCTGATGGTCGTCGAAAACTCCGAGCGTATGGGGCTCGCCCAGCTGCACCAGCTGCGCGGCCGCGTCGGTCGCGGCCAGCACGCCAGCAGCTGCGTGTTGCTGTACCGGCCGCCGCTGACGCCGCTCGCCCGCGAGCGGCTGAAGGTGCTGCGCGAGACCAACGACGGCTTCGAAGTCGCCCGGCGCGACCTCGAGCTGCGCGGACCCGGCGAGCTGCTCGGGACCCGCCAGACCGGGCTGATGCAGCTGAAGGTGGCCGACCTGATGCGCGACGCCGATCTGCTTCCCAGGGTCCAGCAGGCGGCCGAGATGATGCTGGACGCGCATGGGGATAACATTGCGGCCCTCAAGCGGCGCTGGATCGGCGCCGGCACCCGCTACGGGAACGTATGAACGCCACTTCGCCGAGGACCCCGCCCGCTGCCGCCGCCCCCGCCTGGGTCGGCTCGGCCGCTGCACTCGGCGCGCCGCCGGCCGTGGCGGGCTGGCTGACCGAGCCGGGGCTCCTGACCGAGCGCGTGCGGGGACGCTGCCCGGACGCTTTCGGCCTGCGCATCGTCGAGGAGCGCCGCGACGTCCTCGAGCCCGCCGACGCGCGGATGCTGGGCGCCGCGGATCCAGGGTGCTTCGTGCGCGAAATCGAGCTGACCTGCGGCGGCGCGGCCGTCGTGTTCGCCCAGACCCTCGTGCCGGCCGACACCCTCGCCGCGGAGCCCTGGCTGGCCGAGCTCGGCACCGAGGCGCTCGGGCCGAGGCTTGCGCGCACCGGCCACGCCCGGCGCGAGCCCTTAGAGTTCGCACGCCTCGATCCGCCGCATGCCCTCTACCGGCGGGCCTGGCGCGGCCTCGGGCCGCACCCCGGCGCGCTCTGGGCCCGGCGCGCGCGCTACCGGCTCGGTCCGCAGGCGCTGGTGGTTCAGGAGGTGTTCCTGCCGGAGGCGCTGGCGTGAGCGCGCCATTGCGGCCGGCGCCGCTGCGCAAGCCACGCCCCGACGCGGGCTACAAACCGAGCTGCCGGCCGCAGCCGCTGCGCGAAGCGGCCCTCGCCTTCGGGGCCACGCTGCGCGAGTACGCGATGCTCATGAGGCTGCACCGGCCGATCGGCATCTGGCTGCTCATGTGGCCGGCGCTGTGGGGACTGTGGATCGCAGGCCAGGGGCGCCCGGGCGAGCATGCCTTCATCGTGTTCATGGCCGGCGTGCTGGTCATGCGCTCGGCGGGCTGCGTGATCAACGACTACGCCGACCGCGACTTCGATCCCCACGTCCGCCGCACGGCGGAGCGGCCGCTCGCGGCTGGCCGCGTGACCCGCGGCGAGGCGCTCACGCTGTTCGTCGCGCTCGGGCTGGTCGCGAGCTGGCTCGCCCTGCAGCTCGAGCCGCTGGCACGGCTCTATGCCGTCGCGGGCGCGGTGCTCGCGGTGACCTACCCGTTCATGAAGCGCTTCATCCACGTGCCGCAGTTCTACCTCGGCGCGGCCTTCGCCTGGTCCATCCCCATGGCCTTCGCGGAGCTGACGGGCGAAGTGCCGCGCCTCGCCTGGCTGATGGTGGTCGCGGTGGTGCTGTGGGCCGCCATCTACGACACGATGTATGCGATGGTGGACCGCGAAGACGACCTCAGGCTCGGCCTCAAGTCCACCGCGATCCTGTTCGGCGACGCCGACCGCGTCGTCATCGGCGCCATGCAGGCCATGGTGGTGCTGGCGATGGTACTGGTCGGACGCGAGGCGGGACTCGGCGCCTGGTACCAGGCCGGCGTCGGCGCCGGTGCGCTCGTCTTCGCCTGGGAGCAGTGGCTCATCCGCGACCGCGACCCGGCCCGCTGCTTCGAGGCCTTCAACAACAACCATTATTTCGGGCTGGTCGTGTTCGTCGGGCTGACGCTCGACTACCTGTTCCGATGAGGCGCTGGCTCACACGCCTGGCGACCGCGGTCGCGCTGCTGGCGCCGGCGCTGCTGGTCTACGCCTGGCAGACGCGCGACCTGCTGCCTGCAGGTGATCGGACCATGGCGCCGCCACTGCCGGCCGCGCTGGCGAGCGGCGCAGCCTTCGACCAGTCCACGCTCGCGGACCGGCCCGCCGTCGTGTACTTCTTCGCGCCCTGGTGCGGCGGGTGCGCCGCGAGCGCGCCCCAGCTGCGCTGGTTCGACGCGCTGACGGGCGACTCGGCCCGGCTGGTGCTCGTCGCGCTGGACTACGACTCACCGGTGGAAGCTTCGGCCTGGGCCGCACAGCACGGGCTGACGGCACCGGTGCTTCTCGGTGATGGCTCGACCGCGCTCGCCTGGCGCATCCGGGGCTTTCCGACCTACTACGTGCTCGACCGCGAGGGCCGCGTCGCCGCGCGCGATTTCGGCGTGAGCACGCTGCCCGGCCTGTGGTGGCGGACATGGCGGTTGTGAGTCCGTCGCGGCGCGGCCGGATGCGCACGCTCGCCGCCGTGATGGCGCTGCTCCTGCCGCTCGCCGCGGCCGCGGTGCCGCCCGAGACCTACGCCGAGCAGCGTCGCGCCTTCAAGGCAGCCTACGCGGACGTCGAGGCCGGGCGGCGGCTGCCCGAGGGCGACGTGCTCGACCAGCTCGGTGGCTACGTGCTCTATCCCTACCTCGAGGCCGCGCAGCTGCGCGCGCGGCTGCGAAGCCCCGGGGCGGAGTCTGATGCGGCGGCCCGTGAATTCCTCGCCCGCCACGGCACGGAACCCTATGCGCGGCCGGTGCGTCGGGCGTTCCTGGACAGCCTCGCCGCCCGCCAGCGCTGGGCCGAGTTCCTCGAGGTGTACGCGACGGCGCGGGCGGTCGACCAGACGCTGCGCTGCCGAGCCATCGAGGCGCGCATCGCGCTCGACCGCCGGGAGGACCTCGTCGAGGCGATCAGGGCCGAGTGGCTCACCGGCAAGAGCGCCCCCGCCGCCTGCGATGCCGGCTTCGACTGGCTGCGCGCCCGCGGGGCGCTGACGCCTGCGCTCGTGGAGGAGCGCGCGCGCCTGGCCCTCGCCGCCGGCGAGCTGCAGCTGGCCCGCTGGCTCGCGCGATCGCTCCCGGACGCTGACCGCAAGCGCATCGAGGACTGGGCCCGCCTGGTCGAGAATCCACGGCAAGGCATCGAGGCGGCGATCGCCTCGCCGTCGACGCCGATCGAGCCTGCTGCCCTCCTCGACGTCTGGGCGCGCTACGTGCGCAGCGACGTGCAGGGCGCGCTCGGCCGCTTCGAGACCCTGGTGCGCGCCCGGAGCCTCGATGCCACGGCGGCGAGCCCGCTGGCGCGCGTGCTGGCGGTACGCCTCGCGCTCAACCGGCACGCGGGCACGCGCGCGATGTTCGACCGCGTCCGGCCCGAGGACTACGACGAGCAGGCGCAGGAGTGGCACGCGCGGGCGGCGCTTTGGGCGCGCGACTGGCAGCGCGTCGAGCGCGTCGTCGGCGCCATGCCCGAGTCGCTGTCGTCCCAGCCGCGCTGGCGGTACTTCGCGGCCCGTGCCGCGGAGGCGCGCGGCGATACCGCGCGTGCCCGCCAGATCTACGCCGAGGTTCTCCCAGGCGCCAACTGGTTCGCAGTGCTCGCCTCCGCCCGTCTCGACCAGCCCTTCGAGCCGCGCTTCGAGCCCGTGGCGCGCACGACGACGCAGCTCGACGCGCTGGAGGCGCGGCCGGGATTCGCACGCGCCCGGGAGCTCCACTACGCCGAGATGGCCGCGCTCGCCACCTCCGAGTGGAACCACGCCATCGCCGCGCTGCCGGACGCAGAGCAGCCGGTGGCGCTCGGCCTGCCGAGCCGCTGGGGCTGGCACTTCCAGGCTATCTCCGCCGCCGCGCAGCTTCGGATTTTCCACGACTTCGAGCTGCTCTACCCGCGGCCCTTCGACGCCGAGGTGCGCAACGCCGCCCGGATCTCGGGCCTGTCGGAGTCGCTGATCTACGCGGTGATGCGCCAGGAGAGCCTGTTCCAGCCGCGGGCCATTTCCTCGGCCAATGCGCGGGGCCTGATGCAGCTGCTGCCAGCGACCGCGGTCGCCACCGCCCGCAGCGTCGGCCGGCCGCGGCCGTCACCGGCCGACCTGCTGCAGCCGGCGGTGAACGTGCCCCTCGGAGCTGCCTATCTTCGCCAGCGAGTGGACCTCTTCGACGGCCAGGTCGTGCTCGCGCTGGCCGCCTATAACGCCGGCGCGGGATCGGTCCGGCGCTGGCGGCCCGACGTGCCGCTGGACGTCGACCTCTGGGTCGAGAACATTCCCTTCAACGAGACGCGCGGCTACGTGCAACGCGTGATGTGGCACAGCGTGGTGTACCAGTGGCTCGAGGGCCGCAGACCCGAGGACGCGAGCCCGTGGCTCGTGCAGGTCAAGCCCCGCGACCCGGGCTGACCGCGGCCCGCGCCACCGTCCAGCACTCGATCCAGCCCGCGCCGCCCGTGCGCAGCACCGCGGCGAGCTCTTCCGCGGTGCTGCCCGTGGTCATCACGTCGTCCACGATCGCCACCCGCTCGACCGGCAGCGGCCTCATCAGCTCGAAGGCGCCGCGAAGGTTCTCGGCGCGCTCCAGCGCACCGAGCCCCACCTGCTCGGCGGTGGCGCGGCTCCGCCTCACGTAGCCATTGAGCACCGGCAGGCCCAGGCGACGGCCGGCGAAGCGCGCGATCTCACCCGCCTGGTTGTAGCCGCGGGCCGCCTCGCGGCGGCGGTGCAGCGGCACCGGCAGCAAAGCCTGCACGTGCAGCGCGTGCCCGGATTCCGCGACCTGCCCGAGCAGCGTGCCGAGCACGCGCGCGACTGCGAGGTCGCCGCCGTACTTGAGGCGGCGGATCAGCGAGTCCACCGGGAACTCGTAGCGGTAGGCAGCGAAGGCGGCGTCGAAAGCGCGCGGCTGGCGCAGGCAGCCGGGGCACAGGAACGCATCCGGGCGCGGCAGCGGCAGCGCGCAGCCCGTGCAGGCCGGCAGGTCGCGCGGCAGGTCGCCCTGGCAGGCCGGGCACAGGTCGAGCGAGGGCGGCTGCCCGGGATCGAGGCAGAGCATGCAGGTGGGCGGGAAGAACCGGCCGACCGCCTGGGACAGGTGCTCGTAAACCCGTTCCATCGACGATGGTTGACAGGTCTTCGCCGCGTTCAAATACTTCGCCCAACCCATGGCGCCCAGACTGCACCGGCCGGCAGCAGGCGTGTCCTCGTCAATCCGGCCCGAATGGGGCAATTCATGTCACTCGACCTCTCGCGGCTCGGCCAGGTGCGCTCGGACTGGACGATCGAGGAGGTGCGGGCGCTGTTCGCGCTGCCCTTCCCCGACCTGATGTTCCAGGCCCAGTCGGTGCACCGGCGGCACTTCGACCCGGCCGAGGTGCAGGTCTCGACGCTCCTCTCGATCAAGACCGGCGGCTGCCCGGAGGACTGCGCCTACTGCCCGCAGAGCGTGCGCTACGACACCGGCCTGGAGCGGGAGGCGCTGCTCGCCATCGAGGAAGTCGTCGAGCGCGCCATGGCGGCGCGCGACGCCGGCGCCACCCGCTTCTGCATGGGCGCCGCCTACCGCAGCCCGAAGGACCGCGACCTCACCGTCGTCATGGAGATGGTGCGACAGGTGCGCGGCCTCGGCCTCGAGACCTGCGCCACGCTCGGCATGCTGACGCCGCAGCAGGCGCAGGCGCTCAAGGAAGCCGGCCTCGACTACTACAACCACAACCTCGACAGCTCCGAGGCGTTCTACGGAAAGATCATCTCGACGCGGACCTACCAGGACCGGCTCGACACGCTCGAGGCGGTGCGCAATGCCGGCATCAACGTCTGCTGCGGCGGCATCCTCGGCATGGGCGAGGGTGCCGAGGACCGCGCCGCGCTGCTGCACACGCTCGCCACACTGCCCGAGCACCCGCAAAGCGTGCCCATCAACCAGCTGGTGCAGGTGGCCGGCACGCCGCTGGCCGGCAGCGCGCCGCTCGATCCCTTCGACTTCGTTCGTGCGATCGCCGTGGCGCGCATCCTGATGCCGCGCGCGCACGTGCGCCTCTCGGCCGGCCGCAGCGACATGAGCGACGAGCTGCAGGCGCTGTGCTTCCTTGCCGGCGCCAACTCCATCTTCTACGGCGAGAAGCTGCTGACCACCGGCAACCCCGCCGTCGCCGACCAGGCGCTGTTTGCGCGGCTCGGGCTCAGGCCCGAGGGTATAGACAACTTTGCGCCACCGCCGGCCGGCGCCAAGGCCCCTGAAGCGGCCCGCTGCGGTCGTGACGGCTGACCGGATCACGCTCCTGCTCGGCCCGCGCCTCGCCGACCTCGAGGCGCGCGGCCTCTATCGCCGACGCCGCGTGGTCGAGTCCGCGGGCCCCGGCGAGCGGCTGTCCGTTGACGGCCGAAGCTGTGTCGGCTTCTGCTCGAACGATTACCTCGGACTCGCACAGGACCCGCGTGTCGCGCAGGCCTTCGCGAAGGCCGCACTCGAGACGGGTGCCGGCAGCGGCGCCTCCCACCTCATCACCGGCCATCACCGCGAGCACCACCGCCTCGAGGAGGCGCTCGCGGCGTTCACCGGCCGCGAGCGGGCCCTCGCGTTCTCGACTGGCTACATGGCAAACCTCGGTCTCGCGCGCGCGCTCGTCGGTCCTGGCGATGCGGTCCTGGAAGACCGCCTCAACCACGCCTCTCTGCTCGACGCGGGCAGGCTGGCTGGCGCCGAGTTCGTCCGCTTCGGGCACGCCAACGCGGCCGCGCTCGATGCCGCCCTCGCGGAGCACCCGCGCGGCCTCAGGCTCGTGCTGACCGACGGCGTGTTCAGCATGGACGGCGACCTCGCGCCACTGCCGGACATCGTCGCGGCCTGCGAGCGCCACGACGCCCTGCTCGCGGTGGACGACGCACACGGCCTCGGCGTCATCGGCCCCACGGGACGCGGCATCGTCGAGCACTTCGGCCTCGGCACGGCGCAGGTGCCGGCGCTCGTCGGCACGCTCGGCAAGGCCTTCGGCAGCTTCGGCGCCTTCGTCGCCGGCGACGAGCCGCTCGTCGAGTACCTGATCCAGCGTGCGCGGACCTACATCTACACCACGGCGCTGCCGCCGGCGGTAGCCGCCGCTACCCGGCGCGCGCTGGAAATCGCCGAGGCCGAGCCGTGGCGACGTACGCGCGTGCTCGCACACGCCGCCCGCTTCCGCCGCCTCGCCGCCGATGCCGGCATCGGGTTGATGAACTCGGACACACCGATTCAGCCCGTGGTCCTCGGCGAGCCGCAGCGCGCCGTGGCCGCGAGTGCCGCGCTGCTCGAGCGTGGCTATCTCGTGACCGCGATCCGTCCGCCGACCGTGCCGCCCGGCACCTCGCGGCTGCGCATCACGTTCTCCGCCGCGCACCAGGACAGCGACGTGGACTGCCTCGTCGCGGCGCTATCGGACGTGCTTGCGGCGCTGCCCACCGAGCCGGCCGAGGCCGCCGCCGGCCATGGCTGAGCCGCGCTTCGCGCTGGACCGGCGCGAGGTACGCCGGTCATTCGATCGCGCCGCCGCCGCCTACGACGCCGCCGCGCGGCTGCAGGCCGAGGTGCGCGCGCAGTTGCTGGAGCGGCTCGACTACGTGACGCTCGACCCCAAGGTCGTCGTCGACCTCGGCTGCGGCACCGGCCATTCGACGCGTGCACTGAAGGACCGCTACCCGCGCGCGCGGGTCGTCGCGATCGACCTGGCCGAGGGCATGCTGCGCGAGGCCCGCCGCCGCCGCTCCTGGCTCAGGCGCTTCGATCGCGTCTGCGCGGACGCGCGCCGGCTGCCGCTCGCCGACGGGAGCGTGGACCTGCTGTTCTCGAACCTCATGCTGCAGTGGTGCCCCGAGCTCGATGCGGCGTTCGCCGAGTTCCGCAGGGTGCTCAGGCCGCGGGGCCTGCTGAACTTCACCACCTTCGGGCCCGACACGCTGTTCGAGCTGCGCGAGGCCTGGGCCGCCGCCGACGGCGGCGTGCACGTCAACGCCTTCACCGACATGCACGACCTCGGCGAGGGACTCGTGCGCGCCGGGCTGGCCGAACCCGTGCTCGACGTCGAGCGCATGCAGGTCGGATTCCCCGACGCGCTCGCGCTGATGCGCGATCTCAAGGCCATCGGCGCACACAACGCCAATGCCGCACGCACTCGCGGGCTGACCGGCCGCGGACGTCTCGCCGCGATGCAGGCGGCCTACGAGCACCGCCGGCGCGACGGCGTGCTGCCGGTCACCTACGAGATCGTCTTCGGCCAGGCCTGGGGTCCCGCGGCGCGGGCGCCCGTGCGCGGCAGGCGTGGCGGTGAATTCAAGTTCGACGTTGCCGCGATCGGCCGGCGCACGGCAGGACCCTGACATGGCGCGCGGGATCTTCGTCACCGGAACGGACACAGGCGTCGGCAAGACGCTCGTTACCGCGGGCCTGATGCACGCGCTGCGCGCGAAGGGCCTGAACGTCGCCGGCATGAAGCCCGTGGCCTCCGGCTCGGCTGTCACGCCCGAAGGCCTGCGCAACGAGGATGCCCTCGCCCTGCAGGCCGCCGCCTCCCGGCCCTGGGCCTACGAGGTCGTGAACCCCTACACCTTCGAGCCCGCCATCGCACCCCATATCGCCGCTGAAGAAGCCGGTATCGCCGTCGATCTTGCCGTTATCGAGCGCACTTTCGGCCAACTCTTGGCGGCATCGGACGTCGTGGTGATCGAAGGCGCCGGCGGATTCCTCGTCCCGCTCACGCCCGGCCTATCCTTTGCGGACATCCCCGTACGGCTCGGACTCGAGGTGGTGCTCGTGGTCGGGCTGCGGCTCGGCTGCCTGAACCACGCCTTCCTGACCGCCGAGGCTGTGGCGGCGCGGGGCCTGGAACTGGTCGGCTGGGTGGGGAGCCAGGTGGACCCCGGCTACGAGCGGCTCGACGGGAACCTCGCGGCCCTGGCGACCGGCTTGCCGGCGCCCTGCCTTGGCGTGATCCCGCCGCTGGACCCGCCGGACCCGGTAGCTGCAGCCGGGCTGCTGCGGATCTGACCGCGGCGCCGGCGTCGGCCCGGCCGCCGGCGCAAAGCGGCCGTCAGGAGCCCACAGACCAAGCGAACAGAAACTGCGCGGCGTAGTAGAGCGGCAATCCGAGCAGCCGGTTGGAGAAGCCGGTCCCCGGGATGAACCGGGCCCGCGCCACCGTGATATCCGAGACGTAGAACAGCGTGGCCGCCAGCGCGATCTGGGCGTTGACGGCTGTCCAGCCGGACGGGCCAAGCGACCAGGCGGCGGCCAGCATCGCCGTGATCACGACCATGTAGGCGACCACCGGGCGGTGCATGGAGCCGAGGTTCGGCCGCAGCCACGCGTAAATGGCGAGGCTCGCCGCAGCGATCGCCGCTAGCGCCCACGGGCGGACGGCCCAGGGCTCGGGCCGGCTCCAGAATGCGAGGGCATACGCCACGTGGCCGAGCAGGAACGCCACCAGGCCGACCCGGAACCAGCGCCGGGACGCCGGGATCAGCGCCACGTCGCCGATGGCGGATAACAGGAGTGCCGCGACGACCAGCCAGTCGTAAGGCTGCTGGGGACCCTGCAGGAACGCGGCGAGCAGGAACAGCGCGGACGTCGCCGGCTTGAACGCCCATTTCGCCCGCTGGTTTCCGGTGCGCTCGCCGAGGAACAGCAGCAGCCCCAGCGTCACGGCAGCCAGGACGGGCACCATCGGGAGAATGCCCTCGGGGTTCATGGACCGCATTTTGCACTGCACCTTCGCTAACCGCGTATTCCGGCGGCCCCTTTTCCTTATTTCGCGTCCTGGACTCTGGAAGCAGGATTGCGCGCAGGTGCGGCCGGAGGGGTCGCGCTCGGGAATGGGCCTACGGGCGCGGTTTCGACCGGTTCGCAGGCAAGACACAAAAACCGGACCCAGGTCGACGCCGTCGCCGAGCGGGAACCCTCCACCCGCGAGGTTCGGGGCGCCAGCCGAGGCCCACTTCGGAGGTCCCATGGCAGACACCTTCTATGACGTGATGCGCCGTCAGGGCATCACGAGGCGAAGCTTCCTCAAGTTCTGCAGCCTCACGGCGACGTCGCTCGGCCTCGGCCCCGCGGTCGTCCCGCAGATCGTGCATGCGATGGAGACCAAGCCGCGCACGCCGGTCATCTGGCTGCACGGCCTCGAGTGCACCTGCTGCACCGAGTCGTTCATCCGCTCGGCCCACCCGCTGGTGTCGGACGTGATCCTGTCCATGATCTCGCTCGATTTCGACGACACGATCATGGCGTCCGCGGGCAAGCAGGCCCTCGAGATCCTCGACCAGACGATCGAGAAGTACGACGGCCGGTTCATCCTCGCGGTCGAGGGTAACCCGCCGCTCAACGAGGACGGCATGTTCTGCATGCCCAACGGCCGGCCGTTCCTGAAGAAGCTGCAGAAGATGGCTGACCATTCGGCCGCGATCATCGCCTGGGGCTCTTGCGCCTCCTGGGGATGCGTGCAGGCCGCCGCGCCGAACCCGACCAAGGCGACGCCGATCCACAAGGTGCTGAACAAGCCCGTCATCAAGGTGCCGGGCTGCCCGCCCATCGCCGAGGTGATGACCGGCGTGGTGACCTACATGCTGACCTTCGGCATGCCCGAGCTCGACCGCCAGGGCCGGCCGAAGATGTTCTACAGCCAGCGCGTCCACGACAAGTGCTACCGCCGTGGGCACTTCGACGCCGGCCAGTTCGTCGAGAAGTTCGACGACGAGGGCGCTCGCAAGGGCTACTGCCTGTACAAGGTCGGTTGCAAGGGCCCGACCACGTACAACGCCTGCTCGACCACGCGCTGGAACGAGCGGGTCTCCTTCCCGATCGAGTCGGGTCACGGCTGCATCGGCTGCTCCGAGGAGGATTTCTGGGACAAGGGCTCGTTCTACGACCGTGTCGTCGACATCCAGCCGGGCATCGAGAGCACGGCCGACCGCATCGGCGGCACGCTCGCCGCCGTGACGGGCGCCGCCATCGCCGCCCATGCCGCCGCCACCGCAATCAAGAGGGCCCGCGACACCAAGGGTGAGGGCCACAGCAAGAAGGGAGGTGCCTGATCATGGCCGCCTACGCAACCCAGGGATTCGTCCTCGACAACAGCGGCAAGCGCATCGTCGTGGACCCGATTACCCGCATAGAAGGCCACCTCCGCATCGAGGTGAACGTGGATGACAAGAACGTCATCCGCAACGCAGTGTCCACCGGCACCATGTGGCGCGGCCTCGAGGTCATCCTCAAGGGCCGCGACCCGCGTGACGCGTGGGCATTCGTCGAGCGCATCTGCGGCGTTTGCACGGGCGTGCATGCGCTGGCCTCGGTGCGCTGCGTCGAGAACGCGCTCGGGATCGACATCCCGAAGAACGGCAACACGATCCGCAACCTGATGCACGCCACGCTGTATGCGCAGGACCACCTCGTGCACTTCTACCACCTGCACGCGCTGGACTGGGTGGACGTCGTCAGCGCGCTCTCCGCCGACCCGAAGGCGACCTCGGCGCTGGCGCAGAGCATCTCGGACTGGCCGAAGTCCTCGCCGGGCTACTTCCGCGACGTGCAGTCGCGGCTGAAGAAGTTCGTCGAGTCCGGGCAGCTGGGCCCGTTCGCCAATGCCTACTGGGGCAGCAAGGCCTTCAAGCTGCCGCCCGAGGCGAACCTCATGGCGGTGACGCACTACCTCGAGGCCCTCGACTTCCAGAAGGAGATCGTCAAGATCCAGACGATCTTCGGCGGCAAGAACCCGCATCCGAACTGGATGGTCGGCGGCATGCCGTGCTCCATCAACATGAACGAGGTGGGCGCGGTCGGCGCAATCAACATGGAGCGTCTGAACCAGGTGTCGAAGATCGTCGACCAGACGATCGAGTTCATCGACAAGGTGTACATCCCGGACCTGCTCGCCATCGCTTCGTTCTACAAGGACTGGACCTACGGGGGCGGCATCGCCTCGCAGAACCTGCTGTGCTACGGCGAGTTCCCGGAGATCCCGAACGACGACTCGAACAAGAGCCTGGCGATGCCGCGCGGCGCGATCCTCGGCGGCGACCTGTCGACGATCCACGAAGTGGACCTCAACGACCTGGACATGATCCAGGAGTTCGTGGACCACTCCTGGTACAAGTACGACGCCGAGGGCAAGGGCCTTCACCCCTACGAGGGCGTGACGAACCCGCACTTCGATCCGGGGCCGAACATCAAGGGCACCCGCACGGCGATCGACCAGATCGACGAGAGCGCCCGGTACAGCTGGGTCAAGGCGCCGCGCTACAAGGGCCAGCCGATGGAAGTCGGTCCGCTGGCGCGCTACGTGATGGGCTACGCGATGGGTATCCCGGAGTTCAAGGAGCCCGTGGACAAGGTGCTCACCGACCTCGGCCTGCCGCTCACGGCGATCTTCTCGACGCTCGGCCGCACCGCGGCGCGCGGCCTCGAGGCCTCGTGGGCGGCGCACAAGATGCGCCACTACACCGACGAGCTGCTCGCGACGATCGCCTCGGGCGACACGGCCTGCGCCAACGTCGACAAGTGGGAGCCGAGCACCTGGGCGAAGCAGGCCCGGGGCTACGGCTACTGCGAGGCCCCGCGCGGCGCGCTCGGTCACTGGATCGACATCGCGAACGGACGGATCGCGAACTACCAGTGCATCGTGCCCACGACCTGGAACGCCAGCCCGCGCGGCAAGAACGGGGAGATCGGCGCGTACGAGGCATCGTTGCTCAACACGCCGATGGTGAACCCGGAGCAGCCGCTCGAGATCCTGCGCACCATCCACAGCTTCGATCCCTGCCTGGCGTGCGCCACGCACGTCATGTCGCCGGACGGTCGTGAGCTGGCCACGGTCAAGGTGCGCTGACGCACCCGGGAGGCAACATGGCAACTGCAGAAAGCGAAGCCCTCCGCCAGGTAAGAGAGCTGGACGGCGCTCCGGAGCAGCACTTCCATGGTCCCGTGGACCACACGATGACCCGGGCGGTGTATGTCTGGGAGGCGCCGGTGCGGCTGTGGCACTGGGTGACCGTCGTGTCGATGCTGTTCCTCGCCGTCACCGGCTACCTCATCGGTACGCCGTTGCCGTCGGTGGGCGGCGAGGCCAGCGATCACTGGGTGATGGGCTACATCAGGATGGTCCACTTCATAGCGGGGCACGTGTTCACGCTCGTGTTCCTGCTGCGGATCTACTGGACCTTCGTCGGCAACGAGTGGTCGAAACAGCTCTTCTTCCCCCCGGTGCTCCAGGGCAAGTTCTGGACCGGCCTGCTGCACCAGGTGAAGTGGTACCTGTTCCTGACCAGCGAGCCACGCGGCTACGTCGGGCACAACCCGCTGGCGAATCTCGCGATGTTCTTCATGTTCAGTCTCGTCGGGCTGTTCATGATCTTCACGGGCTACGCGCTCTACAGCGAGGGCCTCGGCGTCGGCAGCTGGGCCGACAGGCTGTTCGGCTGGGTCATTCCGCTGCTGGGCCAGAGCATGAACGTGCACACGTTCCACCGGCTCGGCATGTGGATCATGATCATCTTCTCCATCGTGCACATGTACATGGCGTTCCGCGAGGACATCCTGTCCAAGCAGGGCGTCGTGAGCTCGATGGTCAACGGCTACAAGTACATCAAGGGTTGATACGGGAGCGGGAGGTGGCGGGCCAGGGAAACCGGCCCGCCACCTTTTTTAAATGACTGAAAGCGAAACGATTCTCGTCCTCGGTATCGGCAACCTGCTGTGGGCCGACGAGGGCTTCGGCATCCGAGCCGCGGAGGAGTTCGTGCGCCGCTACGAGCCGCACGAGCGCGTGACTGTGCTCGACGGCGGCACCCAGGGGCTCTACCTGCTGCCCCACGTGCAGGCCGCCAGCCACCTGCTGGTCTTCGACGCGATCGATTACGGCCTCGAGCCGGGTACCATGAAGGTCGTCACCGGCGAAGAGGTGCCATCCTTCATGGGCGCGAAGAAGATGAGCCTGCACCAGACCGGGTTCCAGGACGTGCTCGCCGCCGCGAGCCTCACCGGCCAGTCGCCGCGTCACCTGGTCCTCATCGGCGTGCAGCCGGTCGAGCTCGCGGACTACGGCGGCAGCCTGCGCGAGCCGGTGCGTGCGCAGATCGGCCCCGCGGTGGACATTGCGGCCGAGTGGCTCGGCCGCTGGGGTGCGAGCCTGCGCCTTCGCGCCGGCACGGATGCGCCCGCGCTGGCAGACCCCGCCCTGGACATCGAAGCCTACGAGCAGGGCCGCCCCTCGGAGGCGCAAGCCTCCCGGATCGGCGACCCGCGTTTCATGCCGCGGGGATCCGGCTGATGTGCATCGGCATCCCCATGCAGGTCGTGGAGGCCGCCGGGCCCGGCACGGCCTGGTGCGAGCGCCGCGGCGAGCGGCTCCTGATCGACATGCGCCTCGTGGGCGACGCGCCCACAGGCAGCTGGGTACTGGTGTTCCAGCACGCCGCGCGCGAGCTTCTCGACGAGGGCCGCGCCCGGGACATCGCGAGCGCCATCGAAGGCCTCGAGGCGGCGCTTGCCGGACACGGCGACATCGATCGCCACTTCGCCGACCTGATCGACCGGGAGCCGGAGCTGCCCGAGCACCTGAGGAGGGAACTGGACCGTGCCTGAGACTTCACCCGCACGTCACCCGCTGCTCGAGCGCCTCGCCCGCGACTGCGGCGTCCCGGAGGTGGATGCCGGCAGCCTGGACGCGTTTCTTGCCGTACCCGGCGACGCCGTGCTCTTCTTCTCCGAGGATCCGAAGCAGTACCCGGAGTCGGCCGACGTCGCCGTGATTCTCCCCGAGATTCTCATGGCCTTCCGCGGCCGCCTGCGCGCGGCCTTCGTCGCTCGGGCATGCGAGCGCGAGCTGCAGAAGCGCTACGGCTTCGCGCGCTGGCCGGCCCTCGTCTTCCTGCGCGACGGGGATTACGTCGGCGCGATCACGGGCATCCACGACTGGGATGTCTTCCTCGAAAAGGTCCAGGGACTGCTCGACGCGCCGACGCGGCGCGAGGCGGCCGCCGCAGCGGCCCAAGCCAACCGCACTGCGGCAGCTTCACAGGAGGCCACATGAAGCCCTTTCCGATTCCGGTCGTAGCCGTCGGCGCCGGCAGCCAGCCGAGCGAGGAGGACGGCGAACTCTCCTACCTCCCGCTGCCGCGCGAGATGAGCACGTTCAGCGTGGCGCTGCCGGACCCCGAGCGGGTGCGTGACATGCTGGAAGTCCGCGAGGCGGTACGCTGGCTGGTCGACGCGACCGCGAGCTTCGAGCCCGGCGCGGCCAACCGGCGTTTCGACGCCGCCGTCCTCGACGCAGCGAACCGCCAGGTCCTGAATGAAGTGCTCGGCGAGGGCGAGGTATCCATCATCGTCACCCGTGACGGCGAGGTCCGGGCCCAGGAGTCGGTGTTCGCCGGTGTGTGGCGCGTGCAGGAATACGCGGCCGACGGCGCCCTGCGCCGCGACCTGGTCGAGGTCGGTCCGGTGCCCGAGGTCGCGGTTGCGGCGGCTCGCGCAGCGAGCCGCCCCGAAGTCCAGCGCTGCGAGGTGCCGGCGGACGCCTTCAGCGCCCCGCCGATCATCGAGGAGGTCGCGCACCGGGCGGCGACGCGCCGGCCGGGCGATCCTGCGCACGTGATCAACCTGTCGCTGCTGCCCATGTCACCGTCGGACGGCGAGTGCCTCGGCAAGGTGCTGGCCGCCGGGCCGGTCAGGATCCTGTCGCGCGGCTACGGCAACTGCCGCATCACCAGCACGGTCGTGCGCGACACCTGGTGGGTGCAGTACGTCAACGGCTATGGCGCGACCATGGTGGACTCGATCGAGATCACCGACGTCCCGGAAGTCGCGCTGGCGGGGCCCGAGGACATGGCCGAGTCGTCGCGCCGCCTGCTCGAGGCGCTCGAGTGGCTCGAGCAGGGCTGAGGCGCCTCTGATGGCCGGCGGACGTTTCGAGGGTTCCTTCGGCGGCGATGCTGCGCGCATCAGCGACGACACGCGCCTCGAGTGCAAGATCTGCTGGTACGTCTACGACCCGGCCGAGGGCGACCCGGTGTGGCAGGTGCCGCCGGGCACCCCGTTCACCGCCCTGCCCGGGCACTGGAAATGCCCGGTCTGCGACGGCGCCCCCGGGCAGTTCATGGTGCTGGGCGATGGCTGAGACTCCCGACATGGCAGTGGTCGCCGCCCGGCTGGAGGCCACCTTCGAGATGATCCGCCTCGAGCGCATGCAGGACGTGCCCATACTGAACGCGGCGCTCAAGGTCGAGGCCGTCGGCCTGCGCCCCTGGAACGGTTGCGTGCTCGGCGCGCTGGTCACGCCCTGGTTCATCAACCTCGTCGTGCTGCCGGGCGAGGGACCGTGGCGGTCCGTCCGCCCGACCGAATCCGTCTGGTACGCCTTTCCCTCGGGCCGCTTCCAGTTCATCGCCTTCGCCGAGCCGGCTCTCGGCGAATACCACGCCTGCTCCCTGCTCTCGCCCGTGCTCGAGTTCGCCGACCACGAAACGGCTCGCGAGATGGCCCGTGTCGCCGTCGAATCCCTGTTCGACCCGACGCTCCTCGGCGAGGCGCCGCCGCCGCCGGCCGAGGACGCGCCGGAATCGGTCAGCCGGCGCAACTTCCTGCGCGGGGCGTCCGGCAGCCCACAATGAACCTCGAGGGACGGGTCCGTGTGTCCGCGCGCTACGGCGCGGGGCGCCTCGCGCATGTCGCGGTCGTCAACGACCGGCCGCTGGTGGCCAACCGCCTGCTGGCCGGACGCACGCCGGAAGAGGCGCTCAGGCTGCTGCCGAACGTCTTCTCCATCTGCGGCCGCGCGCAGTCGATTGTCGCCGCGGCGGCGCTCGAGGCGGCTTCGGGCGAAGCCGCCAGCCGCGCGGTGCTCGACCGCCGCCGCCGCGAGCTCTGCGGCGAGACGGCGGCCGAGCACGCCTTCCGGCTGCTGCTCGACTGGCCGGCGGCGACCGGGAGCAGGGGCGAGCCGGAGCTGCTGTCGCGGCTGCGCTCGCTGCTGCTGTCGGCGCCGGAGTCGAGCGCAGCCTGGGGCGCGGCGCGCGATGCGGTCATCAACGTGATCGAGACCCGCATGCTGGGGAATGCGCTCGATCCCTGGCTCGAGCAGTTCTCCGCGACGGAGTGGCTGCAGTGGGCCGCCGCCGGCGGCACCGCGACGGCCGCCACGCTCGGCGCCTTCGCCTCCCTGCCCGCCTGGGCCAGCCCCGAGACGCGGTCGCTCACACAGCCGGACGAGCCGCGCTTCCTCGAGGACATGGGCCGGCGCGCGCTCACCGATCCTGTCTTCTGCACCGCGCCATTGCTGGACGGCCAGCCCGCCGAATGCGGCCCGCTGGCACGCTGCCAGAGGCACCCGGCCGTTCGGGACCTCGCCTGGCACGACCGCATCGCGGCCCGCGCCTTCGCGCGCCTGGCGGAGTTCGCGCTGCTGCTGCGCGACGACTCGACCGCCGGCTGGCTCGACTCCGCTTCCCTGGGTCCCGGAGCCGGCGTGGCCGCGGCCGAAATGGCCCGTGGCGTGCTCGTGCACGCGGTTGCGCTGGAGGGCGGGCGCATCGCCCGCTACGCGATCGTGGCACCGACGGAGTGGAACTTCCACCCGGCGGGTGCGCTGCCCGCGGAACTCGAGGGCCGGCCGGTGCGCTCGGCCGACGAGGGACGGCGCGCGATGCACTATGCCGCAACGACGCTCGATCCCTGCGTCGCCCTGGAAGTGGAACTCGCCGATGCATGAGATGTCCCTTGCGGAGAGCATCGTGCAGATCGTCGAGGACACGGCCCGAAAGCATGGCGGCACGCACGTGACGTCGGTGCGGCTCGAGGTCGGGCAGCTGGCCGGCGTCGAGATCGACGCGCTGCGTTTCTGCTTCGAGGCGGCGAGCCGGGAGAGCCTCGCGGCGGACGCGCTCCTCGTCATCGACCAGCCCGAGGGGCGGGCGTGGTGCATGCCCTGCGGTGGAAGTGTTACGGTGGGAAGCCTCGCCGACCCCTGCCCCGACTGCGGCAGCCACCAGCTGCAGGTGACGGGCGGCACGGAGCTTCGGGTCCGCGACATCGAACTGAGCTGAGGGCATCCGCCATGTGCACCACCTGTGGCTGCGGCACGGATCACGTCCACATCGACGGCGTCGGCCACGCGCTGGCCCGCGGCGCGCCCGCGCCGCTCGCCGGCACCGAGCAGTTCGTGCCCGTCGTGCCGGCTGCGGTCACCGCGGCAGAAGCCGGCATCGGCACCGCGGGCGTGCACGCCCACGGCACCTCGGCGGCCCGCATCGTCCAGGTCGAGCGCGACCTGCTCGCCGCCAACGACTCCTGGGCCGCGAAGAACCGCGAGCGCTTCGCGGCCTCGCGAACGCTGTGCCTGAACCTCGTGTCGAGCCCCGGCTCCGGCAAGACCTCGCTGCTGGTGCGCACGGTGAGCGCGCTCGCCGGCAACCGGCCGGTCGCCGTGGTCGAGGGCGACCAGCAGACCTCGAACGACGCCGACCGCATCCGCGCCACGGGAGTGGCAGCGGTGCAGGTCAACACCGGCAAGGGCTGCCACCTCGAGGCGCCCATGGTCTCGCGCGCGCTCGACCGGCTGCCGGCGATGGCCGGCGGCGTGCTGTTCATCGAGAACGTGGGCAACCTCGTCTGCCCTGCGCTGTTCGACCTCGGCGAAGCCGCGAAGGTGGCGATCCTCTCGGTCACCGAAGGCGAGGACAAGCCGCTCAAGTACCCGGACATGTTCCGCGCCGCGAAGCTCATGCTCGTCAACAAGGTGGACCTGCTGCCCTACCTCGACTTCGACGTGGCGCTGTGCGAGGCCAACGCGCGCAAGGTCAACCCTGACATCGAAATCCTCCGCATCTCCGCCCGCACCGGCGAGGGCTTCGACGACTGGCTGGCGTGGATCGCGCGCGCCGCCGCCTGAGGGTCCGCGGCCAGGTGCAGGGCGTCGGGTTCCGGCCCTTCGTCTACCGCATCGCCACGGACCTCGGCCTCGCCGGCTTCGTCAGGAACGACGGCGAGGGCGTGTTCCTCGAAATCGAAGGCGCGCCGTCACTGCTCGACCAGTTCTCGCGGCGCCTCGAGTCCGAGGCGCCGCGGCTCGCGCGCATCGTCGCGGTCGAGGCCGAGCATCTGCCGCCCGCCGGCGACGATGAGCCCTTCGCGATCGTCGCGAGCGAGGCGGGCGGCCGCGGCGCTCACGTCACGCCCGACACCGCCGTCTGCCCGGACTGCCTGGCGGAACTCTTCGACCCCACCGACCGTCGCTGGCGTTACCCGTTCATCAACTGCACCAACTGCGGCCCGCGCTACACCATCACGCGCGCCCTGCCCTACGACCGGCCCAACACCAGCATGGCCGTATTCGAGCAGTGTCCCGAATGCCTCGCGGAATACCGCGACCCGCGGCACCGGCGCTTCCATGCCCAGCCGAACGCCTGCCCCGTCTGCGGCCCGTCGCTCACCCTGTGCGCGCCGGACGGCTCGACCCTCGCCGCCGAGGATCCCATTGCGGCCACGCTCGCGCTGATCCGAAGCGGCCACATCGTCGCCATCAAGGGCCTCGGCGGCTTCCACCTCGTCTGCGACGCTGCCCGGCCCGACGCGGTGCGCCGCCTGCGTGAGCGCAAGGCGCGCGAGGAGAAGCCGTTTGCGCTGATGGTCGCGAACGCCGCCTCGGCCCTGGGTCACGCGCGGCTCGAGCCCGCCGAGCGCGAGGCGCTGGAGTCACCCGAGCGGCCCATCGTCCTGCTGACGAAACTCGACGTCGCAGCCGATGCGCCCGAGGGCGTGGCGCCGGGCCTCGCGCTGCTCGGCGTGATGCTGCCCTACACGCCGCTGCACTACTTGCTGTACCACGAGGCCGCGGGCCGGCCCGCCGGCATGGGCTGGCTCGAAGAGCCGCAGGAACTGACGCTCGTCTGCACCTCCGCGAATCCCGGCGGGGAGCCGCTGGTGATCGGCAACGACGAGGCGCTCCGGCGCCTCGGCGGCATCGCGGATGCGCTGCTCCTGCACGATCGGGAGATCCTCGTGCGCTGCGACGACACCGTCGCGCACGTGCGCGCCGGCAAGCTGCGCTTCATCCGCCGCGCCCGCGGCCAGACGCCGCGCGCGATCCGCCTCGAACGCCCCGGCCCGCCAGTGCTCGCGCTCGGCGGCTACCTCAAGAACACGGTCTGCGTGACGCGCGGCGACGAAGCCTTCGTCTCGCAGCATGTCGGCGACCTCGACAACCGGCCGACCTGCCGCGCCCTCGAGGAGACCGCGCTGCACCTCCTCGACGTGCTCGACGTCCAGCCGGCGCTGATCGCCTGCGACCTGCACCCGGACTTCGAGAGCACGCGACTCGCCGTGGCGATGGCCACCGAGCGCGGCCTGCCGCTCGTGCGCGTGCAGCACCACCACGCGCACGTCGCGGCCGTGATGGCCGAGCACCGCCTCGCGCGGCCTGTGCTCGGCCTCGCGCTCGACGGCGTCGGCCTCGGCGAGGACGGCGAGGCCTGGGGCGGGGAACTGCTGCGCGTGGATGCCGCCGGCTATGCCCGCGTGGGCCACCTGCGGCCGATCGCCCTTCCGGGCGGCGACCGTGCCGCGCGCGAGCCCTGGCGCATGGCCGCCGCGGCGCTGCACGACCTCGGCCGCGCCGACGAGATCGAGCGGCGGTTTTCACATTCCGCCGCAGGCGCCGTGCGCACGATGCTCGAGCGCAGCCTGCGCTGCCCGCGCACCAGCAGCATGGGGCGCTGGTTCGACGCGGCGGCGGGACTGCTGGGCCTCAAGGAAGTGATGCGCTTCGAAGGCCAGGCCGCCATGCTGCTCGAGGGCCTCGCAACGGCGCACGGCCCGGTGGATCCGCTGCGTGAGGGCTGGCGGCTCGACGGCACCACGCTCGACCTGCTGCCGCTCGTCGGCCAGCTCGCCGACGAGCGCGACGCCGCGGCAGGCGCCGCGCTGTTCCACTGCACGCTGTCCGCGGCACTGGCCGACTGGATCGTCGCGGAGGCGGCGCGCACCGGCATCCGCGACGTGGTGCTCTCCGGCGGCTGCTTCATGAACCGCCTGCTCGCCGCCGACGTCGAGGCCCGCCTCGTTGCCGCCGACCTCGCGGTATATGAGGCCTGCGAGCTACCGCCCAACGACGGCGGCATCGCGGCGGGACAGGCGTGGGCGGCACTGCTGCAGCGGACCGGCTGAGCCGGGCTCACGAGCCTGTTCCGTGGCCACGGGGAAGCATCGCCCGCCGCCAGGGGTGCGCCGCCCGCGCGGCGTCACCAGCGGAGGTCGTCCGGGACCACGAAATCCTTGTACGGGTCGTCCTCGGCCACCGGTTCGGACTGGGCCTGGAAAGCGATGACCGCGCGCTCGTCGCGCTCCCGGATCCGCGCGGCGACGTCGGCCGGCACGAGCGCCGACCGGCCCTCGTGGCGAACGATGGCGATGTCGCCACGGCCGAGGCGCTCCAGCAACTCGGCGTTCACGGCGACGCGGCGAATCTTCTTCCCGGCTACGAAGTTGTAGTAGTCGTCGCCGTCGGGCCTCGGCAGGGCGTGCTGGTCGATCAGCTGCTTGATCTCGGCCGCCACGGCGCGCGCCCGTGCCCTGGCCTCGCGCTCCTGGTTCAGTTCCCGGTCACGCGCGATCTTCGCGGCCTGCGCCGCGGTCACGGCGGGCGGCGGCTTGCCTCCCGCGGGCCGCGGGTCACCCTTCTTCTGCTGGTTTCGCTGCCGATGCTGCTGGCGCTCGGCCTGGGCGGCCTGGTGCTTGCTGACCAGGCCCGCCTTGAGAAGCTGTTCGCGGAGGGAATCGCTCATGTGGGGGCGCCGGCCGGACGGAAGGACGCATTCTACGGAAAGCGCCGGTCGGCCTGCAGGGTCGGGACGCGCGGCGCTTCAGCGCAATACGCCGCTTGCAGCCAGCCTGCGGGCGTAGAAGAACAGCGCGATCCCGACCGCGACGATCACCACCGTGAATCCCACGAGCGCGGCGCCCATGATGGCCATCGCGTCCGACAGGGCGAACTGGTATCCGAACGAGACCGCCATGCCGGCGAGCGATACGCCGAAGGCGTGCACCGCGAATCGGCTGCGCATCAGCAGCAGGATCGAGCCTGTCAGCGCGCCCCAGACGCCGAAGGCCCAGGCCGCGGTCGCCCAGGCGGGAAACGTGGTGACGTACGCGAGCTGCTCGGGCGTGAACTGGCTGAGGTACGCCGCGTTGCCGGTCTTGGTCAGGACGTAATCAGTCACGCCGAACGCGTTCCAGAGCAGCGACACGACGCCGACGAGCCACAGGTGCCAGGGCGCGCGCGCGCCCGCGGTAATCGTGTTCATGAACCCCCCTCGAGTGCGTGAACGTCTCCTACGCCCACAGTCTACGCCGCCGGCCGCGCAGGGTGGGGCGCCGGTATACTGCCCTTTGCGTGCGTTTCCGCTGCCGTGGCGCGGCGCGGCGAGCGCCGCCCAGGAGGTCGCGATGACCCTCAAGAAGAAGATCCTGGCCGGCTCGCTCGCCATACTCGCGGCGGCCATCGTCGCCCTCGCCACTGCGCTCAGCTACGACGCGCGCTGCGGCGCACCCGCGCCGGTCCCGCAGGTCGGGCCCGCGATGAAGGCGATCGTCTACCGCTGCTACGGGCCTCCCGCGGTGCTGCGACTCGAAGACGTGGCGAAGCCCGAGCCGGGTGACGACCAGCTGCTGGTCAAGGTCCATGCGGCGGCCGCCAACCCTCTCGACTGGCACTACATGCGGGGCGAGCCCTACATCATGCGGCTGTCGTCCGGCCTCGGCCGGCCCGCCGAGACGCGGCTCGGGGTCGACTTCGCGGGGACCGTCGAGGCCGTCGGCAAGAGTGTCACCCGCTTCAAGCCGGGTGACACGGTGTTCGGAGGCAGGACCGGCGCCTTCGCGGAGTACGTGCTGGTCCGCGAGGATCGTGCGGTCGCCCACAAGCCTGCCAACGTGAGCTTCGAGGAAGCGGCCGCCGTGCCGATCGCCGCCGTCACCGCGCTGCAGGCCGTACGCGACAAGGGCCGGGTTCAGCCGGGCCAGCGGGTGCTCGTCAACGGCGCGTCGGGCGGCGTGGGCACCTACGCCGTGCAGATCGCCAAGTCGCTGGGCGCCGAGGTCACCGGCGTCTCGAGCACGCGGAACCTGGCGCTGGTGCGTTCGCTCGGCGCCGACCACGTCGTCGACTACACGCAGGAGAATTTCACCGAGGGCGCGCGGCAGTAAGACGTCATCATCGACAACGTCGGCAGCCATTCGCTCCTCGCCTACCGCAAGGTGCTCGCGCCGGACGGCATCGTCGTGATGGTGGGCAGCACCAGCAAGGGTCCGTGGATCGGACCGCTCGCGCGGCCGCTCTCGGCACTCCTGCTGTCGCCGTTCGCCAGCCAGGAATTCGAGATGCTGCTCGCGGAGCTGAACCCGGCGGACCTGGAGACGCTGCGCCAGCTACTCGGGTCCGGGCAGGTTCGGTCCGTGATCGACCGGCGCTACGCGCTCGCCAAGGTGCCGGCCGCCATCGCCTACCTCGAGGAGGGTCGCGCGAGGGGGAAGGTCGTCGTCAACGTCTTCGCGGAACAGGAGGAGCCGCCGGCGCCGTGATTTCGCAAGCCTGACCGCCAGACGGACGACCTCGGCTCTACTGTACCCTGTTCATGCGGCCACCTTGCGGATACTCGCAATAGCCGTTTCTGCGCTGCCCTGCTTCACTTCGGTCCGTTGGCGCTGGAGGTGTGGCCATGTGTCTCGCGCTACCCGTGCGCGTGGTGGAGTTAAAGCCGGGCGACGTCGCGCTGGTGGATGCCGGCGGCGTGCGCAAGGAGGTGTCGGTCGCCCTGCTCGACGGCGTGCAGCCGGGCGACTACGTGATCGTGCACGTGGGCCACGCACTGACCCGGCTGGACCCCGCCGAGGCGGAGCGCACCCTGGCCACCTTCGCCGAAGCCGGCCTCGCGCCGGCGGGCACTGCCTGAGCCGCACCCGATGAAGTACGTCGACGAGTTCCGCGACGGCAAGCTGGCCCGCACCCTGGCGGCGGCCATCACGCGCGAGGCGCGCCCGGACCGGCAGTACAGCTTCATGGAGTTCTGCGGCGGGCACACGCACGCGATCGCGCGCTACGGCGTCGCCGACCTGCTGCCCGGCAACGTGCGCATGATCCACGGCCCGGGCTGCCCGGTCTGCGTTCTGCCGGTCGGGCGCGTGGACATGGCGATCGACATCGCGCGCCGCCCCGGCGTGATCCTCGCCACCTACGGCGACACCATGCGCGTGCCGGCCTCCGGGCGACTGTCGCTGCTCAAGGCCAAGGCGCAGGGCGCCGACATCCGCATGGTCTACTCGACCCAGGACGCGCTGCGCATTGCCGAGGAAAACCCCGGCAAGACGGTGGTGATGTTCGCCATCGGCTTCGAGACCACGACCCCGCCCACGGCGCTCGCGATCAAGGACGCGGCGGCCCGCGGGCTCACGAACTTCCTGGTCTTCTGCAACCACGTGCTGACGCCCTCGGCGATCTCCCACATCCTCGAGTCGCCCGAAGTGCGCGAACTCGGCACGGTGCCCATCGACGGCTTCGTCGGCCCGGCACACGTGTCCACCATCATCGGCAGCCGGCCCTACGAGTTCTTCGCCGAGGAGTACCAGAAGCCGGTCGTCATCGCCGGCTTCGAGCCGCTCGACGTGATGCAGGCGATCCTGATGCTGGTGCGG
>JBBINN010000018.1:22779-26287 GCA_037443885.1 Gammaproteobacteria bacterium | reverse complement strand
GGGGCGGCGGATGGCGATCTCCTGGCAGATGCAGGCGCCCATGCCGACGAGCCCGACGAGGTGCACGTTCGAGAGGCCCAGGTGGTCGAGCAGGCCGATGGCGTCGTCGGCGTGCAGGGCCATGGTCGATGGAATCTCGAGATCGTCGCCGGAGTCCCGGATTCCCCGGTAGTCGAACAATACCACCCGGTACTGGTCGGTGAGGCCGCGCGGCAGCTGGTGGTGGTTGTCGTGGCAGAAGGTGCCCCAGCCGCCCATCAGCAGCACCGGGTCGCCCTGGCCGAGGACCTCGTAATACATCTCGTGGCCGTTGATGAAGGCCTTGGGCATGGGTCCTCCGCGGGATCAGCCTGAAGCGCGCTAACTGCGCGTCCGTGATCATTCCACATGCGCGCTGGACGCACAATGTCCGGACAAGTATCGCTCGAGCGGGAGCTTACGCCAGCCGTTACCGCGTCGCGTTGCGGGAGTGGAGCGGGACACCCGCGCTGTTGTATACAGGAGGGATAACCCGATATCCCGGGCAGGGGGAAGCCATGAGGGCAGTGGACAAGGCCTACGCGACGGTGAGGGACGGCATCCTGTCGGGGCGCTACCCGGGAGGTTCGCGGGTGACGGAACAGGACGTCGCCGCCGCGGCCGGTGTCAGCCGCACGCCAGTGCGGGAGGCGCTGCGGCGCCTGCATGCGGAGGGGCTCGTGGACTTCACTGCCAACCTAGGCGCGGTGGTCACGGTCTGGAACGACACGGACGCCGACGAGATCTTCGAACTGCGGGCGATGCTCGAGTCCTACGGAGCCCGCCGGGCCGCGTGCAGCGCCACGCCCGAGCAGCTTGCGCGGCTGCGGCGGCTCGCGGAGGAGCAGCACCGGGAGTGCCGGGAGCGTGGCCCGGGATTCCTCGAGCGCGTGGGGTCGATCAACCAGCATTTTCACCGGGAGCTGCAGGAGGCTGCCGGCAGCCCGCGGCTCTCGCGAGCGCTGGCGGCGCTTATCGAGGCGCCACTGATGATGAAGACCTTCGAGAAGTACACGCCGGACGACCTCGAGCGCAGCGCCGCGCATCACCTGGAGCTTTGCAGCGCGCTGGAGGCGCGCGATGCGGAGTGGGCGGATGCGGTCATGCGTGCCCACGTGCACGCGGCGCGCGGCGCGATGAAGCGCTGAACGGTGGCGACCCTTCCGTCCGGCGGGCGCCGGATCCGGCCCGGAGCACAGACATGACGACGATCCACGGGACCATGGGCTACCGGCTGGTGCACGGCACGTTGAGCTACCGCTGCGCGGCGGGCGAACGCGGCCAGGAGCGGTTCACGATTTCCGCCCATGGGGACGGGTCGCGCATCCTGCGCGCCTTCAGCGAGATCTACGAGACGCGCGTGCTGCGCGACGTGTCGCTGCGCATCGGGCCAGACGGCTGCCCGCGGGATGCGTTCGTGCGGATCATGGTGAACGACCGCTTCCGTGGCAGCGGCTGGTTCTGTTTCGAGGAGAACGAGGTTCAGGGAGAGGCGCTGCACGCGCCTGCCTCGCGCATGAGCCAGCAGGTCCGGACCGGTGGCCGTGTCCGCTCCTTCGGCACGCACCCCATCACCGGCGACGGCTGGCACGCCTTCCTGTTCGACATGAACGGGCCTTCGCGCCAGCGCTTCGACCGCCTCATGATCAGCTCCTATGCCTTCGACGGCGCGACGGGTCCGGAGCTTCTGCCGCTGGCCTTCGGGCTCGAGCTCATCGGCATCGAGGACGTGACGGTGTCGGCGGGGAAGATCCGCTGCCGCCATTTCCGTTTCCACCTCGGCGACTCCGAGTTCCACGACCATCCGCCCTACGACATCTGGGTCACCGACGACGGCGACAACGTGATGGTCCGCGCGCACGTCGGCGCGCCGAAGGACTACGTGTACGAGCTCGTGTCTCTGGAGCGGGTCGAGCGCTGATGTCGTCATGTTCCAGCATGCGACCTGGGCGCCCCCTCGCATGGATCACGGGTGCCGGCGGCGGCATCGGCCGCGCGGTGGTGCGGGCGCTGGCCGGTGCGGGCTACGATCTCGAGGCGACGGACATTGAGTTGCCGCGGGGCGAGGTGCCGGCGGCGCGATGGTCGCGTCTCGACGTCACGGACGAGGAGGCCGTGACGGAGTTCGCGCGACGGCTCCCATCCTGCGCGGCGGTCGTCCACCTGGCCGGCCGTGCCGGGCGTGGACCGTTGATCGAAGTCGCGGCCGATGAATGGCGCGAGTTGCTTGAGATCAACCTGACTTCGGCCTTTCTCGTGGCCCGGGCCGCGGCGCCCCTGCTCGCCGCCTCGCGCGGCTGCCTCGTGCTGTGTGCGTCGAGCAACGGGGTCAACGGGGGCAGCGCACTCTCCGGGCCGGCCTATGCGGTGGCTAAGGCCGGAGTCATCAACCTGACCCGCTACCTCGCCAAGGAGTGGGCAACGGTCGGCGTAAGGGTCAATTGCGTGGCCCCGGGACCAATCGAGACTCCGATGCTCGAGCGCCTCGGCGACAGCGTGCGAAGGCGGCTGGCCGAGGCAGTTCCCCTCGGTCGCGCAGGGTCCGCCGAAGAGGTCGCAGCCTCGGTGAGATTCCTCTGTTCCGCCGACGCGTCGTTCCTCACCGGCACCGTGCACAACATCAGCGGCGGTCTGGTGCTCGATTGACGGCCGGCGTCGCACAGGCTGCCGGAGTGACGACGCGGGCGCCCGCGCCTGGCCCGTGGTGGCACCAGAAGCGCTGGTGGGTCGCCATCATGCTCTGCGCCGTCACCATGATCGGCTATGTGGACCGCCTCGCGCTGTCGGTCGCCGCGCCGGTGCTGAAGGAGGAGTTCCAGTTCACCAACGAGGAGTACGGGAGGATCACGCTCGCGTTCCTCCTCATGTACGCCGTCGGCCAGCTGCTACTGGGCCCGCTGATCGGACGGCTGGGCAGCAAGCGCTCACTGTCGCTTGCGGTGATCTGGTGGAGCATCGCAGCGGTCCTGCACGCGCTTGGCAAGGGCGTCTGGAGCTTTTTCGCTGCGCGCGCGTTCCTCGGCATCACGGAGTCCGCCAACTTCCCAGCGGCCTTCCGGGTGGTTGCGGAGTGGTTCCCGCGCGCCGAGCGCAGCCTTGCGGCCGGCTTCATCACGGCCGGCGCCGGGCTCGGCGCCATCGTTGCGCCGCTCATGATTGCGCCTCTGATCACCTGGTTCGACGCGCTCCACGCGGCCGGCTGGTCGCCGATCAACGGCTGGCACGCGGCGTTCATTGTGCCCGGGACGCTCGGTCTCATCTGGGTCTGGCTGTGGAACCGCCACTTTCACCTGCCCGAGGACCACCCGACCCTGTCGCCGGAGGAACGGGAGCACGTGCTCGCGGACCGGGTGCCCGGAGACACCCCGGCCATGCCGTCGGCGCGCATGGGCCTGCTCGCCGAGCTCCCGGGGTACTTCCGGGGTCTCGGCACATACTTCCGGCATCGCGAGACCTGGGGCCTGCTGCTTGCACGCTTCACCGGCGACGG
>JBBINN010000018.1:0-22769 GCA_037443885.1 Gammaproteobacteria bacterium | reverse complement strand
TTCTACTTCTTCGCGTTCTGGATTCCCTCCTACCTGCACGTCGAGCGAGGCTTCTCGATGATGCAGATCGCCTGGGCCGCCGCGTTGCCGTGGCTTTTCGCGGACATCGGCTCGCTGGCGGGCGGCTGGGCGGGCCAGCGCCTGATCCGCGGCGGGATGAGCGTGAACGCGTCCAGGAAGACGATGATCTGGCTCGGAGCGCTGATGGTGCCCGCGGCCCTGCCCGCGGTGCATGTGGAGTCGGCGCTGGCGGCCGTCATCTGCATGGGCCTCGGCGTGTTCGCCATCCAGGTCAAGCAGGCGTCGCTGTTCGCCGTGCCGGCGGATCTGTTCCCGCCGCGCGACGTTGCGACGGTCTGGGGCATCAGCGGCGCGGCCGGCAGCCTGGCGGCCGCCTTCTCCCAGCCCCTGATCGGCTACATGATCGACCGCGCCGGATCCTATCAACCGGTGTTCATCTTCGTGTCATCGATGCACATCGTCTCGGCGCTGTTCGTCACAGCGCTGATCCCGAGGATCGACCGCATCGACTCGAGGCCTGCCGGAACCTGAGGGCTCGACAGGAGCCGGACCACGCCGGCCGGCGTGTATACAATAGCGGGCTTCATCCGCCGGGGACCTGCCGACGATGCCAGCGCCAAAGCCCGTCCACCGTGCCCTCGAGTTCGTGCGCCACGCCGAGCTGGCGATCACCTGCGCCGCCTTCGCGATCCTTGCGTCGGTGATCTTCGCCGACGTGCTGGTGCGCGAATTCACGGGTAGCGGGCTGTCCTGGGCGCGACAGATCGGCGTGTACGCCAACGTGGTGGTCACCATCATCGGCATCGGCCTTGCCTCCGCCGGGGGCACGCACCTGCGGCCGCGGTTCGCCGATCACTGGCTGCCCGCGGCCTGGGATCCCTGGCTCACGCGCATCGGCGAGTTGCTGACTGCGCTGTTCTGTCTCGCGTTCGCTTGGCTCGCCCTCGGCGTCGTCCGCGAGACCTACGAACTCGACGAACGCTCCGTCGTGCTGCGCCTGGTGGTCTGGCCCTTCCAGTCCGTCCTGCCGATCGCGTTCCTGCTCGCGGCGCTGCGCCACGCCGGCTACGGCATCTGGCCGGCGTTGCGCCCGGCAGAGCACGGAGAGGGCGACCCCCACGGCGAGCCTGCCCGGCACGCGCCTGCCGGTGACCTGCGATGACGGGAATCGGCCTGGCGCTGATGGTCGTGGCGCTGCTCGTGCTGCGCCAGAACCTCATGGTGGTCCTCGGCTGCGCCGCGGCCTACGCCTACTACGCCTGGGGCGATGGCGTGCTGGCAAACATCGTGCTGGACGGCTGGGATGCGCTCAACAAGGACGTGCTCCTGTCGATCCCGCTCTATCTCCTGGCCGGGAACATCATGGCCGAAGGCGCGATCGCGGCCAGGCTCGTCCGCTTCATGCGCGCGGTGGCCGGACCGGTGCCTGGCGGGCTGGCCATCGCCACCGTACTGTCCTGCGCCCTGTTCGCGGCCATCGTGGGCTCGAGCAGCGTCACGCTGCTCGCGGTCGGCGCCATCATGTACCCGGCGCTGCTACAGGCCGGCTACGGCCGCGCCTTCTCGCTGGGCATCGTCTGCGCCGGCGCGACGCTCGGGATCATCATCCCGCCGAGCATCCCGCTGATCCTGTACGGGGTCATGACCAATACCTCGATCGCCGACCTGTTCCTCGCGGGTGTCGGGCCCGGACTGCTTCTGGTGGGACTGTTCGGCGCCTACTCGATCGCGGTCAACTGGCGCCGGCGTCTGCCGTCGTGGAACCTGCGCGAGCTGTGGGACAGCTTCGCATCGGGCTTCTGGTCGCTCATGCTGCCCACCATCATCCTCGGCGGCATCTACAGCGGTCACTTCACGGCGACGGAGTCGGCCGCCGTGGCGTTGTTCTACGCGCTCTTCGTCGAGATGGTCATCCACCGCGAGCTCGACTTCCGCGGCCTCGTCAAGGTAACCGGCAGCACTACGCGCCTGCTCGGCTCGCTGTTCCCCGTGCTGATGATGGCGCTGTCGCTCAACGTGTTCCTGTCCTACCAGCAGGTGCCGGAGCAGATCGTCGGCATCCTCGCCGAGTGGTTCACCTCACCGGTGACCTTCCTCGCGGGAACCAACCTGCTGCTGCTGGTGGTCGGGATGCTGATGGACATCGGCTCGGCCATCCTGATCCTCGCGCCGATCCTGCAGCCGGTCGCGCAGGCGCAGGGCTTCGATCCCGTTCACTTCGGCATCATGATGACGGTCAACCTCGAGATCGGCTACCTGACGCCGCCGATGGGCCTCAACCTCATCGTTGCGATGAGCGCCTTCCGCGAGGACTTCTGGACCATCTGCCGCTCGGTGGTGCCGTTCATCCTGATCATGCTGCTCGCGCTGTTCGTCGTTGCGACGGTGCCGCAGCTGTCCCTGTTTCTCATTCGCTAGAGAGGACTTCCCCATGCCGGTCATGCAGACCTCCGACCTGACGGCCCGCCAGTACTGGGCCGAGGTCAAGAGCAACCCCAGCCGCGCGAAGTTCGGCTTCGGCGAGAAGGCGGCGATCATCAACATCGACCTGCAGCGGGCCTACACCGACATCGACGCCTGCCCGACCGCTTACCAGACCGACCCGCGGCAGCTCGAGTACATCAACGAGCTGTCCAGGCTGGCCCGGGCGAAGAACATGCCGGTGATCTGGACCTACGTCGCGTACATGGACAACGCCGACGACGCGGGCGTGTGGGGCACGCGAACCAATACCCCCCACTCGCTGCAGAACATCAAGGTCGGCGACCCCCGCGCCGAGCTCGACCCGCGCCTCGAGGTGGACCGCAGGCGCGACGCCGTCATCAACAAGCGCATGGCGAGCGTCTTCCACGAGACGCTGATCCCGTCCCTGCTGGTGTGGCACAAGGTGGACACCGTGATCCTGACGGGCGGCAGCACCTCGGGCTGCGTGCGCGCGAGCGCAGTGGCCTCGCTGTCGCACGGCTACCGGACGATCGTTCCGGAGGAATGCGTGGCGGACAAGCACGAGATCCCGCACTTCGCCAACCTGTGCGACATCATGCTGAAGTACGCCGACGTTGAGACTTTCACCGCCGTGCGGCGCTGGCTCGAGGCGCACCCGGGCTGCGCCCCCGTCCGCGAGGCGCGCGGCTGCCCGTTCTGAGCCCGCAGCGAGGAGGGGAGAGCATGAGGGAAGATCCCGGACTCTACGACTACTGGCCCTGGGAGGGCCGCCCGAAGATCACCTGGCCCGGCGGCGCGAGGGTCGCGTTCTGGGTGGCGCCGAACATCGAGTTCTACGAGCTCGACCCGGCCGTCAATCCGCACCGCAAGCCCTGGCCGCGGCCCGTGCCGGACGTGATGGGCTACTCGACGCGCGACTACGGCAACCGCGTCGGCCACGTACGCATGATGCGCCTGCTGGACAAGTATGGCGTGCGCGGATCCATCTCGCTGTCCACGGCGCTGTGCGAGCACCATCCCGAGATCATCGAGATGTGCAGGGAGCGCAACTGGGAGTTCTTCAGCCACGGCATCTACAACACCCGCTACACCTACGGCATGGACGAGGCCCAGGAGCGGGAGATGATCGTGGATGCGGTGGAGACCATCCGGCGACACACGGGCCAGCAGTGTGCCGGATACCTCGCGCCGGCGCTCACCCACAGCGAGATCACGCTCGACCTGTTCGCCGAGGCGGGCGGCGTCTATACCTGCGACCTGTTCCACGACGACCAGCCGACGCCGGTGCGGGTCCGCTCCGGCAAGCGGTTCGTGTCGGTGCCGTACTCGCTCGAGATGAACGACACCATCGTCTACGTGGTCAACAGGATCGAGCCGCGGCGCTACGGCGAGATGCTCAAGGCCAACTTCGACCGCCTGTACGCCGAGGGCGCGCGCAGCGGCACAGTGATGTGCATCCCGCTGCACGCCTACCAGGTGAGCCACCCGCACCGGCTGAAGGCCTTCGAGGAGGCGCTCGAGTACATCACCAGCCACCCGGACGTGTGGGTCACGACCGGGCGGGAGATCGCCGAGTACTACCTGGAACATTGCTACGACGCGGCCGTGGCCGACATCGCCGCGCGGGGAGGAGCCTGACATGGCGCTCGACCGCAGCTACCTGGAGTATCCGCGCCGGCGCTACGGCATGGACCACGCCCGCTACGAATGGTCCATGCTGACCGACCGCCGGCCGGTGCAGTGGCCCGGCGGCAAGCGGCTCGCCCTGTGGGTGAACGTCGCGCTGCAGTTCTTCCCCCTGAACCAGCAGGGCAAGCCCTTCCCGCCGACGGGCGGGATGACGACGGCATACCCGGACCTCAGACACTACACGCTGCGCGAGTACGGCAACCGCGTGGGCATCTACCGCTTCCTCGAGGCCTTCGACCGCTTCGGCATCCGCCCCACGTTCGCCGTCTCCGCACGGCTCGCCGAGCGCTATCCGCCGCTGCTGCGGCGGCTGGTCGAGCGCGGCGACGAGGTCGCCTGCCACGGCTGGCACATGGACGCGCCGCACTGCGGCGGCATGGATCCGGCGGCGGAGGAGGGGCTCGTCGAGCGCTCGCTCGCGACGCTGCGGTCCCTGACCGGGCAGCCGGTCCAGGGCTGGCTGAGCCCGTCCCGCTCGCAGAGCGCGAACACGCCGGACCTGCTCGCGAAGCACGGGATCCGGTACATGTGCGACTGGGTCAACGACGACATGCCCTACGCGTTTGCGACCAGCGCCGGCCCGCTGGTCGCGATGCCGCTGTCGCTCGAGCTCGAGGACGCCTTCATCATCCACGGCAACCTGCACTCCGAGCGGGAGTATGCCGAGCAGGTCCGCGACGCGTTCGACTTCCTCTACGCGGAAGCGGCGGAGCAGGGCGGCCGGCTCCTCGCGCTCTCGCTGCACCCCTGGGTCCTGGGGCAACCGCACCGCATTGGCTGGCTCGAGGAGGTGCTTGCCTACATCACCGGGCACGACGGCGTCTGGTGCGCGCCCGCCGGCGAGATCCGCAGGGCCTGGGAGGCGGCTGCCCGCTGAGCCGGGCCGTTGCGCTAGACTCACACATCGACTCCCACTACTCAGCACATCGAGGCTTCATCCCATGACGATCAAGCTTGGCGACAAGATTCCCTCCGCGACCCTCAAGGTCATGACGGCGGACGGCCCCACCGGCGTCAGCACGGACGAGCTGCTCGGCAAGGGCAAGGCCGTGCTGTTCTCGGTTCCCGGCGCCTTCACCCCGACCTGCAGCGCGCGGCACCTGCCGGGTTTCGTGGACCAGGCCTCCGCGCTCAAGGCCAAGGGTGTCGACAGGATCGTCTGCATCGCGGTCAACGACGTGTTCGTGATGAACGCATGGGGCAAGTCCGCCAACGTCGGCGACAGCATCGTGATGGCCGCGGACGGCAACGGCGACTTCACGCGTGCGCTCGGCCTGGAACTCGACGCGACCGGCTTCGGCATGGGCAAGCGCGGCCAGCGTTTCGCGATGGTGACGGAGGACGGCGTCGTCAAGGCGCTCTACGTCGAGGCGCCGGGCGAGTTCAAGGTGTCGGCCGCCGAGTACGTGCTCGGCCAGCTCTGAGCTTCGCCTTGCGGCGCCCAGGCTGGAGGCCCGCATGACGAACCTGCGCGTGCTGTTCGCGCGGCGGCCGCAGGGGCTGCCCGTGCCCGCGGACTTTGCGCTCGACGAGGCTCCGGTTCCGGCGCCGGCCGAAGGCGAGTTCCTGTCGCGCACGCTCTGGCTGTCGCTCGATCCGTATTACCGGAACGTGATGAAGGGCAGCCAGATCTACGCCGACCGCCTCGAGCCGGGCATGCCCATGGTCGGCGAGACGGTGGCCCAGGTGGTGGAGTCGCGCCACCCGGGTTTTGCGGCCGGCGAGTTCGTCGCCGTCCGCAACGGGTGGCAGTCCTTTGCGGTTTCGAACGGCGCCGGCGTGCGCAAGCTCGATCCGGCGATGGCGCCGCTGTCCACGGCGCTCGGCGTGCTCGGCATGCCGGGACTCACCGGATACGCGGGCATGGTCTACCTCGGCGAGCCGAAACCCGGGCAGACGGCCGTCGTGTCGGCGGCCACGGGCCCGGTGGGCTGCACGGCCGGACAGGTGGCCCGCCTCGTCGGCGCGCGGGCGGTGGGGATCGCCGGCAGCGTGGAGAAGTGCGACTACGCGGTGCGTGAGCTGGGCTTCGCGGCCTGCGTGAACTACCGCAGTGGCGACCTCAAGGCCTCGCTCGCCGCCGCCTGCCCGGATGGCGTGGACGTGTATTTCGACAACGTGGGCGGCGACACGCTCGCGGCGGTGCTCGGCCGCCTCGCGCTCGGCGCACGCATCGTGCTGTGCGGCATGATCGAGGCCTACAGCATGGACACGCCGCCGCCCGGGCCGTTCCTCGGCCCGGTCGTAGGCGCGCGCGCCACGATGAAGGGTCTCGTCGTATACGACTGGCTGCACAAGGCCGAAGAGCAGCGGCGCGTCGTGTCGGCCTGGATCCGCGAGGGGCGTTTCCACTGGCGCGAGGACGTGACCGACGGACTCGAGCACGCCCCAGAAGCTTTCTGCCGCCTCATGCGCGGCGGGAATTTCGGCAAGGCGCTCGTGCGCGTGGCGCCTGAGACCGCATCACCCTGAAGGAGCCGCCATGGCTGCACCGGTCACCGCCCTGTACGCCGCGCTGTCGGGCGTCCTGTTGATCGTGCTCGCGGCGCTCGTGGTGCGTGCCCGCTGGGCGACGCGCACGGCGCTCGGCACGGGTGCCGACCCGCGCATGGAGCGGGCGGTGCGCGTGCACGCGAACTTCGTCGAGTACGTGCCGCTCGCACTGCTGCTGCTCCTGCTGGGCGAGCTGAACGGCGTGCCCACCGGCGTCCTGCACGTCGCGGGCATCGTGCTGCTCGCGAGCCGGGCGCTCCACGCCTGGGGTCTGTCGCGCCACTCCGCGCGCAGCTTCGGGCGCTTCTGGGGAACGCTCGGCACCTGGATCACGATCGTGGCGCTGGCGGCCGCGCTGCTCGTCGCAACGCTGACCTGATCAGCCGTCGAGGCTGCGCCGCAGGGCCTCGGCCAACTCCGCCATTTCTCCGCTCGGCCGTTCGACGGCGCGGGCGTTCGCGCGGCCTGCGACCGCGCCGGGCACCTGCGCGTCTCGCGCGTCGACCGGGTCGTAGAGCACCGTGAGCGGCGCGCTCAGCGCGGCGAGGCGCTCCTCGAGCGGCAGGGCCAGCGCCGCCCCTGCGCCGTCCCCGTAGCGCTCGGGTTGCTTGAACAGGTCCACGAGGACCCGATGCCGCGTCTCGGCATCGAGGCTGGGTGTCCGCCGTCGCACGGCCGCGCGGCTTCTGTCGAACCAGGGCCACGCGCACTCGCGGTCGCCGAGGAGATGCCAGCCCGCGAGCCAGTTGGCGCCGTCCCTGCGCGGCGACAGCGCCGGGCAATAGCGGGGCAGCAACGCTTCCCGCTGCGCCGCGGCGAGCGGCGGCAAGCCGTCGAACACGAGGCGGCGTACGCGCCGCGGCGCGCGATGGGCCAGCTCGAGTGCGAGCGGCGACGCGAGGTGCTCGGCGAATACGTCTACCGCTTCCACCTGCAGGCGATCCAGGCAGGCGAGCAGCGCCTCGATGTAGCCAGCCGCGGTCGGCGCGGCGAGCGCATCGGACTCACCACAGCCCGGCAGGTCGGGCATGAGCACGCTGCGGTCCTGTGCCATCAGCGCCCCAAGGGCCTCGAGCGTGGCTGCGGATCCTGGCAGGTCGTGCAGCATCAGCAGCGGCGCACGGGGCCCGACGCCGACGAGGCGCAGCTGCACCTGTCCTTGCTGGAGGTCCACATAGCCCCGGCGCATCGCGGCGGTTCGCCCAGTGAGCGGATCGGGCGGCGGTGGCGGTTCTGCGGGCTCGGCGTACTCGCCGAGCCAGGCTCCAAGCTGATCGCGCCACTCTGCCTGTGAGGGCCCGAGCGGCACGCGCCGGGCGCCGGCGGGCAGGGGTTCGGGCAGGGTCGCGAGGAAACCGAACAGGACGTCATCGGAGCGGCAGGTGAAGGTGAGCGGGTGCCGTACCGCCGCGAGCGCGTCACGGGCGGGATAGCGCATCGCGGCGGCGTAGGCCGACGACCACGAGGACCCGGCCATCAGCGTATCGAGCGCATACGTGTGCAGCGCCGCATCGTCCGGCAGGGCCATGTCGAGCCGCATCGCAGCTTCGCGCCGGAACCACGGGAAGAAGCGATGGAAGTCGAGGATCTTGCTCCACTGGGTCGCGAGGTGGCTGCCATCGTTGCTCACCCGGAACGGCCGCATGTAGCGGCCGATGAACTCCTCGGGCGGCGGCGTCGCGGGCAGGGACAGCCCGTCCAGCACGGCACCGCCGAGCGGCGCCGTCGGCCGAGTCGCCAGTTCGAGGGCGATCTTCGAACTGGTGTGGAAGCCGTAGACCGCTGGCCGCGTCAGGCCGAGCGCCTCGAGCGTGCCCTCGAGCGCGGCGGCGAAGTCCGGAATGCTGGGCGCCGGGTCGGCGGGCAGGGGCGTCGAGTTGCCGTAGCCGGGCGTGTCGAGCGCGTAGACCGTGAAACGCCCGCCGAGCCAGGCGATGTTCGGTACGTGCATGACCGAGGAGCGCGGCGAATCGTGCAGAAGGACGACGGCCGGCCCGCGGCCGCCCACGCGCAGGTGGACCTGTCCGTGCGGGACGTCCACGTAGCGCTTGCGGATGCACGGAAGCTCCCTGCTCTCGGCGGTCAACGTCACCGCGATTCCTTCGCCGGGGGCGCCTCGGCGAAGCGCTCGTAGCCGCGCTTGAAGTAGGCGATCGGCGCGAGCGGCGCCTCGACGTATTGAATGAAGCGCCAGCCGCCGGGCCTGGCCCGGAACAGGGCGCTCACCCGGAGTTCGCCGCCGATGGGGCGGGCGTAGCCCGCGAATTCTCCGACCCAGCGCATGTCATAGCAGGCGCTGGCGAGTCCCTCGGGCAACTCACGCGCGACGAGGTTCCACGTTTCGATCCGGATGCCCCGGGTGGCGGCCCGCGTCGCCGTCCAGTAGGCCTCGATCCGGGCCCAGTCTAGGAGCGGGGCGGGCGACTCCTCCGGAATGTAGAGGGGTGCGGGCTCCTCGGTGTCCCAGAGCCCGCGCAGCCCCTCGAAGTCCAGCCGGGACCAGCAGTCGCGATATCTCTCCAGCGTTATTTCAATCGCTTGTCTGATATCACTCATGCTGGTTCGAGCTCAGGCCAGCCGCTCGATCTCGGGCAGCAGCGTGAACAGATCGCCCACCAGGCCGATGTCGGCGATCTCGAAGATCGGCGCCTCCGGGTCCTTGTTGATCGCCACGATGGTGCGCGCGTCCTTGATGCCGGTCAGGTGCTGGATGGCGCCGGAAATCCCGATCGCCATGTAGAGCTCCGGCGCGATGATCTTGCCGGTCTGACCAACCTGCATCTCGTTCGGGGCGTAGCCCGCGTCCACCGCGGCGCGCGAGGCGCCGACGCCCGCGTTCAGCTTCGCGGCGAGGCGATAGATCAGCTCGAAGTTCTCGGCGCTGCCCAGCGCGCGGCCGCCCGCGACCACGCGCGGCGCGGTCTGGAGATCCGGGCGGTCGCTCTTGGCGGCCGACACCGAGATGAAGCGCGTGTGCGCCGGCAGGGCCACGTCCACGGAAACCTTCTCGACGCTGGCGCTGCCGCCCGCGGGGGCGGACCCATAGGAGGCGACACGCACGGTGCAGACCACGACACTGCCCGCTGCGACTTCGACGGTCGTGATGGCGTTGCCGGCGTACACGGGTCGCTTGAACCGGGTGGCGGAGTCGACGGCCATCACATCCGACAGCTGCGGCACGCCGAGAAGCGCCGCCACGCGCGGCATGAGGTCGCGCCCGAAGGTCGTCGAAGGGCCGAAGACGTGGCCGTGGCCGGTCGCGACCTTGACCACCTGCGGCGCGAGCACGGCGGCGAGGGGCTGGGCGTTCGCCGGATTCTCGACCAGCAGGACCCGGGCGACACCCTTCAGGCCAGCCGCCTGTGCGGCGACCTCCGCGCCCTCGGCCGCGAATACCGCAACCGTGACTTCGGCGTCCGGGACGCTCGTGGCGCAGGTGACGCACTTGGCGGTGGCGGGATTGAGCCGGCCGCCGGCATGCTCCGCAATGACGAGTACCTTGTTCATCAGATCAGCCCCTTCTTCTTGAGCGCGTCCACCAGCTCAGCCGCGTCCTTCACCATCACGCCTTTCTGGCGTTGCGCCGGCGGCTCCCAGTGCACGACCCTGGCGGGGCTGCCGGCATCCACGCCGAGCGCCGCGAGGTCCGTGACGTCGAGCGGCTTCTTCTTGGCCTTCATGATGTCGGGGAGCTTCACGTAGCGCGGCTCGTTGAGACGCAGGTCCGCCGTGATCACGGCCGGCAGGTCGACCTCGTCGGTCTCGAGACCGGCGTCCACCTCGCGGGTCACGACCAGCGTGTCGCCCTTGAACTCGACCCTGGACGCGAACGTCGCCTGTGGTCGGTCCCACAGGGCCGCGAGCATTGGCCCGGTCTGGGCGGCATCGTCGTCGATCGCCTGCTTGCCCACGATCACGAGTGCCGGCGATTCCTTCTGCACGATGGCGTGCAGGGTCCGCGCAGCGACGAGCGGGTCCACGGGGCCGTCGTGCTTCACGAGGATGGCGCGGTCGGCCCCCATGGCGAGCGCGGTGCGCAGCTGCTGCTGGGCGTCGTCGGGTCCGATGCCCACCGCGACGATCTCGGCCGCCTCACCACGCTCGCGGATGCGCAGCGCCTCCTCGAGGGCGATCTCGTCGAAGGGATTGATGCTCATCTTGACGCCGTCGGTGACGACACCCGTGCCGTCCGGCTTCACGCGGATGCGGACGTTGTAGTCGATCACCCGTTTGATACCCACCAGGATCTTTAGCATCGCGTTCAGCTCCTCGTATGGAAACTCGTCAGATCAGCCCGTCGCGTTCGAGGCGCTCGAGGACGGCGCGCTGCGTGGCGACGAAATGGCTGCGGTCGGGCGGCACCGGACGTCCGTCCGGGCCCAGCATGGTGTTCGGCGGATAGACGGACCCGGCGTAGGTCGCGGCGAACAGTTCCAGCCGCTGGCGCGACAGCAGGTTGCCCATGCCGCCGCGGCGGCGGTAGCGGCGAAGGGCCGCGAGGTCGATCTCGGCGCAGGCGTTGGCCGACTCGCCCGGAAGCGCTTCGGCGCGGACATCGCCGAGGTAGTCCACGATCTTGGACATGCCGTCGGCGGAGGCGAAGGGGATGTCCACGCCGGCGATGCCGCCCGTGTTCGCGGAGACGAGGTAACACAGGTTCTCCAGCGCCCGGGCCCGCTTCGCGATGTCCTTGGGGGTCAACCTCGGTGAGCCGACCTCGCTCGAGCTGTGCAGGAACACCTCCGCGCCGCGCAGCGCGAGCGCGCGCGCGATCTCCGGGTAGAGGATCTCCTCCGAGGCGATCGCGGCGAGGCGTCCGATCTCCGTGCGGGCGACCGGGAAGACGCCGTCGAGGCCGTAGATGTCGAGGTAGCGGTCCCACACGTCGTGCGGCGTCGGTGCGAACATGGACACGAGCCGGCGGTAGCGCAGGACGACCTGGCCCGCGGGCGCGACGCAGAAGCTCGCCTGGAAGTAGAGGCCCGGGAAATGCCGGTCGGCCTCGTAGGCATTGCCGGCCAGGAAGACGTCGTGGCGGCCGGCAATGGCCGCCAGTGCGTCGTACTCCGGACCGTCCACGTCGATGGCCGCCTTGTCGGCCCAGGCTTCCAGCGTCTCGCCGAGCGGGTAGCTCGTGAGGAGGTATTCCGGGAGGACCACGAGGCGCAGGTCCCGGCCGAGGAAGGCCTTGGAGCCCGCGACGGCCCGGTCGATGCGGTCCAGGTTCTCGCGCATCCTGGTCCGGGCGGTCGCGCGGTCCGGGCAGTCGTTCACCGCGTGGCAGGTCAGCTGCAGCGCGAGGGCGCGGTACGCGGTGATCTCATCGGGCATGGGGATCTCGGGGTCGGCGCGCGCCCGGACCGGTCCGGGCAACGGAATTTTGCGCCGCGAAAATAAGCAAACCGGCGGGGGGTGTCAAACCCCGGCGCCGGGCCGCGGACTCCCCGCCGGTGGATCGAGAAATCCGGCCCGGATCCTCTGTGCGGAGTCGCGCAGGCGGGGCAGGAAGCGCTCGAGCGGCAGCTTCATCGGCACGGCGCTCGCGGCGAAGCGAACGCTCAGGCAGGCCAGACCGTGTTCCCCGAGACTGACCGGCACCGCGAGGCTCACTTCGTCAGACACGCGGCGGGCGCGCAGGGTGGTCGCGTAGCCCTGCACCCGCACCTCGTTCAGGATGCGCGCGAGTTCCTCTCGGTTGCGCGCGAGCGCATCCTCCTCGCGCGGCGAACGCGCGAGGATTTCCACCAGCGCGTCGCGCTGGGCGCCGCTGCAGAAGGCCAGATAGACCCTGCCGGCGGCGCTCGCGAGCAGCGGCACCCGCAGGCCGGTGGGATGGCGCTCGACGGCGAGCGGGCTGCGGTGGTCCGTCGTCTCGCGCAGCACCATGGACTGGCCCGAGAGCGTCGCGATGGACACGGGCCAGACGATTTCCCGGCAGAGGTCATCCAGGACGGGACGGGCCAGCTCGCTGACCCAGGCCTCGTCGTCGAAGCCGTCGGACAGGGTCCGCACCATGATGGTTAGGCGGTAGCGCTCGTCCGCCGGGTCGCGGAACACGTAGCCGGCCTCGCAGAGCGTCTCCAGGATGCGGTAGGCGGTGGTACGCGGCAGGCGGATCTCGGCTGCGACTTCGGACACCGTGGCGCCGTCACGGAGGTTCAGCACCGCCAGCGCGTCGAGGCCGCGCATGAGCGCTCGAATCGGTCGGGTGGAGTCGGGCACGGCACCCCCGTCCATAGCCGCGAGTCAGGAACGCAGTGTAGGAAGTCGCAGCCGCGAAGTCCAACAGGCGGTCGCTTGTCCGGAACTCGCTGGCCACCAATAATCCACAGCTGCCCAAAACCCGCCGGGAGACAGCCGATGATCGAGACTGCAGGCCTGCGCGAGCCGGGGACGGAGGCGATCGCGCAGCTGCGCGCGGCGGTCGGCGCCGAGCACGTCCTGATGGGTGAATCGGACCTCGAATTCTATTCCCAGGACGTGCATCACGCCGCCATCCCGCCGCTGGCCGTCATCCGTCCGGGCACGGCCGAGGAGGTCGCGGCGGTCGTGGGCATCGCTGCGGCGCAGGGCCTGGTCGTGGTGCCACGCGGCGGCGGCATGTCCTACACGCGAGGCTACCTCGCGGACCGTCGCGACGCCCTCGTCGTGGACATGGGGCGGATGAACCGCGTGCTCGACATCAACGTGGACGACGGCTGGGTGACCGTCGAGTGCGGCGCCACGTGGAAGGAACTTCACGATGCGCTGGCGCCGCTCGGCGTGCGGACAGCCTTCTGGGGCCCGCTCTCGGGGCTTCGCTCCACCATCGGCGGCGCGATCTCCCAGGGCGCACTCTTCCTCGGGTCCGGCACCCACGGCGCAGTGGGGGAAACGGTCCTCGGCCTCGACGTGGTGCTGGGCGACGGCAGGCTCGCGCGGGTCGGGTCGCACGCCAACGCCAGGGGCACACCCTTCTTCAGGCAGTTCGGCCCGGATCTCTCGGCCATGTTCACGCACGACTGCGGCGCGCTCGGGATCAAGGTCCGCGCAACCCTGCGGCTGGTGCGGATCCCGCCGGAGCTGCGGCACCTCTCGTGCAACGTGCCGGATGCGCGGCGCCTGTTCGCCCTGATGGCGGACATCGCGCGCGAGGGGCTCGTGTCGGAGATGTTCGGCTTCGACCCGGGCATGCAGAAAGTCCGGATGAAGCGCGTGAGCATGGCGGAGGACGCGAAGGCGCTGGGCAAGGTCGTCACGGCGGCGGGCGGTGGCCTCAAGGGCCTCGCTGAGGGCGCGAAGCTTGTGCTCGGCGGGCGCAGCTTCCTCGACGAGGCGCAGTTCTCGCTGCATGTCAGCATCGAAGGGCGCGACTCGGCGGAGGCGGACGCGCGGCTCGCGCGGGTACGCGAGCTGCTGGGCGAGCGCGGCAGCGAGGTGACCGCCACGATCCCGAAGGTGATGCGGGCGAATCCCTTCGCCGAGGTCAACAGCATGCTCGGCCCCGGCGGTGAGCGCTGGGTGCCGGTGCACGGCTCGGTGCCGCTGTCCTCTGCCGCGCGCATGTACGAGGCGCTCGAGGCGGTGCATGCGCGCCACCGGCAGGAGCGTGAGCGCCACTCGATCGACCACGGGTATCTCGTCTGCGGCGTGGGCGACCGCGCGATCCTGATCGAACCGGTGATGTACTGGCCGGACTGCCGCCAGGCGTTCCACGAGCGGGTCATCGACGCGGAGTACCTGGCAAGGCTGCCCTCGTTCGAGCAGAACCTGGCTGCGCGGGAGGCGGTCGACCGCCTGCGCGACGACCTGGCTCGCTGCTTCATGGAGCACGGTGCGGTGAGTTTCCAGATTGGGCGCTTCTACCTTTACCAGGAAGCGCTGGATCCGACGGCGGCGGCGCTGTTGAAGGCCGTTAAGTCGCTCGTCGATCCGCAGGGGGTCATCAATCCGGGCAGCCTGGGCCTCGCGCGGTAACGCGTCTGTCCCGGGCCTCACATCGCGGGCTTGGTGGCGAGCGTTTGGCGCCGTTCGTGTTGCGCTGCAGGAACGAAACTCCTTGCCGGGCGGGCAGTGCCGCGCTACGGTCGTCAGCAGGAAGGGGACAGCCTCGCCGAGAAGAACGACACAACGCGAGGCACGAGGGGTGCACCCGGATGGCGCGGTAACGTGCCCGGGTGCGTAAGGAACGCGGCCTCCATCGAGGCCGCGCTTTTTTTGTCAGCCGGGCTTCTGCAGCCACGCGGCGCCGCCGACCCAGGTGCCGGCGGCGGCGTTGAAGTGCCTGAACTCCACGGACTGCCACACGCCAGCCTGGAAGTAAGGGTCGGTTGCGACCAGTGCCCGCGCGTCTTCCTCGTCTGCGGCCTCGAGGATGTAGACGCTCATGCAGGGCGCAGCGCCGGGGGCGTCCCGGACGGGGCCCGCGACGCGCAGCCTCTCCATGGCCGTGAGAACCCACGCGAGGTGCGCGTCGAGCTGCGCGCGCCGACGCTCGGCGGCATCGGGGCCGTCCGTGCCGATCACGATGAAGAGCATGCGATCCTCCAGGCTTGCGTTGACACGTCTTTCCGGGCCTCTCTAGACTCGGCCGCCACGGGCGACGCGCGTCGCAGGAGTCCCGATGTCGACGATCGTCGTGCTATTCAACCTGAAGCCCGGTGTGAGCGTCGAGCGGTACGAGGCCTGGGCCCGTTCCACCGACCTGCCCGTCGTCAACGGCCTCGGTGCCGTGGAGCGATTCGAGGTGCTCAGGGCCCGGGGGCTGCTGTCGGGTGCGGCGGATGTGCCCTACCGCTACGTAGAGCTGCTGCGGGTCAGCAGCGTCGAGGCGCTCAGGGCCGACATCGCCGCGACACCCGCAATGGCCGAGGTGGCCCGGCAGTTCCGCGAGTTCGCGGAAGCGCCGCTGTTCATCGTCACTGAATCTCTCTGAGGCAGGCGACACCGCTCGCCCCGGCCAGTTGCTCCACCAGGGACCCATCATGCAGGCACAGACCGGTTGGCGCTTCTATGGCTGGTGGGGCATCGTCCTGCCGGCCTTCGTGGTCATCTGGATCAGCAATGCGCTGACGCTGGCCGGCATCTCCGTCTTCGACAGCGACATCATGCGCGAGCTGTCGATCGAGCGCGACACCCTCAAGTTCGGCGACACCATCCAGCTGCTGACGGCGGCCGCGCTCGCGCCTGTGGGCGGATGGATCGCGGACCGCTTCGGCGTACGTCCCGCGATGGTCGCGGGCGCATTGCTCCTTTCCGCCGGCCTGTACGGCTACTCGCTCGTGGACTCACTGACGCAGCTGTACCTGCTGCGCCTGGTGATGGGGGCCGCGCTCGCGGGCGCCGGCCTCGTCGTCTGCGTCACGATCGTCTCGCGCTGGTTCGTGGCGCAGCGAGGCCTGGCGCTGGGTCTGATGCTCGCCGGGACGAGCCTGGGCAATGCGCTGATCCCGCAGCTCAACACCTGGCTCATCGGGCAGTACGGCTGGCGCGACGCGCTGCAGATCGTGAGCCTGATCCCGCTCCTGCTCCTGCCGCTCGTGCTGTTCGTGATCAAGGAGTGGCCGGAGCGCGTCGGGCTCGCGCCCCTCGGCGCCGCGAGTGCGCAGGCACCACGCCAGGCCGTGGCCGGAGGGGTGCCTCTTTCCGGATACGAGTTCGGCGCGGCGATCAGGACGGCGAACTTCTGGCTGATCGCCACGGCGGCCTTCTGCACCTTCTATTCGATTCTCGGCTTGTCCTACAACCTGTTCCTGCACATGAGGGACCTTGGCTACGACCCGGCGGGCGCCTCGAGGGCGTTCTTCCCGCTGTTCCTGATGGGTCTCGTGGGCAAGATCCTCGCCGGGGCGGTTTCCGAGCTGCTGCCGCGCAAGGTCGTCTTCGCGCTCTGCCTGGGGCTGATGCTGACAGGAGCGGCGATGCTCACGACGCTGAAACCCGCTCTGGTCTGGCCGGCGCTGTGGCTCTTCGGCCTCGGCTGGGGCGGGAACTACACCATGCTGCAGGCGCTGGTGGCGGACGTGTTCGGGGCGCGTGCGCTCGGCAAGATCCTGGGCGCCATCACCGTCATCGATGCGACCGGCGGCGCCATCGGCCCGAGCGTCACGGGTTTCGCCTACGTGGCTACCGGCAGCAACCAGCTGGGCTTCGGCATCATGACCGCGCTGAACGCGGCAGCCTTCGTCGCGGCCATGCTGGTGCGGGTCCCGGCGCGGCCCGAGCGCTGAGACCCCGCCCGGCGTGCTGGGCTATGTCTTCAAGCGGCTGCTCGGCGCGATCCCGACGCTCGCGGTCATCGTCGTCCTGGCGTTCCTGCTGACGCGCCTCGCACCCGGCGGGCCCTTCGACGAGGAGCAGGCGCTACCGCCCGAGATCAAGGCCAACCTCGAGCGCGCCTACGGCCTCGACCAGCCGCTGCCGGTGCAGTTCGGCCGCTACGCGGCAGGCCTGCTGCGCGGTGACTTCGGGCCTTCGTTCAAATTCAAGGATTTCACGGTCACCGAGCTGATCGCGACCGGACTGCCGATCAGCCTGAAGCTCGGCCTCGCCGCGATCCTGCTCGCGTTGCTGGTCGGCGTGCCCTTGGGCGTCCTCGCAGCGGTCCGCCACAACTCCGCCGTGGACTACGCCGTCACTGGCTTCGCGGTGCTGGGCATCGCCGTGCCGGTATTCGTGATCGCACCGCTGCTCGCGCTGGTCTTCGGCATCTACCTGGGCTGGCTGCCGGTGGCGGGCTGGAGCCCGGGCACCGTTCGCGACATGGTGCTGCCGGCGGTGACCCTGGCACTGCCGGTGATCGCCTACATCGCGCGCCTGACCCGCGGCAGCGTGCTCGAGGTGCTGCGCGCGCCGTTCGTGCGGGCCGCGCGCGCCCGGGGCATTCCGGGCAGGCGGCTGCTGCTGCGTCACGTGCTGCCGGCGGCGCTGGTGCCGGTCGTGAGCTACCTCGGGCCCGCCACAGCCGCAGTGCTGACGGGCTCGCTGGTCGTCGAGACGATCTTCGGCCTGCCGGGTCTCGGGCGCTACCTCGTGCAGGGTGCGATGAACCGCGACTACACGCTCGTGATGGGCATGGTGATCGTGTTTGCGGCGCTCATGATCGCGCTGAACCTCGTCGTGGACCTGCTCTACGCGTGGCTCGATCCGCGCATGCGCCCGGGAAGGCGGCACTGATGGCGGGCGCCGGGCTCTGGTCCGACGCCTGGGCGAGGCTCGTCGCGAACCGCGCGGCAATGGCGAGCGCCGGCCTGCTGGTCGTGCTCACCCTGCTGGCACTGCTCGGGCCACTGGCGAGCCCGTACGCGCCGGATGCCATCGACTGGGAACACATGGCGGTGCCGCCGTCGCTCGATTCGGACCACTGGCTCGGCACGGACCGCCTCGGCCGCGACCTCTTCGTCCGCACGCTGCACGGGGCAAGGCTGTCGCTCGCCGTCGCGCTGCTCGCGACACTGGTGAGCCTGGTCATCGGCGTGACCTGGGGCGCGGTCGCCGGATTCGCCGGCGGCCGGACGGACGCGCTCATGATGCGCGCCGTCGACGTGCTGTATGCGCTGCCGCAGGTATTCTTCGTCATCATCCTGACGGTAGTGTTCGACCGCAGCGTGTTCCTGCTGTTCGTCGCGATCGGCGCGGTCGGCTGGCTGACCATGGCGCGCGTGGTGCGCGGTCAGGCGCTCGCCCTGCGGCAGCGCGAGTTCGTCGAGGCCGCGGTCGCCTCGGGGGCGGGGCCGGCGCGGGTCGTGTTCGGCCACATAGTGCCGAACCTCATGGGGCCCGTGATCGTGTATGCGACGCTGATGATCCCGCAGATGATCCTCGTCGAGAGCTTCCTCAGCTTCCTCGGGATCGGCATCCAGGAGCCGCTCGCCAGCCTCGGCAACCTCATCGCGGACGGCGCCGCCGAGATGGAGACGGCGCCCTGGATCCTGCTCGTGCCGGCGAGTTGCCTGGTGCTGATCGTCTTCGCTTTCAATTTCCTGGGCGACGGGCTGCGTGACGCCCTCGACCCGCGGGAGCGCTGATGGCCCTGCTCGAGATCGAGTCGCTGCACGTCGGCTTCCGCACGCGCCAGGGCGAACTCGCGGCCGTGCGCGGCGTGGACCTCGCCGTGGAGCCGGGCGAATGCGTGGCCATCGTCGGGGAGTCGGGTTCCGGCAAGAGCCAGACGCTGCTCGCCGCCACGGGGATGCTCGCGGCGAACGGCACCGCCTCCGGGCGCGTAGCCTTCGAGGGCGAGGAGCTGCTGGGTCGTCCGCAGCGGCTCGAGCGGGTGCGAGGCGCAGGGATCGGCTACGTCTTCCAGGACGCGCTCGGCAGCTTGACGCCGCACCTGACGGTCGGAGCCCAGCTGGCCGAGCCGCTCATGGTCCATCATGGCGTGCCGGCGGCCGAGGCCCGTGCCGAGGCACGGCGCATGCTGGAGCGCGTGCATGTGCCCGACGCCGCGGCGCGCCTCGCGCAGTATCCCCACGAGCTGTCCGGTGGAACCCGCCAGCGCGTCGCGATTGCCGCGGCGCTGATGGCGCGCCCACGGCTGCTCATCGCCGACGAGCCGACCACGGCGCTGGACGTGACGGTGCAGGCACAGGTCGTCGCCCTGTTCCGCGAGCTGCGCGCATCCCTCGGCATGGCACTCGTGCTGGTCACCCACGACCTCGGTGTCGTCGCGGGGCTCGCGGACCGGGTGATCGTCATGTACGCGGGGCGCATCGTCGAGGCGGGGCCGGCCGAGGAAATCTTCGCGGCACCACGTCACCCATACACGGCCGGGCTGCTCGAGGCCTTGCCCCGACTCGACGACGATCCCGGCGAGGCGATGCGCACGATTCCCGGCTCACCACCCGTCGCGGGCCCCGAGGCCGGCTGCGCCTTCCGCGAGCGCTGCCGTTTCGCCGGCAGCCGTTGCGAGGAGCGGCCGGAACTCGCGGCGGCCGGCCGCCGCCACGTGGCCTGCCACCACCCGCTGGGCACGGGGATGGGGCGATGAACGTGCTGCTGGAGGGTCGGGACCTGGCGGTCAGGTATCGCCTGTCGGGCGGGCTGCTGCGGACGCGGTGGCTGACTGCGGTGGATGGAGCGAGCCTGTTGCTGTCGCCGGGAGGCACGCTCGGCGTGGTCGGCGAGTCCGGCTGCGGCAAGAGCACGCTCGGTCGCGCGCTGATCGGCCTCGCGCCGCTCGCCGGCGGCGAGCTGCGCTGGCAGGGAGAGCGCGTGGATGGACTCTCGGCGCGTGGCTGGCGGCGCCTGCGCCGCGAGCTGCAGATCGTGTTCCAGGATCCGCTCGGCAGCCTCGACCCGCGGATGACGGTGGGGCAGAGCGTGGCCGAGCCGCTCGCGGTCTTCGAGCCGGCGCTGACGCGCGCCGGGCGCAGGGCACGCGTCGGCGCGGCGCTCGAGCGCGTCGGCCTGACGGCCGCCGCGGCCGACCGCTATCCGCACGAGTTCAGCGGCGGCCAGTGCCAGCGCATCGGCATCGCGCGCGCCGTGATCCTGAAGCCGCGGCTGCTGGTCTGCGACGAGCCGGTGAGCGCGCTCGACGTGTCGGTGCAGGGGCAGGTCGTGAACCTGCTGCGCGAGCTGCGCGACGATCTCGGGCTCGCCTGCCTCTTCATCAGCCACAACCTTGCGGTCGTGCGTCATCTCAGCACCGAGGTCATGGTGATGTACCTCGGACGCGTGATGGAGAGCGGGCCGCGCGACGCGATCTACGGCCGCCCGCTGCACCCGTACACCCGCATGCTGCTCGACGCCGTGCCCGTGGCGGACCCCAGGGTCGAGCGGCACCGTTCGCGCACGCTCCCGGCCGGCGAGCTGCCCTCGCCGCTGTCGCCCCCCAGCGGCTGTGTCTTCCGCACGCGATGCCCGCTCGCGGAGGCCCGCTGCGCAGAATCCCGGCCCCCGCTCGAGGAGGCCGGCCCGGGGCACCGCATCGCCTGCCACCGCTGGCGGGAGTGGCCTGCGGGAGTGGCTGGGCCGCCGGATCGGTAGAATACGCGGCCGATCTTCCTTTCCATGGATTGCCCCATGCACAGACTCGACGGCAAGGTCGCGCTGGTCACCGGCGCCGGACGCGGCGGCGGCCTCGGCGAGGCAATCTGCCTCAGGCTTGCAGCGGCGGGTGCCCGCATCGTCGTCACCGACCTCGGCGCGGGCCGTGCCCTGATGGAGGCCGGCCATATCGGGACGACCGACGAGATGGAAGAGGTTGCCTCCCGGATCCGCCAGGCCGGCAGCGAGGCGATCGCCGTGGCGCTCGACGTATGCGACGAGGCGCAGGCGGAGGCGGCCGTGCAGCGCGCCGTCGATGCCTTCGGCCGGCTCGACATCCTGGTCAACAACGCAGGCATCGGCTACCTCATCTCGCCGCTGGTGGAGACGCCGGCCGAGCGCTGGCGCACCGTGCTCGAGGTGAACCTGACCGGCGCATTCCTGTGCACCAAGGCCGCCGCGCAGCAGATGATCCGCCAGGGCCAGGGAGGGCGCGTGGTCAACATCGCGAGCCAGGCCGCCAAGTCCGGCCACCGTCACATGGCCGCCTACACGGCCTCGAAGCACGGCATGGTCGGCCTCACCCGCAGCGCCGCGATGGAACTCGGCCCCTACGGCATCACCGTCAACGCGGTGTGCCCGAACCACGTCACCACCGGTCTCGGTGCGGTCCAGAACGAGTACTTCGCGCGCCTGAACAACCAGACCGTGCCGGAGTACCTGGCCACGATGCGCGAGCGCATCCCCATGCGTCGGGTCGGCCTGCCCGCCGACACGGCCGGCGCCGTGGCCTTCCTTTGCTCGGACGAGGCGGCCTACATCACCGGCGAGGCGATGAACGTGAGCGGCGGCGTGGAGATGCACTGATGGCGGCTTCGCGCAAGCCGCCGGCGAAGCGGCGCGGGCGCGAGGCTGTCGCAGCGGAGGTGGCCGTCCGGCTGCCGCGCGATCCGAAGGGCCGCCGCGCCCAGTTCTACCCGGACCCGGCCGTGGACCAGCTCATGGCGATCGTGGTGGCGCTCACCGCCGAGGTGTCCGTGGCCTTCGACCGCATCGATACCCTGGAGCGGCTGCTCGCCGCGCGCGGCGTCATCGATGCGGGCGACCTCGAAGCGTGGCAGCCCGACGAACGTGCGGAGGCCGAGCGTGCACGCCGGCGAGAGGAACTGATCGAGCGCGTGTTCCTGGTCCTCGGCCAGTACGCGCGCGGCGCCTGATCACGGTCGCGCGTCGAGCATCTCCCGTGCCCAGCTGATCAGCAGCCGCTGGTAGTAGTCGCGCGCCTCCCTGCCGGCGGAATCCAGGAATCCGGCGACCCGCTCCTTCGACGGCCGGTCTTCGCAGCGGTCATAGGCGGCGCGCAGGTAGTCGCGCGACAGCGCCACGCGCGCCGCGAAGTGCTCGCGCGCGGCAGCATCCTGCCAGAGCGCCAGCGCGCGGCAGGCGTCCGCCTCGAGCACGTCCTTGACGCCGTCGGTATAGAACAGGCCGAGCACGAACTGCGCCTGGCGGTGACGGGCCGCCGCGGAGGCCTCGAGGTGGGGCAGGGCATCGACCTGTCGCCCGGTGTAGAAGAGCACCCTGCCGAGCTGGTACCTGACCCGCGCATTGCCCGGCTCGGCGGCGACGGCCTGCTGGCAGGCGTGTATCGCCGCATTCGACCAACCCAGCACCTGGGCCTGTGAGACGCCCTCGACCACCTTGTCTGGGTCGGAAGGGTGTGCCGCGAGGCGGTCGCACTCCGTCGGCGACGCGCCTCCGTCGGCGACGGCCGCTGCGGCAATGCCCCAGAGCAGTGCGGCCACGGCCGTGCCAGCGAGCATGTTGGTGCGCATCAAGGAAACTCCCGTGGTGTCGACGCGACACATGGTGACTTGCATCTATGAAGGGATTTACTTTGTATACAACTGCTGATACGAATATCCGAACACGGCTTCGCATACAAGTGCAGCTGTGTCCTGAGCAGACTCCAATGACCCACCGATCCCCAAGGAGATAACGCCGATGCCTTCTGCGAACATGCGATTGAGGGTTGCCGTAGCTGCTGCCCTGGCCGGTCTTATGGCTATGCCGGAGCGTGCCGAAGCGGCGCCCGCGCCGCAGGCCGGGGCGCTCGACGAGATCGTTGTCACCGCTCGCCGGCGCGAGGA
>JBBINN010000017.1:0-26531 GCA_037443885.1 Gammaproteobacteria bacterium | reverse complement strand
GTCAGCGTGTCGCCGCTGCGCGCCAGCACGCTGCCGAGCACAGCGTCGACGCCATGGCCGGGGACGCTGCTGCCGGCGTGGACGCGCCCGGCGGTGAAGCGACGCTCCGCGGTCGCGAGCGTGCCGAACGCGACCGTCGGCGTGCCGGCACCCGCGGCCGCGAGGGCCTCGAGCCCGACCGCGCCCTCATACTGCGTGCCGTTCACCTCGAACACGGTGTCGGCCGCGGTGTGCACGGTGACCTCGCCGAGGTCGCCCGCGCGCAGATGGAAGGGCCGCAGGTCGACGCGATAGCGGCTGGCCGCGACGTCCACCGCCACCAGCGGTCCGCGCAGGCGCAGCTCCTTCTGCTCGACCGGCTCGAGCGAGGCGATTAGCACCGGCCGCGCGGTCACCGTCGCGGGATCCGTCGCAAGGTCCACCGCATGGGTCGCCGCCAGGTCGAAGTCGAGCATCAGCAGCGCCGGCCGGCCCGGCGCGACGACGAGCCGGTGGCGGTCGTCGAGCACCACCCGCACGTCCACGATGCCGAGCGCGGAGCCGTCAGGGTCGACGACGGTTGCCAGCACTGGCCCGCCTCCCGACTCGACCGTGACCTCGGCGTTACGATAGTCGAGCCGCAGAACGCCCTCGACGTAGGCACCCGACGGCGGCGAGGAGTTCCGTCAGGTCCACGTACTGGGCGAAGTCGACGCGAGGCGCCACAGGCAGCGCCTCGACCACGGTGCCGTCCGAGCGGCGGAGCGTCAGCGACTGCACGTCCACGGCGTAGCTCAGGAAATCGCCGTCCGCGTCGGTCAGCCCGACATAGACCGTGCCGCTTTCGGCGCTGCCCGATGGCGGCTGCGGCGCCGGCGCCGAAGAGGCGCCTCCGCCCCCGCCGCACCCCGCGAGCGCGAGCGCGAGCGTGGCGAGGCCGCCGAGGATTCCCGTTCCAGTGGTGGTCATGGTCCCTCCCGGTTGAAATCGACCATGGGAACCACAACGCAGACTGGCGCCACCGGTTGACGCCCGGCGCGGCGCCGTCGGCCGCCAGGAGGCGGCCCCGCCCTACTTCCCGATCCCGCAGGTGTTGATACCGAACAGCCTGTAGGCGGGGCAATAGCCGGCGGTGCCGGTGATGACCGGAATGATGCCGAGCAGGGCCCAGGGCGTTTGCGGACCGACGAAGGCCAGCGAAAGAATGGCGAGCCCGCCGACGATGCGCACCGTGCGGTCGAGCGTGCCTTCGTTCTGTCTCATGGAAACTCCCCCTCACTGGCCGCGACGAAGAAACCGGGCCTGCGGATACAGGATGCCCGCTTGTGGGCGCGTTGTCAGCGCGCAGTCGGCCGGCGGCGTGGCTCAGAGCGTCGGCACCGCCTTGCTGGCGAAGGTCTTTTCCTGCAGCACCTGGCAGGTGCGGCAGCGCTTCGCCGTCGGATAGGCGTTCAGGCGCTCGAACGGGATGGGCTCGCCGCAACGCAGGCAGCGGCCGTAGGTGCCCTCCCTGATGCGGGCCAGCGCCGCCTCGACGTCCTGAAGTTCCTCGAGGTCCCGGTCGGTATCGGCCAGGTCGAGGTCCACGATCAGGGTCGCGAGCGACTCGTCCTCGAGGTCGCGGACGCGATCGGCGAGGCCTGCCGCGCGGTCCCTATCGGCCTTGAGCAAGTCCTGCCGGATTTCCTCGCGCAGGCTCTCGAATCGGCCGCGCAGCCTTGCGGCGAGAGCCGTCGACTGCTCTGGGGTGAGCAAGGTGTTCATGTCGTCCTCCTCGATTCACCACCGTCGGGCGGCCCAGGTGCGACGCGAACCAGTCCGCGGCGAGCGTCGCGACCTGTTCCAGCGTCCCGGGTTCCTCGAACAGGTGCGTCGCGCCTGGGACGATCGCGGTCTCCGCCTGGCAGCGCAGTTCCGTCAGTGCCTGGCGGTTCATGCCGACGACGGCGTAATCATCGCCGCCGACCACGAGCAGCGTGGCGGCCTGCACGCGGCGCAGGAAGGGGCCGGCGAGATCCGGCCTGCCGCCTCGGGAAACCACCGCCTGGACCTGCGGCCAGTCGACGCTCGCCGCGAGCGCTGCCGCAGCACCGGTGCTCGAGCCGAAATAGCCGATGGGCAGACTGGCTATGCCCGGCTGGCGCAGGACCCACGCCGTCGCGCCGGAGAGCCGGTGCGCCAGCAGCGGAATGTCAAAGCGGAACTCACGGGTCTGGCGGTCGACCTGTTCCTCGTCGGTAGTGAGCAGGTCGAACAACAGCGTCGCCAGGCCGGCCTCGTTCAACTCGCGGGCCACCCAGCGGTTGCGCCAGCTGAGCCGGCTGCTGCCGCTGCCATGGGCGAAGAGCACGAGCCCCTTCGGCGCCTTCGGCACGGTAATGTCACCGGTGAGGACCACGCCGTCCGCGGCGATGCCGACATCCCGGTAGGCCCCTGCCTCGAAGGTCTTCTTCATGACCGTCCCTCCGTGGTGCCGGACTCAGCTTACGCCGGCTTCTTTGCGGGGCGATTAAGGGAAAACCCTAGTCGAGACGCTGTACCCGGAAATCCGCCAGGCTTCCGGCGCCGTCCAGCTGGCAGCTCATCTCGATCGGCTGGCAGCAGACCTGGCAGTCCTCGACATAAGTCGCGGACCCAGCGGAGAGGTCCACCTGGGTTTCGAACGCCTCGCCGCAATACGGGCACCCGACCGTGACCCACTCGAGGGCCTCCGCCACGGCAGCCGGGGCGCCGGGCTCGAACGCCGGCTCGAGCCCGTAGAGCGCGTCGATGGCCGCCGCGTCGAGGTCCGTGACGGCGCGCAGCAGCCGCGAGGAAGGCGCCTTCGGGTCCCGCTTCATGGACCTAAGCTATCATCCCCGGATGACCGTTCGCGACGTGTTGAGGATGGGAGACCCCCGGCTGCTGCAACGCGCGGCACCCGTCGAGACGGTCGGCACGCCCGAGCTCGATGAGCTGCTGCGGGACATGTTCGACACCATGCGCGCGCTCGACGGCGCGGGGCTGGCCGCGCCGCAGATAGGTGTCGGCCTGCGAGTCGTGGTCTTCGGATTCGCGCGCAACTCCCGCTACCCGGAGGCGGAGGCGGTGCCGGCAACGGTGCTGATCAACCCCGAGCTGACGCCCCTGTCGGACGAGATGGAGGATGGCTGGGAGGGTTGCCTGTCCGTCCCCGGGCTGCGTGGCGTCGTGCCTCGCTACCGCAGGCTGCGCTATCGCGGCGTCGACGCGGCTGGACACGCGATCGACCGCAGCGTGGATGGCTTTCACGCAAGGGTCGTGCAGCACGAGGTGGACCACCTCGACGGTATCCTCTACCCGATGCGCATCCGCGACCTGCGACGCTTCGGGTTCACGGAGACACTGTTTCCCGACACCCCGTCGGGCGACGACTGATACTCGCACTCAGCGCAGGCCGCGCGACAACCCGAAATTGAACACGACGTCAGGCGAGGCGTTGACGTCCACGTCCTCGCTGATGGAGACGTCGAGGCGCCAGCCGCCGGCCGTGCGCCAGGTGCCGCCGAACACCAGCACCACCGCATCGCCGGCCAGCGCCCCGGCGGCATCGAAGACGCGCGAATTGCCGGCGACCTGCGCGGTAAGGTCGAGCGCCCGCCACGCATTCCAGCTGAAGCCGGCCATTCCGGACCAGACCACGTCCTCCTGCAGCGCCGGCAGCAGGCCGCCGTCGCCGAGGAAGGTCACGTCCACCTGGCCGAACAGCCGCAGGTGGTGGCCCAGCGCGCGTTCGCCCGCGAACGACAGCGCGACATCCGCCGCGCCGCTGCCGGTCAACTTGTCCGCATCGCCCACCGGTGCCTTGATGGTGAGCCAGGCGGTAAGCGCCCCGCCATCTGCGGCGATGATCTGGTATCCGAGCGCGAGCGGAATGTCGCCGATACCGGAGCCGGACTGGTCGAAGAGATACGTGGTCTCGCCGCCGGACCGGGCCTCGATCAGGAGTCGGTCCCGCGGCGACTGGCCACGCGCTTCGCCCGGCAGGCCCGTCAGGTCGTGGAACTCGTCGATGAAGTGGTCCAGCTCGCCGTCCCAGGTGCGCCGCCACGGAAGCTCCGCGAGCAGCGCGAGCCGCGGCCCGAGGGAGCGTTCATAGCGCAGGCGCAGTTCCAGCATCTCGCCGTCCACGATGAAACTGTCCTCGCCGTTCTCCTCTTCGTGTGAGGCGCTGCCCCAGCGCAGGCTGGCGGACACACGGCTGCCGCCAGACTGCGGCAGCCGTGCAGGCAGCGGGTTTGGCAGGCCGAAGGGCACGAGCAGCGGATTCTGGTTGCGGACGACGAAGGGGTCCGCGCGCCCTTCGGTCGCAACGGCCACGCAAGCGATCGTGGCCGCGGTCATTAGGGGCCTATTCAGCTTCATGTGGCGGCAGATGTGAGTCCTCGCCCCGCCGGGCCCCGCGAGTCTGCGAGAAAACCGGCTACGGCGCAAAGAGGCTCGCCGGCCAGTTGATCCAGTGCCCAGGCTCGCGGACGATTCGGGTTGTCCCGCGACGAAGACAAGGTCTCGCACATGCGGCCGATGCACCTGCCCGAAGGCGCCACTCCACCGCAGCCGGAAGCCCTGGCGGCCTTCCTCGCAGCCGCCGCCGGCTCGCGGCCCGATGTCGCCATGGTCGGCAACTGCCAGGTGCGATGGATCGGCGTGGACCGCGAAAGCACCCACCGGATCTTCGACCTGATCCGCACCGGCGACAAGACCGGCACGTTCACGCTGCCCTGGATCGTGGAACGGACCGGACAGGCGGAGCCGGCGCCGGGGCGGCTGCTGGTGCTGATCGACATGAACGGAACGCCGACCCTGCTGGTGAGGACGACGAGCGTGCGCCTTGCAATCTTCGGGAGGGTGACCGCCGAGGACACGGCGGTGGACGGTTCGCCTGTCAGGGATCCCGCGGTCTGGATCCCGCTGCACACGCGCTACTGGAACGGGTTACTTCAGCCCTTCGGGCTCGCGGTGAGCGACGACATGCCGTTCTGGATAGAGGCTTTCGAGCTCGTCTACGACGCGGGCAGGCGTCCCCCGGACGCTGCCGGACCGCGCTGAGCGCGACCCGGCAGCGCCCGCAGGTCACTTCATCTCGATCGGCGCGTTGAGGGTGAAGCCGACGACCGTGCCGGCCGCAACCTCGATGTCGCCACCGGTCTTTTTGGCGGCCGCGGCGCCGGCGCCAGCGCCCACCAGGCCACCGATGACCTTGCCCGCACCGCCGCCGTCGACCTGGTGGCCGATGACCGCGCCGAGTACCGCGCCGGCGCCGATCTTCGCCGCATCCTTGCCGCTTTCACGCGCGCCTTCCTGCAGGATGCCGGCCGAGATCTGCGCCGTGCTGCCATTGGCCAGCGCAAGCTCGGTGAGGGCCACACCCAGCTTCGGCGTGCCGCCGATTTCCTGGCTGCCCGAATAGACGTCGGTGACCCGCCCACGCACCTCCGCGCCCGCCGTCGCGACCGTGCGACCGTCGACGGTGACCGGCTGCGACAGGCGCGCGACCACCGGGTCGCCGACCTTTGCGGTCTTGGTCGAGATCGGGTTGACGATCTCCACCGAGAGGGTCGTGCCCGCCGGCACCACGACCGGCTGCGGAGCCGCGGCGACGGGCTTGGCGGCCGGCGCCGTGGGCGCCGCCGAAGTCGCCGGCTTCGTCGTTGCGGCAGGTCTGCTCGCAGACTTCTCGCGCGCGGCCAGCTCGGCCTCGCGCCGGGCGAGCTCGGCTTCCCTTTCCTTCAGCGTCAGCTCCGCCTCGCGCTTCGCGAGCTCTTCCTCGCGGGCGGCCAGCTCGTCGATGGGCGCCGCCTCGGGCGCCGCCTCGCCCTCGGCCACAGGTCCAGTCGCGGCCGTTTCCGCCGGCGGTTTCGAACCGCCGCAGGCGGCGAGCGCCAGGGCCAGGACCGCCGGGGCAGCGAGGAACGCGAAACGCGGATTGATCAGGGTCATCTGGGATCCTCCCAAGAAAGGGTCGAGCGCGACCCTACCGTCATTTTAGGCTCCGATACAGCCCGTCGAGTTCCCGATCGGCGACAGGCCCACGAAACGTGAAGCCGGTCGCGACCGGCTTCAGTCTGCATTCAGACCGCGTTCAGCGGACGTTCAGCTTCCCGGCGGCGCGAACCGTTCAGCGCTTCGCAGCCTGCAGCGCTTCGATCGCCGCCTCGTAGCGGCGGTTGACCTCGTGCCAGTTCAGGACGCTCCACCAGGCATCGAGGTAAGCGCCACGGCGGTTCTGATACTTGAGGTAGTAGGCGTGTTCCCACACGTCCACGCCGAGCACGGGCGTGCCGCGGACCGGCACCACGTCCATCAGGGGATTGTCCTGGTTGGCCGTGGCAGTGACCGCCAGCTCACCGTCCGCACCGACGATCAGCCATGCCCAGCCCGAGCCGAACTGCCCGGCCGCCGCACGGTTCATCTCCGCCTGCATCGCGTCGAGCGAGCCGAAGCGCCGCTCGATCGCTGCGGTGAGCGCGGCAGACGGCTCGCCGCCCTTCCCCGCCGGCGCCATCACCTGCCAGAACAGGGCGTGGTTGTAGTGTCCGCCGCCGTTGTTGCGCACGGCGACGTTGAACCTAGAGATGCTGGCCTGCATGTCCTCGAGGCTCATCCCCGCCAGCTCCGGGAAGTTCGCGACCTGCGCGTTGAGGTTGTCCACGTAGGCCTTGTGGTGGCGGCCGTGGTGGATGTTCATCGTCTCGGTGTCGATGTAGGGTTCGAGGGCCTCGGGTGCATACGGCAGCGGCGGCAGCGAGAACGGCGCTCCGGCGACGGCGAGCAGGGGCGCGAGCAGCAGGGCGCAGGCGAGCAGGCGTGGCTTCATCGGGGGATCTCCTCGGGTTGCGGGACGCTACACTGGCACCCCGGTCGACGGGGTCTTGGAGGGTAGCGTGAGCGTCAAGTTCCTGCTCGTCGCGCACGTCGCGGTGCTCGGCTACTGGCTCGGCTCGGAGCTGGTGATCAACTCGACGTACCGCTATGTCTCCTGGTCGGCGGGCATGCCTTTTGCCGAGCGCAACCGCTTGATGGACCATGTCATGGACGTGGACCAGCACGTCCGCTATGCCCTGGTGCTGCAGGCCGGCCTCGGCACCATGCTGGCCGCGCTGTTCGGATACCTGCCGGGTGGCACATCGCTGGCATGGACCGCGCTCGCCGCAATGGCCGCCTGGCTCGTGCTGGTGGAACTCACCCACCGCCGGCGCGGCGGCGAGTCGGGCCGCCGCCTCGCCGCCGCAGATCGCGGCTTGCGATACCTGGCGATCACGGCCCTGCTGGCGCTCGCAGGCCTCGCCATCACGGGGCGCATGGCCATGCCGTCATGGCTCGGCTGGAAGCTCGCTGCCTTCGCGGGCGTGATCGCCTGCGGCCTCGGCATCCGCTTCGCCCTGATGGACTTCTACCGCACCTGGACCGAGATCGCGCGGGAGGGCAGCAGCGCCGCGCGCGAGCAGGCAATCCGGCGCACCTATGTGAAGGCCACCAGCGTCCTCGGGCTGCTGTGGCTTTTCATCGCGGCGATCGTGACGCTCAGCCTTCTGCGCCCCTAGCTGCGCCCCGGCGCAGTTGCGACCCGCGTCACGCTGGCCCGGGTCGGCACCCGGCACCGCAGGTTCATGCCGCCCTGCGCGCGCCGAGTGATGTCGAGGCGACCACCCATCAGCCGGGCGCGGTAGTTCATCAGCTTGAGACCGAGGCCGGCCGGCTCGGCGGCCGGGTCGAAACCGCAGCCGTCGTCGTCGACCCGGATCTCGACGAAGCGCTCGTCCTGCGTGATGGTCACGCGAAGCCGGCGCGCCCCGCCGTGCTGGATCGCATTGTTCACCGCTTCCTGCGCGATCCGGTAGAGATGCGTGGCGTCGCCGGCGCCGAGCAGCGCCTGTGGCGCAGAGTCACCCTCGAGCTGGCAGGGCACGCCCCGCGCGACCTGCACCTGCTCCAGCATGCGCCGCAGGCTCTCGTACAGGCCGGCCCGCTCCAGGTCCACCGGGGCAAGCCCGCGCGCAATGCCCTTCAACTCGAGCATCGTCGCGCGCAACAGCTGCGTGATCTGCTCGAGCTCGCGCGTATCCCGGCCCTCGCGGTCCAGACGCGTCCGCAGCGCCGAGAGCATCATGTCGATGCCAGCCAGCGCCCCGCCCGCGCCGTCGTGCAGCTCGCTGCCGAGTCGCCAGCGCTCGTGCTCGGCCACCTCGAGCGCCGCCCGCTCCAGCTCGCGCTGCTCGGTGATGTCGCGGGTCGTGCCCACCAGGCCCGCAACAGCGCCCGTTACCGGGTCACGCAGGATGTACTTCCAGCGCTGCCACCAGATGTATCGGCCATCGGGCAGGCGACCGAGGCGCTCGGTCCCGCGGATGTCCTGCCCCGTCGCGAGCAGCCAGTCGTCCTCCGACGGGTAACGCGGGTCGGGCGAGGGCGCGACCTGCACGAACCGCTCCGGCCGCTCGCCCAGCATCTCCTCGCAGCTGCGCCCGAGGGCGCGCAGCATCGCCTCATTGACCGCCCGGAGACGGTTGTCGGGCCCGGCGATCCAGACCCAGTCCGGCTGGGCGTCGAGGACCGCCTGCAGCAGGTGGTCGTCCATGTCCGTTGCTCGTCCCGGCACTGACATCCGCGCAGGGTACACCCGCTTCGCCTCGCGCGACGAGGCTGCATGTTTTGCCCGCGGAGGCCCCGGACAATTACCTATGCCCCTGCGGCAACCAAGATGGGCGGCGAGGGTCGCACCCGTGTTTCGATATTTCGTCATCGCCGGAGCGCAACAGCGTGACTCCTCTTGGCCTGAGGCCCGAAGACTGCCGCGGCGCGTTGCTCGCCTACCGAAGGCGGGTGACGGGTCTTCGCTCGCTGCTCGAGCGCTGGCGGGTCGGCGAGCGCGTGCCCGAGCTGCCCGCCGCGGTCGAGGATCTCGCCACGAATCTCGAGGTGGATGTCCGGGCGCGCGCAAGCGGCCCCGCGCGGGAGATGATGACCCGTGTCGAGACGGCGGTGTTCATGCCGACGCTTAACCGGCTTTGGGAATTCTGTGGCCGGCTTGCACCGGCCTCACCGCCCGCGCAGTGGGTCGCGCCGCTCGAGAGCATGGATCTCGAGCTGACTGCCGGAGAGACGGCGCTGTCGGCCTGGGAGCGGCGCCAGCAGCAGCTGAACTGACCGGCGACCGGAGGCACTTGACAGCCTGCTGTCATTAAAGCAGGCTGTTGTCATGATGCCTCTCCCTGCCCAGACCGAGGAGTCGTTCCAGGACGTGCTGGCCGCCCTGTTCCGCCTGCACGGCCAGGTACTCGAGGCGGCGGACCGGATGGCCAGCGACGTCGGGCTCACCGGCGCGCGCTGGCAGGTGATGCGGGTAGTCGCAAGGGGGCCGTTGACAGCCTCACAGGTGGCGCGCCGACTCGGGCTGCAGCGGCAGAGCGTGCAGCGCACCGTCGACCTGCTGCGCCACGCCGGCATTGTCGCCATCGAGGCTAACCTCGATCACCGCCGCGCCGGCCTCGTCACGCTCACGGGATCCGGCCGCGAGCACCTCGCCGCGCTCGAGCGCCGCCAGCAGGCCTGGCTGCAGCGCTGCCTGCGAGGACTGACCCGCGCCGAGCTCGAACTCCTGGGACAGGGCCTCGCGGGCCTCGCGGACCGCGTCGAGCGCGCGACCGCCCGGGAGGCCGCGGCACCGAGCGGCCGCAAGCCCGCAGCGGCCTGAGCCGGGTCGCCAGCATGACTCTTGGAGGGAGTATCCCGTGATCACGATGCACCTGTTCCTCAAGTGGGCACACATCGTCGCGATGGTGTACTGGCTCGGCGGCGAGTGGGGCGTATTCCAGACGTCCTACCACGTCACCAACCCGCGCCTCTCGCTCGAGGAGCGCAGGCGCCACATGGAGACGGCCTACCGCATCGACATCCTGGCGCGCACCGGCATCATCATGCTGCTGCCGCTCGGACTGCACATGGGCTACAACTTCGGCGTGCAGCCGCTGGGCGGCAGTTTCATCACCGCCGTCTGGCTGCTCACGGCCGCGTGGCTCACCCTGACGTGGATGGCCTTCGTCAAGCGCGAGACCGACACCGGCATCACGCTGACGCTGTGGGACGAGCGCATCCGCTACGTGCTGATCCCGCTGCTCGCCGGTCTCGCGATCTGGTCCTTCGTAAGGCAGGACGGGCCGCTCGGAGGGCCCGAGGGCGCCTGGTCGGCGTGGTACCCGGCCAAGGTGTTCCTGTACTCGATGACGCTGGTGATCGGCCTCGTGCTGCGCTTCGTGATGCGCCACTGGACGACCATCTTCCGCCAGCTGCTCGCCGGCGGGCCGCGGGAGCAGCTCGAGGCGCAACTCGCGAAGGAAATCGGCACCGCCCGGAAGCTCGCCTACCTCTACTGGGCGACGATCCTCAGCATCGCCTACATCGGCGTGGCCAAGCCGTTCTGACGCACGGTCGAGGAGACGCTCGCGATCACCTTCGAGAGGACGACGCGGATGGCCGTCGACGAAGCCTGAATCTCGGGCGCCGCGGCAACCCTCCCGCGGATCAGAATGCCGTGTTGGTAAGCACATCCCAGCTGGACCTGGCCGGCGGCCTCCCGGTCGGGAAGTAGATCCACTCGATCCGGCTGTATCGCAATGCGAAGGACTCCGCCGGCCGATGGGAGGTCTCGCCTCCGACAACCTGGTAGCTTTCGAGCGTAACGTCGCGAAGAACGACGCGATAGATGGGTGTTTCGCCGGCCGCGCCCGGGATGGTGTGATCGACCGTCACGGTGTGGAAACGCTTGCCACTCGCGGCGTTGGCCGCAAACCAGACGCTGCCAGAGTCGACCGGTTTCCTGACTGACAGCGGTTCGAAGGGCGACTGCCCCTTGGACGGCGGTACCGCATGGCCCACCTGGAAGAACTCGAGCTTGAACCAGCCCTCGTAGCCCTTGGCGGTCACCTCGCCGTTCAGGCCCTCGACGCGCATGAAGACAGCTGCATTGGCATCGAGGTTGACGCCAAGCCAACCGGCCAGCAGGACCACCGCCGACGCGAGGCGAGTTCGCATGTCGTTCTCCCTGCAGAGGTCGAAACGTCCGACCCGCAGGAAGAACGAGCCACTCGTCAGGATTGGCTTGCCGCGGAAGGGTGACCCTACGGCTGCCTGGCCAGCAGGGCGCGGATCTCGATCAGCTTGGCCTTGACCCGCCGGGCATTGGAGGGGCCCATGCGGACCAGGATCTTCTGGCCGGCCGAGCGTGCCTCGAGCGCCGGGTCCGCGAACTCGTAGAGTACGTTGGGGCGCTGCAGGGGAACGGGCCCCTCGAGCTCCGGCGCGGCGAGCATGTCGTCGATCGCCTCGACGAGCCGGTCGTTGAAGTAGCGACCCGGATAGCCCAGTTCCTCGTAGGCCTCCTGCAGCAGCGGGTAGAAACGCTGGTAGGCGGCGACGGCCGCCCTGGCGTCGAGCAGCGTGGCGAGGCGCACGAAAGGCTCGTAGCGCGCATAGTTGGCCGCGTCGATCACCGGCGCGCCCTCCTCACCCGCGGCCAGGAAGACGCCGGCCGCCCCGCGCAGCGCGCGTTGCGTCACCGGCAGCTCGCGGCGCGGCAGGTTGTCCACCGTCGCGACGAACCGCCTGGCCAGCGACTCGCCGAGGAACAATTCGCCGAAAACCGGTGCGCCGACCAGGGTCGAGATCTCCTCGGCTGCGCGGGGATCGCTCTCGTCGAGCGGCGGCAGCGGCTCCGCCAGCGCCTCGGCCGGCGGTGTGTCCACGGGGTGGCGAACAGCCACGGGCTCCCCGGCGACGACCGCAGGCGCTACCGCGGGCTCCTCGACCGTCGTCACGGGCGCCTCGCGCGAGAACCACCACCACGCGGCCGCGGCCAGCGCCACGGCCACGGTGACGCCGGCCAGCACCTTTCTCCCGAGCGTCTCGTCGCTCGGCGTCTCGCGGTGGATGCCGGGACGATGCTCGTCAGGGTCGGTCTGGATCATGGCTGGGCTCGCAGGCACGGGCGACGGACGCGCCCCTTCCAGCTGCGACCGGCCGGGCAACGACAAGTTCAGGCCGGGCCCGGGCGCAGCGCGCGGGCCACGCCGGCCGGCCCAGGCCGCGAAGCCTCAGTCCACCTTGAGGACGATTTTCCCGAAGTGGGTTCGCTCGTCGATCATCTCGTGCGCCCGGCGCAGCTCCGTGATCGGCAGGACCACGTCCACGACCGGCTTGAACACGCCCTGCTCGAACAGCGGCAGCGCCTCCTCGCGGAAGGTCTTCATGGTCTCCGGCAGGAAGCGCGGGCTGGTCGAGATGCTCATCGAGTGCAGTTCGATGTTGCGCGTGCCGATGTTGAGGCTGAAGCAGACCTGACGGCCGCCGGTGCTGCCGTACATGACGATCCTGCCGCCCATGCCCATGGCGTCGAACAGCATCGCGGCGGTTTCCTCGCCGATCGTCATCAGGCCGACATCCACGCCCTGGCCCGCTGTGTCCGCCAGTACGCAGGCGGCGATGTCCTCGCGCTTGTAGTTGTACCCCGCATCCAGGCCCCAGGCCCTCGCGCGCTCCAGCTTGTCGTCGCGGCTCGCGGTGCCGGCCACCCAGCAGCCACGCTGCTTCGCGATCTGCAGCGCTGCGCTGCCCACGCTGCTGGCCACGGCCTCGATCAGCACGCGCTGGCCGGCCGACGGCTGCGCCACCGTCCGCAGAGCATGCCAGGCGGTGAGCCAGCCGACCGGCACGGCCGCTCCCTCGTCGAAGCTGAGCCGCGACGGCAGCGGCATCAGGTGAGCGACGTCCACGCAGACGAACTGCGCGTGCGCGCCGCGCGCGCGGCCGAACACGCGCTGGCCGGGCTCGAAGCCGGTGACGCCCCCGCCGAGCGCGTCCACCTCGCCGGCCATCTCCATGCCGACCAGGAAGGGCAGCTCCTGGCCGCTATAGGTGCCTGAACGCATGCGCGTCTCGGCGAAATTCATGCCCGAGGCCCGCACGCGCACGCGCACCTGCCCGGGCGCCGGCTCCGGGACCGGCAGGTCCTCGAAGGTCATGGCGTCGAGTCCGCCGAACTGCCGCACGATCCAGCCCTTCATGCTGCAAGCCTCCGCTGCACTTCGTCCACGTCGAGGCCCGACGGGATGGGTTTGAGGAACAGGTAGAGCAGCGCCGCCGCGAGCAGTGGCAGCGCGCAGCCCGCGAACATCGCGACGTTCCAGCCATGGCGGTCGGCGAGCCAGCCGATGATGATCGGGCCGGTTGCCTGCCCCAGCGTCACGGCGAACGAGCCGCTGAAGGCGATGCCGGTCGCCCGCAGGCGCGTCGGGAACAGCTCCGCGACGTAGGCGAACTTCACTGCCGCGGTGCCGAGCAGGAACACCGCCATGATCGAGAACGCCAGCATGCTCGGCCAGTAGCCGCTGGTGAACCAGAGGAACACGGTGAAGAACAGGCTCCCCAGCAGCGTCCAGATGATCGTGGTCGTGCGGCGCGACAGGTGGAACTCGCCGACCCAGGCGGCGAGCAGGTAGCCGAAGACGCCGATGAGGTTGGACAGGCCCACGAGCGTGGCGGTGCCCGCGATGTCGAAGCCGCGCTCCTCGTGGAAGTAGATCGGCGCGAAAATGAAGGCGCCGCCGTAGGCAATCACGAAGCAGTACTGCGCCACGAACAGCGTCAGCGTGCGGCGGCGCAGCCCGGGCGCGAAGAGCTCGAGCACCGAGGCGCGGTCCGCCTTCGATGCGCTCGCCGGCGCGAGACGCGAGGACTCGCGCACGACCCTGTGCACCACGAACACGAACGGGATGCTGAGCAGGCCCGTCAGGAACAGCGCGCGCCAGCCGTACTCGGCCAGCAGCAGCACGGCGAGCATCGACGCGAGGAACCAGCCGACGGGATAGGCGACCTGCAGCAGGCCGGTCATGAGGCCGCGCACCCGGGCCGGCGACTCTTCCGCGACCAGCGCGCCCGTGGCCGGGTACAGCAGGCCGCCGGTCGCGATGCTCCCGGCGCGCGCGGCGCACAGCGAGACGAGGCCGGCGGTGAAGGCGTGCGCCGCCACGAACAGCGACGAGGTCACGGTGCCGAACATGATCATGGTGCGGCGGCCGTAGCGGTCGGCGAGCAGGCTGAGCCAGACGAGGCCCACGCCGCCGAGGCCGAAAGCGACGCCGGTCAGCAGCCCGATCTGCGTACGAGTGAGCCCGAACTCGGCCCGGATGAGCGGCAGGGTGTAGCTCCACAGCGCCAGGTCCATCTGGCTGAAGCCGTAGGCCGCGAAGCACACGAGCCACAGGCGGCGCGGATAGCCGCGCGTCAGTGCGAAGGCCTCGGTGATCCTCACGCGCCGAGGCTCGCGAGCTCCGCCGGAGTAGCCTGCTGGAAAGCCCAGCTCATGCCGTCGGGCGTCACGCAGCGCAGCGCCTCGACGCCGAACTCGTCGCGGACGCACTCGCCTGCCTGGGTGCCTGCGTCGCGGCAGGCGTCGCGGAAGGCCGGCAGGTCGCGCACCCGCCAGGTGTAGAGCGTGAGACCCAGGTGACCCGGCTGTGACTGCGCGAGGCGGTCCGGCAGCATGGCCGAGCGCGGAAAGCGGAACAGGTACAGGCGCCCGGAGCGCCGCGTGTCGGCGGTGTCGCCCGAGCGCGGTTCCTCGAAGGTGTGGCACCAGTGCGTCTCGCCCTCGCGCAGGTCGAACACCCCGCGGCTCGCCATGGCCTGCTCCCAGGGAATCTCCTGGACCGGCAGCGCCTTGAGCCCGAGCGTGCGGGCGTAGAAGTCGTACACGCCGGGATCGTCGCTCGCGATCATCATGCTGGCGTTGACGACCTGCGAGGCGGGGAGCAGCGCCCCGTCGTCGATGCGCCCCAGCAGCGCTCCGCCGTAGTGGAACCGCTCGAGGAAGGCCTGGCGCCACAGCGGCTGGATCAGCGTGTACTCGCGCACTGCCAGCAGCCGGTCGGCGAAGGGCCGGAGCTTGCGGCCGCCGAACAGCGCCGGGTTGTAGCTGGACAGGTCGATGAAGCTCGGCGCGATGTCCGTGAGCGGCCAGCCGGCGCGGCGCGCCGCCGCGCCGTGGTTCGCCACATCGAGCGCGCTGCGCACGAACTGCGCCACCCAGCGGCTGCCGTGCGCGCGCAGCGGCGCAAGGCCGATGCCAGTGCCGCGCGGGTTCTTCCAGCGCATGAGGCGAACCAGGCCGTGGTCGCTGTCGAGGTGGCCGAGCCGCATCGAGTCGACGGCCGACGCAACGCCGTAGAGCGCCTCCGCGGATCGGGCGTCGAGCCGACCCTCCGCGACCGGCCGGAAGCCGAAGGCGGCCCAGTAGTCCGCCGCCGCCGCCAGGTCGGGAACGCCGAAACAGGCCTCGTGCAGACCGCCGGCGGCCTGCGGGCCGCGGCCGGTACTCAAAGCTCGCCGCCGACGCGGATCAGGGTGCGGCCGTGCAGCCGGCGCGCCTCGAAGTCCGCATGGGCGCGGGGCACCTGCGCCAGGTCCAGCACGCGCTCGATCGGGATGCGCCACTCGCCGCTCGCGAGGCGCGGCACGATCTCCCGCATCTCGGCATACCCGGTCTTCGCCTGCCAGAAGTACTGCACGAAACCGCTGACGCTGAAGCTCTTGCCGATGATCTGCGGAATGGGCACCGGCGGGGCGGGCCCCGCCATGGCGCCGAGGTAGACGACGTTGCCGCATGGTGCGATAGCTTCGTAGTTGCGCGGCGCGTCCGGGCCCTGGTTGCCGTCGACGATGAGGTCCACGCCGCGGCCGCCGGTGATCTCCCTGACCCGCGCGACCCAGTCCTCGGCGCGGTAGTCGATCAGGTGGTCGGCGCCGAACTGGCGCGCCCACTCGATCTTGTCCGGCCCGCCGACCAGGCCGATCACTTGTGCACCCGCCGACTTCGCGATCTGCGTGACCATCGCGCCGACGGCTCCCGCGGCCGAGTGGACGAGCACCCAGTCGCCGGCGGCGACGCGGCCGGCCGAGTGGACGAGGTGCCAGGCCGTCGGCGCGCAGGTCGAATAGGTCGCACCGATGCGCCAGTCGAACGCGTCCGGGATGGCCACGAGCCGCGCCGCCGTGGCGAGCGCGTACTCGGCATTGCCACCCCACTCGCCCGCCGAGGACACGCGCCGGCCGACGAGCGCAGGATCGACACCCTCGCCCACCGCGTCCACCCGGCCACAGAACTCGTAGCCCGGGACGAACGGGAAACCCGGGTGGCTCCACTTGATCCGGTCCGCGCGGGCATGGGTGTCGAGCGGGTTGAGCGCGGAGTACGCGACGCGGATCCGCACCTGGCCCGGTCCGGGCGCCGGGACCGGCCGCTCCACCAGCTCCAGCACCTCCGGTCCGCCGGCGCTCTCGACGACGATCGCCTTCATGGTGTTCATGCCTGCCCTCAGGCGAACACGCGCGCCCAGAATTCCTTCATCGCCTGCCAGGACTGCTGATCCACGGACTCGTTGTAGGCGAGCGGCAGGCCGTACTTCTCACCCTTGGCCGTCGCCTCGGGATTGGTGAAGCCGTGCTTCGCGCCCGGGTAGGCGATGAACTGGTACTTCGCGCCGAGCGCCTTCATGTCCTCGTGGAAGTTCTTCTGGTCATCCTCGGGCACGAGCACGTCGTCGGCGCCGTGGCAGACGAGGATCTCGGCCTTGATGTCGCCAGGCTTCGCCTGGTGTGTGCGGCCGAGTGCGCCGTGGAAGCTGACCACCCCCTTGAGGTCGAGGCCGAGTCGCGCGGCGTGCAGCGAGAGTGCGCCGCCGAGACAATAGCCCATCGCGCCGACGCGCGTTCCGTCCACCTGTGGCTGCGCGCGCAGCCGGGCGAGGTGCGCCGCGAGGCGCTCGCCCGTCGCGGCCATGCCGGCGAACAGGCCGTTCATGAGCTCGCCGGCCTCGGTGGAATCCGCCGCCACGCGGCCTCCGCCGTACATGTCCGCGGCAAGACCCACGTAGCCGAGCTCGGCCACCTGCCGCGCACGGCGCTTGAGGTAGTCGTTCATGCCCCACCACTCGCCGAGGAGGATCACACCCGGTCGCTTGCCCTCGACCGAGGCATCCCAGGCGAGATAGCTCTCGAGGCCGGCGCCGCCCGCGGTGTACTTCAGCGTGGTCGTCTGGATGGCCATGGTCTTGCACTCCTCCCGGATGGGTTCCTGGCGTGGGCCCCGCAGTCAAGCGTCGCGCGGCGGCGCTGTCAACCCGTGGGACACGGACACATTCCTGATTCCCACTCCGTAAATCGGGAATGTCCCCATAGAATGTCGACTCCCCGACAGCCGGAGCCCGGAATGCCGAAGCCCATCCCCGCATGGTTCCCGCACCTGCCGCTGCTCGCCGCGGGCCTGCTGCTCGCTGCCTGCCAGCCCGCCGCGCAGCGACCGGAGGCGGCGCCGTCGGCTGCCCCGCCGTCTCGCGTCGCGGGCGTGGCCGCCGCGCACCCTCTCGCGGTGGAGGCGGGCCTCGCGGTGCTCGCGCGCGGCGGCAGCGCGGCGGATGCGGCGGTCGCGGTGCAGGCGATGCTGAGCCTCGTCGAGCCGCAGAGCTCAGGCATCGGCGGCGGCGCGTTCCTGCTGCATTACGAGGCGACCACGGGGCGCATCACCGCCTTCGACGGCCGCGAAACCGCGCCGTCCGGGGCGACGCCGGACATGTTCCTCGACTCGAAGGGCGAGCCGTTGCCCTGGCGGGAGGGCGTGATCACGGGCCGCGCGACCGGCGTGCCCGGCGTGATGCCCATGCTCGGCGCCGCGCAGGGGCGATTCGGGCGGCTGCCGTGGCAGACGCTGTTCGACGAGGTGATCGTCACGGCCGAACAGGGCTTCGTGGTCCCGGCCCGACTCGCCCGCTTTGCGAGCGGCCCGTGGCCGCAGGCGAGCGGGCCGGACGCGCGCGCGCTGTTCGGCCGCCCGGACGGAAGCACCGTGCAGGCGGGCGAGCTGTTCACCAACCCCGCCTTCGCCGAGACCCTGCGGCAGATGGCCGAGCGCGGTCCGCGCACGCTGCTCGTGCCGCCTATCTCCACCTCGATCATGGAGCGCACGTACGCCGAGCCGCTGCCGGGCACGCTCGAGCAGGGCGATTTCGACGCCTACCAGCCGCGCGTGGCCGAGCCGGTTTGCGGCCCGTTCCTGGTGTACGTCGTGTGCGTGCCGCCACCGCCTTCGAGCGGCGTGTCGCTGCTGCAGATGCTCGCGATCCTCGACCGCACCGACATCGCGGCGCGCGGACCGGACGATCCGCAGGCGTGGTTCCTGTTCGCCGAGGCCAGCCGCCTGATGTATGCCGATCGCAACCAGTTCATCGCGGACCCGGCGTTCGTGCCGGTGCCCGTCGATGCCCTCCTCGAACCCGGCTATGTGGCAGGGCGCGCGGCGCTGATCGGCGATCGCGCCGGGCCGCCGCCCGCGGCGGGCACGCCGCCTGGATTCGCCCGCGGCACCGACGCCACCGACGAGCACGCGGCGACGAGCCACTTCGTGGTGGTGGACGCGGCCGGCGACGTCGTATCGATGACGACCTCGGTCGAATCGCTGTTCGGCTCGGGCCGCGCGGTGGGCGGCTTCTTCCTCAACAACCAGCTCACCGACTTCTCCTTCCGCCCCGTCGAGAACGGCCTGCCGGTCGCCAACGCGGTTGCCCCCGGCAAGCGGCCGCGCTCGTCCATGTCGCCCGTGATCGTGCTCGATGCAGAAGGACGGCTGGTGGCCGCGCTGGGCTCTCCCGGCGGCTCGGCGATCCTCGCCTACAACGCCAAGACGCTCGTCGGGCTGCTGGCCTGGCGCCTGCCGCTGCAGGCGGCGATCGACCTGCCGAACCTCATCGCCACCGGCGACAGCTTCTTCGGCGAAGCGGCGAAATTCCCGCCGGCCGTGATCGAGGGCCTCGCGACTCGCGGCATCGAGGTCAGGCCCGGCCGCGGCGAGGAATCGGGCCTGCACGGCGTGGTCTTCCGGCGCGATGGCACGGCGGAAGGCGCCGCCGACCCGCGCCGCGAAGGCACGTGGCGGACGCTGCCGCCCGCGGGCGGCATGCGGCAGGCTCAGGGCGCGCCGTAGGCCACGGCCGCCTCGCTAACCTCGCCGGCGTCCAGCATGGCGCCGAATTCGTCGGCCAGCGTGTACGCACGGGCGAAGTTGCCGGCCCCGAGGATTGCCTGCAGGCGATCCTCGACGGTCGTTGCGGTCCTGCAGGCCGCGTCGCTGGCGGGGCAGGGCCACGACCGGTCGAGTTCCGCCGGCTCGACGCAGTCATAGCCGCGCCGGCACGCGACCAGCATCCAGGCCGCGCCGCGCAGCGCGCTGCGGCCGAGCGCGGGATGCGCGACGGCGAGGGCCGCGTGATAGACAGCCTCCGGCTCGCCCGAGCGGATGGCCAATCCCGCCCGCACCTGCGAGGCGGCGAGCGCCACCCCGCGGTCCCCGGGCGACGGATCGCAGCCGCTGCCGTGCACGCAGTAGAGGGCCGAGAACGCGTAGGCGCGCGGGTCGCCGGCCTGAACTGCCTCGGCGAGCCGGGCCAACGCGGCGCCGTCACCGCGCGCCGCGGCCAGCGCGACTTCGCGCGTAATGCCCGCAAGCTCTGGCGCCCCTGCCGCCTCGAGCGGTGACCGCGAGGCCCGATGCTGCGGGGGCTCGCCGGGAGCATCCGGCGCGGCAGTGACCCAAGGTGTCTCGGGCTGCGGCTCGCGGCCCGCCTCGGCAACCGGCGATGCCGCAGGTCCGGGCGCCGGCGAGAACCATAGCCGCAGCGCGACGATCGCGGCTGTCAGCAGTGCGATCGCCGCCACGACGAGCAGCAGGAGCCGCCTTCCCCCGCCGGGCGAAACCATGGATCAGGGGCGCGAGCGGTGCCGGCGGGCCCTGCGCAGCGCCAGCAACACCGCCGCTATCACCACCACGACTGCCACTGCGAGGGCAATGATGAGCCTCGGGTCGTCGTAGCCCTCCTGCTCGATCACCTCACGGGCGAACGAGCCGACCATGATGAGCAGGATGACGAGCGGGAAAACGCGGTTAAAGGCCGACTCCCGGCGCGGGGCCGGCTCGGTGTCGGGCTCCGGGACAGGCTGTTGCGGCGGGCCCTCCGGATGGCCCTCGCCCTCGCGCTCGGCCCGGGCCTCGTCGAGCTCGGCGAGCAGGCGCTCGTAGGCGGTCGGCTCGTGCCGCTCGGTGGCGCGGGCCGTCGCCGAGAACTTCCACGGGTTCGCGTCGCGCGCGGTGGGCGCGGGTGGCGGCGGCAGCGGTGCGGGTCCAGTTGCAGGCCGCGGTTTCATGCGCCCAGTGTACCTCCCCCAAGGCCATCCGGCGCGCCGCTGGGCTACCCACCGCGGCGGGCGCGCGCGGCGGCTTCCTTCTTCTCCCGGAATCGCACCATGAAGCGCTGGAACGCGCGCGGCGAGAGGCGCTTGAAGCGCCACAGCCAGCGGTACTCGCGCGGCAGGACGACATGCTCTTCCCCGGCCGCTGCGCGGGCGAGGATCTCCCGCGCGACCGCGTCGGCCTCGAGGTTCGAGGCATGCATGATCTTGCGCGCCGTGCTCAGGGCCGCCGCCGGCGCGCGCGCCTGCTCGAGGAGCCGCGTGCGGAAGAACCCCGGCATCGCCGCGGTCACCTGCACACCCTGCGCCGCGTGCTCCTGGGCCAGCGTCTCGGACAGGGCGATCACCGCCGCCTTGCTGGCGTTGTAGGCGCTCATGTCGGCGCCGCTGACGAAGCCAGCCGCGCTCGCGACGTTCACGACCAGCCCGCCGCCGGCCGCGACCATGTGCGGCAACTCCGCCCGGCAGCTCGCCGCGACGCCGAGCACGTTGATCGCGATCACCCAGTCCCAGTCCTGGGGCGGCGTCTCCAGGAACCGGCCGGCCACCGCCACGCCAGCGGAATTGAAAGCCACGTCGATGCCGCCCTGCTCCGCCGCGAAAGCGTCCACGGCCTCGCGAACAGCCGCCTCGTCACGCGTATCCAACGCACGCGTCCACACGGCCGCGGCGCCGGCGCCCGAGAGCCGCGCGGCCGCGGCCGCGAGTCGCGCCGCGTCGAGGTCCAGCAGTCCCAGTTTCCAGCCACGGACAGCCAGCATTTCAGCGACGGCGAGGCCGAGGCCGCTTGCGCCACCCGTGACGAGGGCGCGGCGCAACGGGAAGCGCGCATCGAGGCGCGCGAGCAGTCGATCGTGATTCATGACGCTATTCTACGGGACCGGGGAAAAGAGGGACGCAAACCGTCTCATCGCTCGCTGGCAGCGAAGTTCGATGGTGGAAGCGAAGCTGCCTTGCCTTCCTTGTGTTCTCCCGCTTGATCCAACTGGGTCATCGGGAGGATCATCACCATAGACGTCCTCAATCGGAAATCCGGTGAACCTGCGCGACCTTCGATACCTCGTGGCCCTCGCCGACACGCTGCACTTCGGCAGGGCGGCCGAGGCCTGCCACGTCAGCCAGCCGACGCTGTCGGCGCAGATCAAGAAGCTCGAGGAGTACCTTGGCACGCCGTTGCTCGAACGACGCCCGCGGCACGTGACGCTGACCGAGACGGGGCAGCGCGTGGTCGAGCGCGCGCGCCGGCTGCTCAAGGAGGCAGACGACATCCGCGAGGTCGCGCGCGCCGAGCGCGATCCGCTGTCGGGCCGGCTCAAGGTCGGCCTGATACCGACGATTGCGCCCTACCTGCTGCCTCGCGTCGCGCCCCGGCTGCGGCGCAGCCTGCCCAAGCTCAACCTCATGCTTTACGAGCACCAGACCGTGCCGCTGCTCGAGCGCGTACGCGAGGGAGAGATCGACCTTGCCATCCTGGCGCTGCCGGCCGAGACCGCGGGCCTCGAGACCCGGGCGCTGTTTGCGGAGGCGTTCATGGTCGCGATGCCGGCGCGCCACCGCCTGGCGGCGCGCAAGCGCGTGCGCCCGGCCGATCTCTCGGGCGAGCACCTGCTGCTGCTGGAGGACGGCCACTGCCTGCGCGACCAGGCGCTCGACGTCTGCAGCACGACCGGCGCAGTCGAGGACACCGACTTCCGCGCGACCAGCCTCGAGACGCTGCGGCAGATGGTGGCGGCCGGGCTCGGCGTCACGCTGCTGCCGCGACTCGCCGCCGAGGGCGCATACGCGGCCGCGCGCGGCCTCACGACGCGGCCGTTCACGCCGCCGACACCGCAGCGCATGGTGGGTGCCGCCTGGCGGCCATCGAGCACGCGGCTGCAGGCCATCGACGCCGTGTGCAAGGTGATCGCGGGCGCGATCGACTGAGGCCCGATCCCTTGATGCGCGTACTCATCGCCGACGACCACCCGCTCTTCAGGGCGGCGCTGCGCCAGGCGGTGCTGCAGGCGCTGCCCGAGGCGGCGATCGACGAGGCCCAGGATATCGTTGCCCTGCGCGCACAGGCGGCGGCCGAGCCCGACCTCGTGCTGCTCGACCTGCTGATGCCGGGCGGCGGCAGCTTCGCCCCGCTGGCCTGGCTCCGCAGCCAGCATCCCGGCACCGCCGTCATGATCGTCTCGGCGACGGAGAACCCGGATGTCATCCGCCAGGCCCAGTCTTTCGGCGCCGCGGGCTACGTCCCGAAGTCGGCGCCGCCCGCCGACCTCGTCGAGGCGATCCGCGCCGTGGCGGACTGCGGCCAGTGGTTCCCGGCCGGCATCCTCGGACCGGCCCGCCGGCCGCCCGACGCGCGCCAGCAGCTGGCGGCCAGGCTCGCCGCGCTGACACCGCAGCAGTACCGCGTGCTCGAGCTGGTCGCACTGGGGCGGCTGAACAAGCAGATCGCCGCCGACCTCGGCATCGAGGAGACGACGGTCAAGGCACACGTCTCCGCGGCGCTCGCCAAGCTCGGCGCGCGCAACCGCACGCAGGCCTCGATGGTGTTCCGCGAGCTGGAGATCGGCGACACCGACCAGCTGACGCTCGAGTGAGGACCCGGCAAGGCCGCGCGAGCAGAGCCCGTGAAACGGACACCTGGCGTGGCCGCTCTGCTGCTGGCGCCGACTCAGGCCGCGTTTCAGGCAGGGCCGCCGGTCTGCTGCGCGCGGCGCGGAGCAGCAGCGTCGGCGAGCCGGCGCAGCGCGCTCCTGAGCGCGAGCGGCTTGATCGGCTTTCGCAGGAATATGCAGCCGCGCGCCTCGGCCTCGGCACGGACCTGATCGTTCGCATCCGCTGAAACGACCAGCGTCGGCAGTTCGGCGTCCCGGCCACGGGCGAGCCAGGCTGCGACGTCGAGCCCTGTTGCGCCATCGTCGAGGTGATAGTCGACCACCAGCACGTCCACCTCGAACCCGGCCGGCACGCCGCGCTGCTGCAGGTCCGCGTGGCCGCGGCAGGCGGCGACCGCACAATCCCAGGACTCCAGCAGCGTCGCGAGCCCGCGCAGCGCAGCCGGGTCATTGTCCACGCACAGCACCCGCACGCCCGCGAGCTCGCCGGCCGGCCGGAACTCGGTGCGGGTCACCTTGGCAGGCGCGGCGGCAACGCTTCGCGGCACCTCGATCCAGAACGCCGAGCCCCGGCCCGTCCGGGAGCGCAGCCCGAGCCCGTGACCGAGCACGCGCGCAATGCGCTCGACGATGGCGAGCCCGAGACCGAAGCCCTCCGCCTCGCGGCTCGCGTGGCGTGGCGATGCGCGGTAGAACTCCTCGAAGACGCGCCCCTGCTGGTCGGGCGGGATGCCGACGCCCGTATCCCATGCGCCGATCCGCAGGCCTCCGCCGGCGCGGCGCGCGCCGATCACCACGCCGCCGTGTTCCGTGTAGCGCAGCGCGTTGCTGGCGAAGTTCTGCAGCACCCGCTTCAGGAGCTTGCGGTCCGTGCGCACCGAGGCGCCCGAGCGGCGCACGCGCAGAGCGAGGCCGCGCGCCGCCGCCTGCAGCCGCAACTCGCCCTCGAGCTCGCCGAGCAGCTCGTCGAGCGGGAATTCGGCGACGCTTGCGCGGATCACGCCGGCGTCGAGCTTCGAGATGTCGAGCAGGTCGGACAGCAGCGCCTTCGCGCTGCCCAGGCAGCCCTCCAGGTCCGCGAGCAGCACGCGCTGGGCCTCGGAGTCGAGCTTCTGCGCGAGCGCGCCGGCGAAGAGCCCCGCAGCGTTCAACGGCTGCAGCAGATCGTGGCCGGCTGCGGCCAGGAAGCGGGTCTTGCCGAGGTTGGCGCGCTCGGCCGCCGCCTTTGCCTCGCTCAGCTCGGTGTTCAGCGCCGACAGCGCCTGCGTGCGCTCCCGGACCCGCCACTCCAGGGACTCGTTGGCCTCCTCGAGGGCCCGCTGCGCACGCTTGTAGCCGGTGATGTCCGCGTAGCTGGTGACGAAACCGCCACCGGGCATGGGGTTGCCGCGGATCTCGAGCACCGTGCCGTCGGCGCGCTGACGCTCGAACAGGTAAGGCGTGCGCCTTTGCAGGTGATCGAGCCGGCGCCCGATGGCTTCCTCCGCGTCGCCGGGACCGAGCTCCCCGCGCTCGGCGTTGTAGCGCAGCAGGTCCTCCACCGGACGGCCGACGCGCACGAAGCCCGGCGGGTAGTCATAGAGCTCGAGGTAGCGGCGGTTCCAGGCAACCACCCGCAGCTCGGAGTCGACCACGCTGATCCCGTGGCTCACGTTCTCGAGCGTCGATTGCAGCAGCTCGCGGCCGAACTCGAGGGCCTGGGAGGCGCCATCCACCAGCGACACGACGTCCTCGATCGGCAGCTGCCGCCCCTCGACGGCCGCCTCGAGCAGGCGGCGCGCGGACGAGGCACCGACCACCGCGGCCAGCAGGCGCTGGGTCGCCTCGAGCTGCTCGCCCGAGGCCTGGCTGTCCTCGGTGCCCCCGGTGCCGAGCGAGGCGAAGTGGCTCGCCGCGCGGCGGGCGCCGACGAAGCGCTCGGTCAGCGCCTTGAGCTCGCGCACGGTGAGCCGCTCGCGCTGCCGGTCGAACGCCCGCGCGGCCGCGCCCGCGTCGGCATCCACGAAGGCGGCCGACTGCACGCGCTCGAGCAGTGAACGCTCCGAAAGCAGAGTGCCGGCGATCAGCGCAGCCGTTGCCGCGGCGAGGCTCGCGAGCACGCCGTGCGCGAGCGGCGCGAGGCCGTCGAGGCCGAGCAAGGCGGTCGGCCGCAGCCACGTGACGCCCAGAGGACCCTCGGCCAGCCAGGCGGCCGGAGCCAGGCCCGCCTGCGCGAGTGTCGGCACGAGGAGCGTCCAGGTCCACGCCGCGAACCCCGCGACCAGGCTCGCCAGCGCGCCGGCGCGCGAGGCGCGGCGCCAGTAAAGACCCGCGAGAATCGCCGGTGCGATCAGCGCCGCCGCCGCCAGCGCGAGTTCGCCGATGGATGCCAGCGCGTCCTGCTGCGCGACCCAGCGGTGGTAGAGCCACGCCGCCGCGAGCAGCAGCACGATCGCCGCGCGCCGGACGTTGAGCAGCAGGCCGGTCAGGTCGGGGCGCGAGCGCAACGCCGGGTAGAGGCGCATGGCGAGCGGTACCGCGACCTCGTTGCACAGCATCGTCGCGAGCGCGACGCAGGCCACGATGACCATGCCGGTCGCGGCCGCGAGCCCGCCGATGAAGGCCAGCAGCGCCAGCTCGTCCGCGCCGGCCGAGAGCGGCAGCGTCAGCACGAACAGGTCGGCATCACCCAGGCCCAGCACCTGCCCGGCGTTCGCGATCGGCAGCACGAACAGGCTGATGGCGATCAGGTAGGCCGGGAACGCCAGGCGCGCGAGGCGCAGGCCGCCGGCGCCGCGCGCCTCGACCACGCCCACGTGGAACTGCCAGGGCAGGCAGAAGATGGCGCAGAACCCGAGCACCGCGAGCGCGAGGTAGCGGGCCGTCGACGACTGCGCCTCGCGCGCAGCCTCGAGGCCCTCGATCGCCGCGGCCTGGGCCGCGAGATCGCCGAAGCCGTCGAACAGGCCGAAGGTGACGAACAGGCCGACCGCGACGAAGGCCGCAAGTTTCAGCGCCGAGCCGAAAGCCAGCGCCACCATCATTCCGGGGTGGTGCTCGGTGGCATCCACGTGCCGCGCGCCGAACAGTATTGCGAAGGCGGCGAGCACGGCGGTCACGTACAGCGAGGTGTCGCCAGCCGGCTCGCCGGCGGCGGCGGGCAGCGCGAGCGCCGTGAAGGACAGGTCGATCGCCTTCAGCTGCAGCGCGATGTAGGGGATGACGCCGCAGGTCGCGATCAGCGTCACGGCGACCGCGAGCGACCGGTCGCGGCCGAAGCGCGCGGCGACGAAGTCCGCCACCGAGGAGATGCGCTCGCGCTGGCTGACGGTGATCAGCTTGTACAGCACCGCCGGCAGCAGCAGGTACAGCGCCATTACGCCAATGTAGGTCGGCGGCAGCGCCCAGCCCACGCTCGCCGCCTGGCCGACCGTGCCGTAGTACGCCCAGGACGTGCAGTGGACGGCGAGCGACAGGACGTAGACCCAGCCGGCGAACTGCGGTACGCGGCCAGCCGCCGCGGTACGGTCGCCCCAGTAGGCGAGCGCGAACAGCGCGCCCAGGAAGGCGACGGCGTACAGGGCCAGCAGCCAGGGCGTGAGCACCGGGGACATTCCTGTTCCTGATTACGCAGCTGGGTCAGCCAGTGAACCAGGGGGT
>JBBINN010000016.1:0-27168 GCA_037443885.1 Gammaproteobacteria bacterium | reverse complement strand
CAGCCGCCAGCGGGACGTCGCCGGCAGCAGCGACCAGGCGGCGTAGGCAGCGCTGGCGAGCACGATGGCGAGGACGGCGACGTGCTGCCACATGCTCAGCCTCCCAGCGCGAGCGCGACGCGGTAGGTGACGAAGGCCGCCGCGTAGGCGAGGCCGAAGAGGTACGCGGTCATGGCGAGCGGATAGCGCCAGCCCGCCGTCTCGCGCTTCACGACCGCGATCGTGGCCAGGCATTGCGGCGCGAACACGTACCACGCGAGCAGCGCGAGTGCGGTCGCGAGGCTCCAGCTGCCCGAGATGATCGGCGCCAGCGTCGCAACGGCCGTCTCGTCGGTTACCGACAGCGAGTACACGGTGCCGAGCGCGCCGACGGCGACCTCGCGTGCCGCGAGGCCCGGCACGAGCGCAATCGAGATCTGCCAGTTGAAGCCGACCGGCGCCAGCAGCACCTCGAGGCCGCGTCCGATGATTCCGGCGATGCTGTAGTAGATGGGCGGCATGTCCGCACCCGGCGGCGGCGCCGGGTAGCTCGACAGGAACCACAGCACCACCATCAGCGCGAGGATGATGGTGCCGACACGACGCAGGAAGACCCGCGCGCGCTCCCACAGGCCGATGGCGAGGTTCCTCGGGCTGGGCCAGTGGTACTCCGGCAGTTCGAGCAGCAGCGGGTGGTAGCTCGCCTTGAGCGTCGTTCGCTTGAGCACGGCGGCCACGGCGAGCGCCGAGATCACGCCGGCGAAGTACAGTGAGAACAGTACCAGGCCCTGGAGATTGAAGGGCCCGACGGCCTGCACGGGGATGAAGGCGCCGATGAGCAGCGCATACACCGGCAGGCGCGCCGAGCAGGTCATCAGCGGCGCGATCAGGATGGTCGCCATCCGGTCGCGGACGTTCGGGATCGTGCGGGTCGCCATGATGCCCGGCACCGCGCAGGCGAAGCTCGACAGCAGCGGGATGAAGGCGCGGCCGGACAGGCCCACGCCGCCCATGAGCCGGTCGAGCAGGTAGGCTGCGCGCGGCAGGTAGCCGCTCTCCTCCAGCGCGAGGATGAACAGGAACAGGATCAGGATCTGCGGCAGGAACACGAGCACGCTGCCGGCGCCTGCGATGACGCCGTCCACCAGAAGGCTCTGCAGCGGCCCTGCAGGCAGGACGAGGGTCAGCCATTCGCCCATTCGCGCCACGCCTGCGTCGATCAGGCCCATCGGCGCGGCGGCCCAGCTGAACACGGCCTGGAAGATGGCGAACAGCAGCACCGCGAGCATGGCGAGCCCGGCGACCGGGTGGAGGACGACCGCATCCAGGAGCGTCAGCGCGCGCTGACGCGCCGGCTCGCGGTAGCCGGTGGTCCCGAGGATGCGTCTCGCCTCGCGCTGCGTGTCGACCACTTCCGTCGGCGTCGGGTCGCGATAGCTCAGGGCGCCCCTTGGAGGCGGGACCTCACGGCGGTCGAGCTCCTCGACGAGCGCGTGCGCGCCGCCGGCCGCGACGGCCACGGTCTCCACCACGGGTAGTTCCAGCTCTCGCGCGAGTGCCTGGCGGTCGACGTGGTAGCCGCGGGCACGCGCGATGTCGCTCATGTTGAGCGCGACGACGAGCGGCAGCCCCAGCGCCTTCAGCTCGAGCACGAGGCGCAGGTTCAGCCGGAGGTTGGTGGCATCCACGACGCAGACGATCACCTCGGGCGGCGCCTCGCCCGCCAGCCGGCCGAGCACGGCATCGCGGGTGATGGCCTCGTCGAGCGAGGTGGGCGTCAGGCTGTACGCGCCGGGCAGGTCCAGCAGCCGATAGCGGCGCCCGCTCGCGCCGACGAAGCGCCCTTCCTTGCGCTCGACCGTGACGCCCGCGTAGTTCGCGACTTTCTGGTGGCTGCCGGTGAGGCGGTTGAACAGCGCCGTCTTGCCGCAGTTCGGCACGCCCACGAGGGCCAGGCGCAGCTCGGCGCCGGCGGCATGGGCGTTCATGCGCGCGCCTCCTCGCGCGTGACGAGCACCGCAGCCGCCTCGCACCGGCGCAGCGCGAACAGGCTGCGGCCGAGGCGCACGGCCATCGGGTCGGCGCCGGGCCAGATGCTGCCCACGACCTCGACCGGCTCGCCCGGGATGAATCCCAGCTCCAGCAGTCGTTGCGCCAGCGTCGAGTGCACCTCGTCGCCGAGGCTCTCCCGCGAGTCACGCAGCCGAGCGACCACGGCCCGCTCGCCGACCTCGAGCTCGGCAAGGGCAACCTCGGGGGAAGCTGCGCGGGATGGGACAGCGTGGGTCATGGCTTTCGAGCGCTGCGAGGATGATACGCAGAACGCAAACGATTCTCGTTAGCGCTTACCGAAGCGGGACAGGAACCGGGGACATGCCCTGCTTCGAGGCTTGAGGCTGGAGGCAGCAGACTTCCCAGCAATGCCTGTGGCTGAAGGGGCGAAAAAAGGGGAAATGGGGAACGGTCCCCATTTCCCCCGACAGGGCCGGCCGGAGGGGGTCGGCCAGCCCGGCTGTCGTCAGGCAACCTGCGCCGAGTAGCCCGGCCGCGCCGCCGGTTCCGCCGGCATGGCCGCCAGCTCGCGCGCGTCGAAGTCGTCCACGTGGACGATGTCCATGACCTTGCGGTCGTACTCGCGCAGTTGCGCCGCCTCGGCCTCGGTGATGATCCCGACGGCGAGGGCCTCGCGGATCTGCCCGGGCAGATCGAGCGCCGTGACCTTGCCGGTCTTCACGCCTTCCACGCGGATGCGCTTCTCGATCGGCTCGGCCGCGATCGCGAGCACCATCGCCTCCTGGACGAGGCCGAGATGGTTGGTCGGCTCGAGCGTCCGGTACACGCCCGCGCAGAGCCGCTCGCGCGACTCGCTGGCCATGGTCACCAGCTCGGCGACCTTGCGCCCGAGCCGGTCGCTCGGCGCGGAGTAGGTCAGGCCGCGCGGGAAGATGAACACGCGCATGAAGGTTGCGAGCGGGCGCACCGGGAAGTTGCGAAGGAAGCCGTGCAGCTGTTCCTGGGCCTTGTAGAGGAGCGTACGGCAGGCGTACTCGACATACGGCAGGTCAGCCTCCGGCCGGCCCTGGTTGTGGTGGTGCTTCAGCACCATCGAGGCGAGGTACAGGCAGGAGAGCACATCGCCGAGGCGCGCCGAGAGGCTCTCCTTCTTCTTGAGGTATCCGCCGAGCGCGAGCATCGCGACGTCCGAGGCAAAGGCGAACGACGCGCTGAAGCGGTCGATGTGCTCGAAGTAGCGCGCGGTCGGCCCGTCCACGGGCGCTCTGGCGATCCGCGAAAGCGTGAGGGCCTGGATCAGCGAGCGCACGGCGTTCGAGATCGTGAAGCCGATGTGGCCCATCAGCGCCGAGTCGAAGGCCGCGACGGCACGGGCACGGTCCGGGTCGCGTGCCGCCTCCATCTCCTTGCGCACCCAGGGGTGGCAGCGCACGGCGCCCTGCCCGAAGATGATGAGGCTGCGGGTGAGGATGTTGGCGCCCTCGACCGTGATGCCCACGGGCACCATCTGGTAACCGCGGCCCAGATAGTTCTTCGGGCCGAGGCAGATGCCCTTGCCGCCCTGCACGTCCATGGCGTCGTTAGCCACGATCCGGCCGAACTCGGTGACGTGGTACTTGAGGATGCCCGACGGCACCGAGGGCTTCTCGCCGCCGTCGATGGCGCCGGTCGTCACCGAGCGGCCGGCATCCATGATGTAGGTGTAGCCGGCCATGCGTGCGATGACGGACTCGACGCCCTCGAACTTGCCGACCGGCATGTTGAACTGCCGGCGGATGCGCGCGTAGGCGCCGGTGGAGTACACCGCGCCCTTCGCCCCGCCGGTCGCATTCGACGGCAGCGAGATGCAGCGGCCGACCGACAGCTGCTCCACCAGCATGCGCCAGCCCTGGCCGGCCATCTTCGGCCCGCCGATGATCGCGTCGAGCGGCACGAACACGTCCTTGCCGGCCACCGGGCCGTTCTGGAACGGCACGTTGAGCGGGAAGTGCCGCCGGCCGATCGTGATCCCCGGCGTACTGCGCGGGATCAGCGCGCAGGTGATGCCGAGGTCCGCCTTGTCGCCGAGCAGCTTGTCCGGGTCGAACATGCGGAAGGCGAGGCCGATGACCGTCGCCACCGGCGCGAGCGTGATGTAGCGCTTGGAGAAATTCAGCCGAAGGCCCAGCACCTCCCTGCCCTGGTAGATGCCCCTGCAGACGATTCCGGTGTCCGGGATCGAGGCCGCGTCGGAGCCTGCGCGCGGTGCGGTCAGGCCGAAGCAGGGGACTTCCTCGCCGCGGGCAAGCCTGGGCAGGTACCAGTCCTTCTGCTCCTCGGTGCCGTAGTGCAGCAGCAGCTCGGCGGGTCCGAGCGAGTTCGGCACCGCGACCGTCGCAGCGACCGTGCTGCTGCGGCTCGCGATCTTGGTCAGCACGCAGGAGTGGCCGTAGGCCGAGAAGCCGAGCCCGCCGTACTTCTTCGGGATGATCATCGCGAAGAAGCCTCTCCTCTTGAGGAAGTCCCAGACCTCCGGCGGCAGGTCGGCGCGGCGGTGGGTGATGTCCCATTCGTCGACCATCCGGCACAGCTCGTCGCAGGGCCCGTCGAGGAAGGCCTTTTCCTCGGCCGACAGCTGCGGCGGGGCTGCATCGAGCAGCTTCTTCCAGTCGGGGCTGCCGGTGAAGAGCTCGCCGTCCCACCATACGGTCCCGGCCTCGAGCGCCTCGCGCTCGGTGGAGGACATCGCCGGCAGCAGCCGCTTGTAGGTGCGCAGGAACGGCCGGGTCAGGAAGCGTACGCGCAGCGGCGTGACGTTGAGCAGCGCGAGCGGCGCGAACGCCAACCACAGCACCACCTTCCACCAGCCTGCCGCCTCGCCGAGCACCGAGTAGGTGACGAGCAGGGCGCCGAGGGTGATCGTGGCGGTGGCGAGGCTGCGCCGTGTATAGGCGAGCCACAGGACCGCAGCGAGGAAGACGAGGAACCACAGGACCGACAGCATGGCGGCACTCCTTTCGGCGCCTGCGTTGGGCGCCAGTCCATGTCCCTTTGGAGGATGCGGGCCCGGATTAGGGTGTACACCCTAGCAGCGACAGGAAGTGGGTGGAGGCGCGAGCCCCGGACTTTTGCGACGCAAAATCACGGCGAAACCCTCGCTCAGGCTGCGCGCGGAGACTCCATCACGACGGCGCGGTTACGGCCCTCCGTCTTGGCCCGATAGAGCGCCTCGTCGGCCTGGTGCAGGAGTGCCTCGGCCGAGCAGGCGGCGGAGACTGAATAAGCGAGGCCGCCGACGCTCAGCGTCACCTCGGCCATCCCGGCACGCGTCGGCACGGACATCGCCCGATTGTCCGCCCGAATGCGCTCGAGCACCGCGCCGATCTCGGCGCTACCGAGGCCGGGCAGCACCAGCAGGAACTCGTCACCGCCCAGCCGGCACGCGATATCGCTCGGGCGGATGCTGTCCACGAGGACAGTCGCCACGCGCCTCAGCACGGCGTCGCCGGTGGCGTGACCGAACCGGTCGTTGATCGACTTGAAGTTGTCCACGTCCACCACGCAAAGGCCGACGCGCTCGCCGCGCGGCGATTCCTTGAGCATCTTCTCGAGCAGCGTCAGGCCGCCGCGGCGGTTCCACAGGCGCGTCAGCTCGTCGAGCAACGCGTGCCGGCGGCTGGCGTCGAGCTTCTCGAGCAGCACTTCCTGAGCGGCACCGAGTTCGGAGATGAAAATCTCGCGCTGGGCCAGCTGCCCGAGGTCCTCGAGGGTCCGAGCCAGCGAGGCCGGCGCGGCTCGGGGCTCGCTGTCGTAGGCGGCGACGGCTCCGAGCAGGTTGTCGAATGAGTCCTTCAGCGGGTACGCAGCGCAGAAGCGGAAGGCGGGCGCGCCCGTGACCAGCGCGTGGCCGCGCGTGCGCTCATCGAGCCGGGTGTCGCCGATAAGGACGGGAACGCCCGCGTCGAGAAGGCGCGCAGCGAGGCTGCGCGCGCGGGGCAGCTCGCTGACGTTCCATCCCGCCACGGCCTTGAACCACTCCCGCTCGAGGTCGAAGAAGCTGACCGCCGCGGCCCGGACCCCCAGGGCCTCCCTGGCCAGCCGTGCGAGGCGGTTGAAGCGCGCCTCGAGCGGCGTATGCACGAGGTCACGCAGCTGGAGCTCGGCCAGCCGCATGGTCTCCGTGCGCAGGAAGCGGTGATTCGTCATACCCCGGCCAGTGATCTGTCCACGCGGATGACATGGTTATGTCATCGGCCCTTGCGGACCGCGGAGCCACGTCACAGTTTTCAAGTGCGGGACGGGCGCGCGAGGCGGTGGACGAGACGCGCGTCACGCCGGCGCCGCCCCGGGCGCCGGCGCAAAGCATGGTCGTATCAGAGCAGGTCCTTCACCCCGTCGCGCTCCTCGAGTAGCTCGCGGTGCGTCGCGTCCATCCGCTCGCGGCTGAACGCGTCGATGGGCAGTCCCTGCACGATGCTGTAGCGGCCGCCGCTGCAGGTCACCGGGTAGGAGTAGATCACGCCCTCCGCGATGCCGTAGCTGCCGTCGGAGGGGATCGCCATGCTGACCCAGTCGCCGTCCGGCGTGCCGAGCACCCAGTCGTGGATGTGATCGATCGCCGCGGAGGCGGCCGAGGCCGCGGACGATGCGCCGCGGGCCTTGATGATCGCAGCGCCGCGCTGCTGCACGGTCGGAATGAAGTATTCGCGGTACCAGGCGTCGTCCACCAGCGACTTCGCGGCCTTGCCGGCCACGACACACTGGGAGAGGTCGGGATACTGCGTCGCGCTGTGGTTGCCCCACACGATCATGCGCCTGATGTCGTTGACGTGCGCACCGGTCTTCTCCGCGAGCTGCGACTTCGCGCGGTTGTGGTCGAGCCGCATCATCGCGGTGAAGTTCGCGCGCGGCAGGTCGGGCGCGTTGCTCGCCGCGATGAGCGCGTTGGTGTTCGCAGGATTGCCGACGACGAGCACACGGATGTCGCGGCTCGCGACCTCGTTCATCGCCTTGCCCTGCGCCGAGAAGATCTGGGCGTTCGCGAGCAGCAGGTCCTTGCGCTCCATGCCGGGCCCGCGCGGCCGCGCGCCCACGAGCAGCGCGACATCGCAGTCGCGGAAGGCCACGCGGGCATCGTCCGTCGGCACGATGCGGTTGAGCGTCGGGAACGCGCAGTCGGCGAGCTCCATCACCACGCCGTTCAGTGCGCCGAGCGCCGGCGTGATCTCGAGCAGGTGCAGGTTGACCGGCTGGTCGGCGCCGAGCATCTGGCCGGAGGCGACGCGGAAGGCGAGCGCATAGCCGATCTGGCCGGCTGCGCCGGTGATGGTGACCGTGACTGGCTTCTTCATCAGTGAAAGCACTCTCTGTGGGTGGATTGGGAAGCGGCGCGATTCTAGCAATTGCCCCGCTTCGCCAACTCCGGGCTGTCCAGGATGAGCCGGCGTTGCCGCGAATGGCGCAATTCCAGAGGGTGCCGCCTGCCACGGGTCCACCCAAATCCACCGCACGGCGGGCCATGCTTCCCTAAGTCACTGAATCTATTGACCTTCGCTGTCTAGGTAAGAGGCGAAGCAAAAAAGGGCTTGCATTCACATCGGTGTTATAGTTCACTACAACACCAGAGGAGCACATCACTACTTCAGGTCGATGTGCAGGGTTACGAGAGAGGAAGGAAGGAGACACACATGTTCACCATGATGAACGAATCCACCCGCCGGATCTTCAGCGCGTTCGCAGCCGTCGCCGTGGTGGGCTTCGCCGGGTTGGCAGTGGATCAGGCCGACAGGGCCTCCCTGCCTCGCGGTGTCGTCGAGATCGGCGAACTGGTGCCGGTCGCAGAGGCTGAGATCGCCCAGGTCGTGTTCCCCGAGATCGAGGTGACGGCCAGCCGCCTGTCCCCGGCGCGCTTCGCGGGCGAGTTGCCGCGGCTGCCGGAGCTGGTGGTGGTGGGCCGCCGCGAGGTGTCCGTCGCCACCGCCGGCGCGGACGCCGCGGCAGACACGCAGGGCTGAGCCCACGGGGATCCCGGCGGCCCCAGGCCGCCGGGCCCCGAGAAACTGATCTGCTACGCTAGTGGTGTATTAGGCCAACTCACATGGCGCTGCCGATGGACACCGACAACTGGAACGAAAGCCAGCCCATCTACCGCCAGCTGCGGGACCGGGTCGTGGCCATGATCCTGGAGGGCGCGCTCGCCGACGGCGACCCGCTGCCCTCGGTGCGCAGCGTCGCCGCCGAGTACCGGCTCAACCCGCTCACGGTGCTGAAGGGCTACCAGCAGCTCGTGGACGAGCAGCTCGTGGAGAAGCGCCGCGGCCGCGGGATGTTCGTCAGCGAGGGCGCCCGTCGCGCCCTGCTGAAGGGCGAGCGCCAGCGGTTCCTCGAGGAGGAGTGGCCGAAAGTCGCCGCCACGATCCAGCGGCTCGGGCTCGACGCCGCCGAACTGCTGGCCGCCGCCGCCAGCGCACCGCCCGCCCAGCCCACCACGCTCGCCCCCACCCGCGCGGGAACCGCAGAGGAGAACCAGGGTGACTGACCTCATTCAGGCACGCGGCCTCGCCAAGCGCTTCGGCCCTACCCGCGCGCTCGACGGTGTGTCGTTCACGGTGCCGGAAGGCCGCATCGTCGGCCTGATCGGCCCGAACGGCGCCGGGAAGACCACCGCTCTCAAGGCCATCCTCGGGCTGAGCCGCTTCGAGGGCGAGCTGACCGTGCTGGGCCAGAATCCCTATACGCACCGTCACAGCATCATGCAGGACGTGTGTTTCATCGCCGACGTCGCGGTGCTTCCGCGCTGGATTCGCGTGCGCCAGCTGCTGGACTTCATGGCCGCCACGCACCCGCGTTTCCGCCGCGAGGTCTGCGAGCAGTTCCTGTCCCGCACCGACATCAAGCGCGACAGCCGGGTCAAGGAACTCTCGAAGGGCATGATCACCCAGCTGCACCTGTCGCTCGTGATGGCGGTGGACGCGAAGCTGCTGGTGCTCGACGAGCCGACGCTCGGCCTCGACCTGCTGATGCGCAAGCAGTTCTACGACACCCTGCTGTCGGAGTACTTCGACGGCCAGCGCACCATCGTCGTCACGACCCACCAGGTGGAGGAGGTCGAGCACATCCTGACCGACCTCCTGTTCATCGATCGCGGCCGGATCGTCCTAGACGCGGCGATGGAGGACCTGCAGGAACGCTACGTGCAGCTCGCCGTGCGGCCGGACCAGGTCGAGGCAGCACGGGCGCTGAAGCCGATCGCCGAGAGGGGTGGCCTCGGCCGTACGCAGATGCTCTTCCGCGACGTGCCGCGCGAGACACTCGCGCGCCTCGGCGACACCGGCGTGCCGTCGGTTGCCGACCTGTTCGTCGCCATCATCCAGGGAGCCCGGTCATGAACCGATTCATCTGGCTGATCCGCCGAGAACTCTGGGAACACCGTGCGATCTGGATCGCGCCCGTCGTCGTGCTCGCGCTGCTGGCGGTGGTGGCGGTCACCGGCAACATCAACCTCGGCGACGTGAGCGTCGACCGTACCGGCAGGATCAGCGAACTCTCGGTCGACGAGCGGGAGAAACTCCGCATCGAGATCGAGAAGGAGTTCGGCGACCGGGCGGACGTCGCCCTGGAGCGCCTCGAGCGCGGCGAGGGCGGCACCCTGTTGTCCCTGCTGCCGGAGGAGAAGCGCACCGCGCTGGTCGCCGTCGTCTACTCGATGCTCGGTGTGCTCATGTCCATCGTGCTCGGTTCCATCGCCTTCTTCTACGCGCTCGACGCGCTCTACTCGGACCGGCGCGACCGCAGCGTGCTGTTCTGGAAGTCGCTGCCGCTGTCGGACGTCGAGACCGTGCTGGCCAAGTTCGTGACGGCTGCGGTGATCATCCCGCTGGTGGCCTTCTGCGCGACGTTGCTCGCGCAGCTCGTGGTCGCCGCCGGGGGCTCGATCAAGCTGGCGCTCGCGGGCGACCCGGCCGGGCTGATGTGGGATCCCCGGGCACTGCTGGCCGGTGCGTCCACCGCGGGCCTGATCGTCGTGATCAGCGTCCTGTGGTACTCGCCGCTCGTGGCCTACCTGCTGCTCGCCTCCGCCTGGGCGCCGAAGGCCCCCTTCCTGTGGGGCGTCGTTCCGCCCGTGGCCGGGGTGGTGCTCGAGCGCATCGCGACGGGTACGGACTACCTCGGGGACTTCCTCGTCTGGCGCCTGTTCGGCCCCTTCAAGGCGCTCGGCAGCGACTCGAGCAACGCTCCGGGCATCGTGATCGACTCCGACAACCTGCCGGGCACGGCGAGCGCCATGCTCGAGCGCCTCGTGGACTTCATCGCGTCGCCAGGGACCATCGCGGGCCTCGTGGTGGGGGCCGCACTTCTCGGAGCCGCCATCTCGCTGCGCCGCTACCGCGACGAGAACACCTGATTCGGGCCCGGCGGGCCCAGGAGGACCGGACCATGTCTGCAACCCGCATCCTTGCCGCGCCGCTGCTGTGCGCCGCCGCGCTCATCGCCTTCGATTCACATGCCGCCACGGCCACCGCGACCCGCGCCTGGCAGTTCAAGCCGGCGCCGGACGCCCGCCTGGAGCTGGACAACCTGATCGGCAGCGTCACGATCGAGCCGGCCACCGACGGGGGCTTCCACGTGACGGCCAGCGTCACCACCGAGGCAGGCAGCGATGGCGAGGCCGACGCGCTGGCGCGCGCCGTGGATTTCCGCAGCCAGGACGCCGGCGCAGAGTCCACCTTCCAGGTGCTGCTGCCCAAGGACCGCTTCGCGGTCGTCTACGACGAGCGCGCGGCGAGATCGTCATTCTTCGGCCGCAGCTATGTGGACTACCTCGGCCAGCGGCGCGAGATCAGCGCCGACGCGCGCAAGGCAGTGAAAGTCCGCGTGGACCTCAAGGTCCGCGTGCCCGAGTCCACGAAGCTGTCGGTCAACAACCGCCTCGGGCCGATCGAGGCGCGCGGCGTCAGCGCGGATCTCTCGCTCGACACCGCGCGCGGCAGCATCGCCTCGCGCGACGGCCGCGGCTCGCTCGAGGCCGACACCGGCAGTGGCGCCATCGCGGTGGCGAGCCACGAAGGCAAGGTGGAGGCCGATACCGGCAGTGGCGAGATCAGCATCGTGGACTGCACCTGCGAGATCAGCGCCGACACGGGATCGGGCGCCGTGCGCATCCTGCGCGGCAGCGGGTCGGTCGACGCCGACACTGGCAGCGGCGGAATCGAGGTCCGCGAGTTTGCCGGGTCGGTGAGCGCCGACACCGGCTCCGGCGGGGTAACGCTGACCGGCCTCAGCGCCGTGCGCAGCCTAGAGGCAGACACGGGTTCCGGCAGCGTGCGCATCGAGGGTGACCTCTCGGGTCTCGAACGGCTCGACGTGGACACCGGCTCGGGCGGCGTGAGCATTGCCGCGAGCGCGTGGCCCGACATGCGCATCACCATGGGCGTAGGCTCGGGCAGCATCGAGGCGAACGTGCCCGGCGCCGACCTGCGCCGCGACGGCCGCCGGGCCGCGGAGGTCACGCTGGGTGCGGGTACGCACCGCGGCAAGATAAAGACCGGTTCGGGCAGCATCCGCCTGGCCCAGGCCGCCGCCTCCGCCGCCGACTGACGGCGGGAACCGTCCCGGCGGCCTCGCCGGGACGGTCAGCCGAGGCGCGCGTCCGCGACGACTGCGGCCGCCGCGGTCCGTGCCTTCGAGCGCGCCTCGTCCACGTCCACGCCGAGCGCGAGCGTCACGCCCATCCGCCGCCTGCCGCGCACTTCCGGCTTGCCGAAGAGGCGCAGCGCCGTGTCGGGCGCGGCCAGCGCGGCCTCAAGGCCGCCGAAGCTGACGTTCGAGGACTCGCCTCCCAGCAGCACCGCGCAGGAGGCGGCGGGACCGTGGCGGCGGATCGCGGGGATCGGCAGGCCGAGGATCGCGCGCAGGTGCAGGGCGAACTCGCTCAGGTCCTGCGAAATGAGCGTGACGAGCCCGGTGTCGTGCGGCCGCGGGCTGACCTCGCTGAACCAGACCTGGTCGCCCTGCACGAACAGCTCGACGCCGAATATGCCCGCGCCACCCAGCTCGGCCGTGACGGCAGCGGCGATGCGCTGCGACTCGGCGAGAGCGGCCGCGCTCATGGGCTGTGGCTGCCAAGATTCACGATAGTCGCCGTCCACCTGCAGGTGCCCGATGGGCTCGCAGAATGATGTGCCGCCCGAGTGGCGTACGGTGAGCAGCGTGATCTCGTAATCGAAGGCGATGAACCCCTCCACGATGACCCGGCCGGCGCCCGCGCGGCCGCCGGACTGGGCGTAGGCCCAGGCCTTCGTCACGTCGGCCTCGCTCCGCACCAGGCTCTGGCCCTTGCCGGAGGAGCTCATCACGGGTTTCACCACGCAGGGCAGGCCGAGCGCGCGCACCGCTTCGCGGTAGGAGACCTCGTCGTCGGCGAAGCGGTAGGGCGAGGTCGGCAGGCCGAGCTGCTCGGCGGCGAGACGGCGGATGCCCTCGCGGTCCATGGTCAGGCGCGCGGCGCGCGCCGTCGGGATCACGCGCTGGCCCTCCGCCTCTAGGCTGACGAGTTCGGCGGTTGCGATCGCCTCGATCTCCGGCACCACGAGCGCTGGGCGCTCGTGCTCGATGAGCGCGCGCAGCGCGGCGGGGTCGAGCATGTCGATCACGTGGGCGCGGTGCGCGACCTGCATCGCCGGCGCGTTCGCATAGCGGTCCACCGCGATGACCTCGACGCCGAGGCGCTGCGCCTCGATGGCCACCTCCTTGCCGAGTTCGCCGCTGCCGAGCAGCATCAGGCGCGTGGCGCCGGGTGAGAGCGGGGTGCCGAGGGTGGTCATTGCGGGGCCGTGGCTGGAGCGGCGGAGCCGCCATGATGCATCATGGCTGCCCGGCCGCAAGCGGGCGCACGGACGGAGGCACCATGAGCAGCTTCTTCGACTTCGAGCTGTCTTCCCTCGACGGCAGGCCCGGCCTGCTCGCCGGAGTCGCGGGCAAGGTCGTATTGGCGGTCAACGTCGCGAGCCGCTGCGGCCTGACGCCGCAGTATGCAGGCCTGGAGCGGCTGCAGGAGGAGCTCGCGGCCGAGGGCTTCACGGTGGTCGGCTTCCCCTGCAACCAGTTTGGCAGCCAGGAGCCCGGGACGCCGGAGCAGATCCAGTCCTTCTGCTCGGCCACCTACGGGGTCACTTTCCCCATGAGCGAGAAGCTCGAGGTCAACGGCTCCGGCCGGCATCCGCTGTATGGCTGGCTCACGGACCCGGCCAACGGTTTTCCGGGCGATATCGAGTGGAATTTCGAGAAGTTCCTGATCGGCCGCGACGGCCGGGTGCTGCGCCGCTATCCGCCCACCACCCGCCCGGAGGACAACGGCCTGAGGACCGACATCGCCGAGGCGCTCTGAGCGCCGAGGCCACGGACCTCCCGGGTGGAATTCTGCGGGCCCGGACCGTAGTATTGCCGACCGCTTGCGCCCGACCCCGGGCGCCCCTGCGACCGGAGAGTTCGTTCATGGCGTCGAGACCCGCGGCAACCGGCCTGTCGGCCCTCATCCTGTCGGCCGCCTTCCTGCTGCCCGCGGTGGCCCAGGCGAGTGGTGATCCCGAGCGCGGCCGCAAGCTGGCCTACACCTGCATGGGCTGCCACGGCATCGAGAACCACAAGAACGCCTACCCGAACTACTCCGTGCCGAAGCTCGGCGGCCAGCACGCCGCCTACATGATCGCCGCCCTCGCCGAGTACGAGGCCAAGGCGCGCTGGCATCCCACCATGCGCGGCCTCGCGGCCACGCTGTCGGACCAGGACAAGGCCGACATCGCCGCTTACTTCGAAGGCCCGGAGCCGGTGACGTCGGGCGCCACGCCCGTCGGCACGATGCCCGCGGCCGGCATGGCCTGCATGGCCTGCCACGGGACGGACGGCGTCGGGATCCTGCCGGAGTACCCGACGCTCGCGGACCAGCACGAGGACTACCTGCGCCAGGCCCTGCGCGACTACCGCTCGGGCAAGCGCCAGAACGCCATCATGAATGGCTTCGCGGCGACGCTCACCGACGCGGACATCCGCGCACTCGCCGCGTACTTCGCGCGCCAGCCTGGCCTGTACACCCCGCGCGCCCGCTGAGCGCCGTTGCCGCGGGGCTGGCATGGGCATCGTCCCTGAACTGACCCGCTACGCAGACGGCATCACGGCCGTCGACACCGGCTACTGGCGGCCGCGCTTCGATGCGAGCCACGTCGTCTTGGACGACGGCCGCGCGGCGTTCGTGGACACCGGCACGACTCACTCGGTGCCGCGGCTGCTGGCAGCCCTCGAGGCGCTCGGCGTCGCGCCCGCGCAGGTCGACTGGGTCCTCATCACCCACGTGCACCTCGACCACGCCGGCGGCGCGGGCGCGCTGATGCGCCTCTTGCCTAATGCCCGCTGTGTCATCCACCCGCGCGGCGCGCGCCACCTCGTCGACCCGGCGAAGCTGATCGCCGGTTCCATCGTCGTCTACGGCGAGGAGCGCTACCACGCGCTCTATGGCGAGATCGTGCCGGTTGCGGAGGAGCGCGTGCACGTCGCCGGCGACGGCGAGCGGATCTCGCTCGGCCGGCGGACGCTGGAGCTCCTGCACACCCCGGGCCATGCGCTGCACCATTACTGCATCGCGGACCTCGACCACCGCCGCATGTTCACGGGCGACACCTTCGGGTTGTCCTACCGGGACTTCGACGTGGGCGGGCGCGCCTTCATCCTGCCGACGACCACGCCGGTCCACTTCGACCCCGACGCGCTGATCGCCTCGGTGGACCGGATCCTGTCGTACCGCCCGCAGGCGATCTACCTCACGCACTACGGCGAGATCACCGAGGTCGAACGGCTCGGGCGCGAGCTCAAGCAGCGCGTGACCGCGTTCGTGCGCCTGGCCCGCGGCCTCGCTCGCGCACCGGACCGGACCGCGCGCCTGCAGGAGGAGATGTTCCGCCTGCTCTCGGTCTGGCTCGACGAGCACGGCTATGCGGGCGATCGCGCCGAGCGCCATGCGGTTCTCGACGGCGACGTGGCGCTCAACGTGCAGGGCCTCGAGCACTGGCTCGACCGCGCGGCTTGACAGGTCCTCGCGGCGCCCGCGAGCCTGTCACCCTTCACAGCTGCAGCGGGAGCGCATCATGGACGCGTTCAAGGCGTTTCGCATCCACCAGGTCGACGGGCGCATCGTCGCCGGCTTCGAGCGCCTCACGGTGGACGACCTCACCCCCGGCGAGGTGGTGATCCGCGTCCGCTTCTCGAGCATCAATTACAAGGACGCGCTCGCGGCCACCGGGGCCGGCCGGATCCTGCGCAGCTACCCGTTGAATGGCGGCATCGATCTCGCCGGCGAGGTGATCTCCTCCGCGGACCGCCGCTATGCGCCGGGCGACGAGGTGCTGGTGACCGGCTGCAACCTGAGCGAGACCTTCGACGGCGGATATTCCGAGCTGGCGCGCGTCGCGGCCGACTCGGTAATCCCGCTGCCTGCGGGCATCTCGATGCATGATGCGATGGCGCTCGGCACCGCCGGCTTCACGGCCGCGCTCGCCATCCACCGCATGGAGCACAACGGGCAGGCACCGCACAAGGGTCCGGTGATCGTCACCGGCGCGACGGGCGGCGTCGGTTGCATCGCGGTGCACATGCTCGCCGGGCGCGGCTACGAGGTCGTCGCGGTGAGCGGCAAGCCGGAGCGAGACGCCTGGCTCACGGAGCTCGGCGCAGCACGCATCCTGCGCCGGCAGGACATCGACTACGGCAGGCGCCCGCTCGAGACCGCGCTGTGGGCCGGCGCGGTGGACAATGTCGGCGGCGACATGCTCGCCTGGCTCACCCGCACCGTGGACTACTGGGGCAATATCGCGAGCATCGGCCTCGCCGGCAGCCCGAAGCTCGAGACCACGGTCATGCCGTTCATCCTGCGCGGCGTCAACCTGCTGGGCATCAACTCGTCGGCCACGCCGCGGGAGCTCAGGCTCGCGATCTGGCAGCGGATTTCCACAGACCTGCGGCCCCGGAATTTCGGTAGTCTCGTTTCGAGGACGATAGGTTTCGACGAGCTGCCCGCCGCATTCCCGGAGTACCTCCAGGGCCGCGTCAGCGGGCGGACCGTCGTCGAGATTGGCTGAGTCACCCGGGAGGTTGCCATGTACCGCGAGGAGAAGATTGCCGCCACCGGTCCGCTGGCGCGGGTGATCGACCTGGTCGAGTCCCTCTGGGAGGACCAGGACGCCATCGAGCAGTTCTTCATGACGCCGAACCCCGACCTCGAGGGCGCGGTACCGATCGAGCTGGCGCGGTCCGAGGAGGGCGCCGTTCGAGTCGAGAACCTCGTCCGTCGCCTCGCGGGGCACCGCCCCGGCTGAGTCCGCAGTGTCCCGCGGCTGCGCGGCGCCCGCGGATTGACGCGGGCGCCATTCCGGGCACGATGGAGGCACCCAGTGTCCGGGAGCCTGCCATGTGCGCCGCCCAGCTACGCGAGGCCATCGTCGACCGCGTCGAGCGCTACCTCGACACCTGGCGCAGCGGCGACCTTGCCGCGCGCCGACGCCTGTTCTCGCCGCACGCGGCGCTCGAGGATCCGGTCGGCACGCCGCCGGTCGCGGGCCTGGACCGCGTCGAGGCGCACTGGGCGCACCTCGCCGCGGAAGGCGCTTCCTACGAGACGACGCTGCGGCGCATCGTCGTCTGCGGCCACGAGGCGCTGGTGCAGTACACGCTTCGCACCGAGCCGCCGCACGGGCCGGGCTCGGTCACCGAGATCTTCGCGACGATCGTCTTCGACAGCGCCCTCGAGATCCGCGCCCTGCGCTGCTGGATGGACGAGTCCTGCCTGCACGTGCTGGGCTGAGCCGTGTCCGCGACTGAGCTCGACCCGCTGCTCGCGGCCGGCGCGTCCGCGCTCGGCGTGCCGCTCACACCTGACCAGCGCGTGCGGCTGCTGCGTCTCGTCGCCGAGCTGATGGAGTGGAACGGCCGCTTCAACCTGACCGCCATCCGCGAGCCGGCCGAGATGGTGCGCAAGCACCTGCTCGACTCGCTGGCCGTCCAGCCCTTCCTGGCGGGTGAGCGCATCGCGGACGTCGGCACCGGGCCGGGTTTCCCGGGCCTGCCGCTCGCCGTGGTGAGCCCGGCGCGCCGCTTCACGCTGGTCGAGGCCACGGCCAAGAAGGCACGTTTCGTGGAGCATGCCGCGGCCGCGCTCGGTCTCGACAACGTCGAGGTCGTCAATTCCCGGGCGGAGGCCTGGAAACCCCCACGGCCATTCGACACTGTCGTGTGCCGCGCGCTGGGCAAGCTGCACGAGTTCATCCGCTTCGCGGGCCACCTGTGCGCCCGCGACGGGCGGATGCTCGCGATGAAGGGCCAGTACCCGGAGGCCGAGCTCGAGGCGGTGCCGCGCGGCTGGCGGGTGGTCGCGGTGCATCGCCTGGACGTGCCGGGCCTCGAGGCGGAGCGCCATCTGGTCGAGCTGGCGCGCGCCTAGAGCGCTGTCCACGTCTTGCCTGCGCCGCCGCCGGAATCAGCGCCGTGCCTCGCGCGGGCGCGATGGGCTTAGCCCGAATCGGGCAGTGCCGAATCGGACGTTACGTCATGCGCGCGCCGGCGAGGTGGCCAGTGGCCCCCCGGAGCGAGCGAGTTTTCTTTCCGCGCGAGCGGAGCGGGGGCCCGGCCGGATCCCGCCGGCGCGCGAGGCACAGGCAGTGGATAGCGACCGTGGCGCAGCGCACGCTGGACGCCGGCACGCCGCTGCTGCAATCTGCGCGTCCCCATGAAGCGCGTCATCGCAGTCGCCAACCAGAAGGGCGGGGTCGGCAAGACCACCACCGCCGTGAATCTCGCCGCGTCGCTCGCCGCAACGCGCCGGCGGGTGCTGCTGATCGACCTCGACCCGCAGGGCAACGCCACCATGGGCTGCGGCGTGGACAAGCGGCTGCTGGAGCGCTCCGTCGTGGACGTGCTGCTCGGCGAGGCCGTGCCCGAGGCCGCAATCGTCGCGGTCGACCCGGGCGGCTTCGACCTCATGCCCGGCAACCAGGACCTCACCGCCGCCGAGGTGCAGCTGCTGAACGCGCCGGCCGGCCGCGAGCATCGCCTCGAGCAGGCGCTCGCCCCCCTGCGCGAGCGCTACGACGTGATCGTCATCGACTGCCCGCCGGCGCTCAACATCCTCACGCTCAATGCGCTCACGGCGGCGGATTCCGTGCTGATCCCGATGCAGTGCGAGTACTACGCGCTCGAGGGCCTGTCGGGGCTCGTCTCGACCATCGAGCAGGTGCGCGACAGCGTGAATCCGCGCCTTTCCATCGAGGGCATCCTGCGCACGATGTTCGACCCGCGCAACAACCTCTCGAACGACGTCGCGGCGCAGCTCATCGAGCACTTCGGCGAGAAGGTCTTCCGCACCATCATCCCGCGCAACGTGCGCCTCGCCGAGGCGCCGAGCTTCGGCGTGCCGGTGATGTTCCACGACAAGGAGTCCCGCGGCGCGCTGGCCTACCTCGCCCTCGCCGGCGAGATGATCCGCCGCGAGGAAGAGGAAAAGGGCGCGCCACCCTTCCCGGAGCCGGTAGCCGAGTAGCGCTACGGCGAAAGTGGGGACTGTCCCCATTTCCCGATTGCGCGGCTACACTCACCGTCCACGCCTGCGCCACAGCGCGGCGGGCAGCTGGGGATTCCCGATGGCCGACAAGAAACGTGGCTTGGGGCGCGGCCTCGAGGCATTGCTCGGGCAGGCACAGGCGCGCCCGGCCGCCTCGCCCGTGTCCGCGCCGCGCAGCGATGAGCTGGCGCGCATTCCGGTGGACCTGCTCCAGCGCGGCAAGTACCAGCCTCGCCTCGACCTCAGGCCCGAGTCGCTGGCCGAGCTCGCCGACTCGATCAAGGCGCAGGGCATCGTCCAGCCGATCGTCGTGCGCCCGCTCGAGGCGCCCGCGCCCGGCGAATCGCAGCGCTACGAGATCATCGCCGGCGAGCGCCGCTGGCGCGCTGCGCAGATGGCCGGACTCGCGGAGGTGCCGGCGGTGGTCCGCCGCGTGCCCGACGAGGCCGCGGTTGCGATGGCGCTCATCGAGAACATCCAGCGCGAGAACCTGAACCCGCTGGAGGAGGCGCGCGCCCTCGACCGGCTGATCCGCGAGTTCGAGCTGACCCACCAGCAGGCGGCCGAGGCCGTCGGCCGCTCCCGCGCCGCGGTCAGCAACCTCCTGCGGCTCCTCGAGTTGCCCGAGGAAGTGAAGTCGCTGGTCGAGCAGCGCACGCTCGAGATGGGCCATGCCCGCGCGTTGCTCGGGCTGGAGAACCGCCGCCAGCAGGCCGAAGTCGGCGCACTCGTCGGCAAGAAGGGCCTGTCGGTGCGCGAGACCGAGGCCCTGGTGCGGCGCCTGCTCGCGAAGAAAGACTCGCACGGCAGTGGCGAGGAGCCGCGCCGCGATCCCGACATCGCCCGCCTCGAGGGCCAGCTCGCCGAGAAGCTCGGCGCGAAGGTGGAGCTCAGGCACGCCGCGAGCGGCAAGGGCCGGCTCGTGATCAGCTACCACAGCCTCGACGAGCTCGACGGGATCCTGTCCCACATCCAGTAGGGACTGTCCCCATTTCCCACTCCCTGCGTGTCCGCCCACGAGACGCTGGCGGGAAATGGGGACGGTCCCTTGTATTGCCGCGGCCGCAGCCTTCGGGGGCCGACCTCCGTCCTCTCCGGGACCGGAGTCGGGACGGAGGTCGGCCCCGTGCAGCCTGCGGCCGGTGGGCGATGCGCCTGATTGGCGCGCTGTCCGGGCCGCAGTGCAGGGGGACCCTCCGCGGCGACTCCGGTCCCGGAGCAAGCGGAGGGACCCCCTGCCTGCAGGCCCGAATTCGGCGCTATTCCGACAGCGCCTTCATGAATCGGTACTGGAATTCCAGGCCCTCGTAGAAGCTCGCGACCTCGATGCGCTCGTCGCGGCCGTGTGCGCGGTTGTCCTCGACGTCGACCGCGAAGCCGTTGAAGTCGTAGGCCGGGATGCCGCCCCAGCGCAGCAGCGAGCTGTCGGTGTTGGCGGTGTTCATGGTGGCCATCACCGGCAGGCCAGGCCACAGCTGCGCGGCGATCCCCTCCGCCGCGGCGAGCACCTGCGGGTCGAGCGGCGAGACCGGCGCCTCGAGCGGCGCGAACGCGACGGAGACCTCGACGCGCGGATCGGCGACCACGGCGGCGAGCGCGGCGGGCATGCCCGCGACGTCCTCGTCCGGTGCGAGGCGGCACTGGATCGTGGCGCGGGCCCGCATCGGCAGCGCGTTCTCCGCATGCCCCGCCTGCAGCATGGTCGCGACGCAGGTCGTGCGCATCACCGCGTTCAGGTAGGGGTTCTGCGACACGCGCGCGATGGCGGCCTCTTCGGCGCGTCCGTCGAGGATCGCGCGCAGGTCGCGGGCGAGCGCGCCGCCCTCGCGCCGCGCCGCTTCCTCGAGCATGCCGCGGCTGCCCGCGTTCAGGCGGATCGGGAAGGCGTGGCCCTCGAGCCGGGTGAGCGCGGCGGCGAGCCGGTAGATCGCGTTGTCGGCGCCGGGGCGCGAGCTGTGACCACCGGGACTCGTCACCGTGAGCGCGTACGTCGCGTAGATCTTCTCCGCCACCGCGATGCCGAGGCGCGTCTTCGCGCCGCGCTCGCGCAGGATGCCGGCGCCGTCGAGGTTGACAACGTAGGCCACGTCGAGCAGGTCGCGGCGGTGCTCGAGCAGCCAGAACACGCCGTTCTCCGGCCCTCCGTTCTCCTCGTCGGCCGTGAAGGCGGCGACGATGTCGGTTGCGGGCACGAACCCCTCGCGCTTCAGCCGGATCAGCGTGGCCGCCAGCACCGCCGCGCTGTTCTTGGTGTCCAGGGTGCCGCGCCCGTACAACCAGCCGTCGCGCTCGGTCAGCGCAAACGGCTCCACCGACCAGGCCTCCGGCAGGGCCTCGACCACGTCGAGGTGGGTGAGGTAGCCGACCGCGGGCCCGCGGCCCGCGCCGGGCAGCCGGACGAAGAGGTTCTGCTTCTCCGGCGTCGGGCCGGCGAGGACGACGTCGTCCGCCGCGAAACCCGCCGCGCGGAAGCGGGCCGCGAGCGCCTCGGCCGCGGTCGTCGTGCCCGTCCGGGCCGTGGTGGGCATGGCGACGAGTTCGGCCAGGATCTCGCGGGCGAGGGCCTGCTCGGCGGGGGGCGGAAGCGGGGTCGACGGCGCCGCCCGTGGCGCGGCAGCCACGAGGGCCAGGAGCAGGGCGGCGACCACGGTTCTGAGAGGCATCGGGGCTCCTGCGGCGGGCGGGAAAGCGGCGCGGCTACGGTCGGCGAATCACGCGACAGCTACAACTGATTGAATGTTATAATCTTTCATGGCCTGGCGCCGCGGCTGCCAGTCGGGCCGCCGGGGCAGTATGCGGGCTCGACGTCGGCCCGGGGAAGGGCGAGCGGCCTGTCCGGTCTTCCTTGAAGCACTGCAAAAAGACCGCTAGAATACGGCGGCTTTGCAGGCCCGGCCTGGTGCCGGGCCAAGATGTCGCCACTTCGGGGGCCTGACCGTCGCGGAAGTGGCTTTTTTGTTGCCTTCGAGCGTGACCCTGCGCCTGACCCGAATCCAGGCCGAGCGTAAATCCGCGATGCGGATCGTGCTCGTGCAGGGGATCATCACGGTGCTGGTCGCCGCGGCCTGCGGGCTCGGGTGGGGACAGGAGGCCGTGATCTCGGCCCTGCGGGGCGGCGGCATCGGCATGGCTGCGACGGCCTTGATGGTCGTGGCGCTCTTCCGCTATCCGGAAGGCGCCAGCGCGACCCGGATCGCCTGGGGTTTCTACCTCGGGCAGTTCCTCAAGGTGGCGCTGTCGATCGCGCTGCTGATCGTCGCCTTCGGCGCGCCGCGCGCGGTGCCGGCGGCGGTGCTGGCAGGGTACGTCGCGACGTTTGCAGGGTACTGGGGCGCGCCGCGCCTGCCGCTTTCGCGGCGCTGAGGCGGCACGCAGGGGGTTCGTCGAGAATCATGGCCGGATCGAGCGCGGACTACATTCCCCATCACCTCACCCACCTGACGGTCGGCGAGGGCTTCTGGTCCCTTCACCTCGACACGCTGATCATGACGGCGCTGCTCGGGGCCACCTTCATCTGGATCTTCGCGTCCGCGGCCCGCAAGGCCACCACGGGTGTGCCGGGGAAGTTCCAGGCCTTCATCGAGATGCTGGTCGAGTTCGTGGACGGCCAGATCAAGGAAGTGTTCCACGGCGACCGGCGCTTCCTCGCGCCGCTCGCGCTCACCATCTTCGTGATGGTGATCTTCATGAACACGATGGACCTGATCCCGATCGACCTGCCGGGCACGGTCGCCGGACTCGCAGGCGCGCACTACTGGCGCGTGCTTCCGACCGCTGACCTCAACACGACCTTCGCCATGTCGATCACCGTGCTGGTGCTCGTCATCTTCTACAGCTTCAAGGCCAAGGGCGCGGGCGGCTTCATCCACGAGCTCTTCACCGCGCCTTTTGGCAGCAACCCGATCCTGTGGATCCCGAACTTCGTGCTCAACCTCGTCGAGCTGCTGGCGAAGCCCGTGTCGCTCGCGATGCGACTGTTCGGCAACATGTACGCGGCCGAGCTCGTATTCATGCTGATCGCGCTGCTGGGCTTCGCCTGGGCGGGCGCACTGGCGAACGGCAGCATCTTCGGGTTCGCGCTGGGCTTCCTTGGCCAGGTGCTGATGACCGCCGCCTGGGCGATCTTCCACATCCTGGTGATCCCGCTGCAAGCCTTCATCTTCATGGTGCTGACCGTCGTGTACATCTCGATGGCGCACGAACACCACTGACCTTCCACCACTGACGCTGACCTCTGGAGACTACGATGGAACATATCGCGCTGGTTCAGGCCTACACCGCCCTGGGCCTCGGCATCATCATCGGCCTCGGCGCCATCGGCGCGTGCATCGGCATCGGCATCATGGGCTCGAAGTTCCTCGAGTCGGCTGCCCGCCAGCCCGAGCTGATCCCGACCCTGCAGGGCCGCATGTTCCTGCTCGCCGGCCTGATCGACGCCGCGTTCCTGATCGGCGTGGCGCTGGCGATGTTCTTCGCGTTCGCCAACCCGCTGCTCGCCCAGCTCGGCTGATCGCGGGCTGAGAGCCCGCACGTCCGGGGGACGTCGCAATGAGTTTCAACGCAACCATCATCGGCCAGGTGCTCGGCTTCCTGGTCCTGGTCTGGTTCACCTGGAAGTTCGTGTGGCCGCCGCTGCTCGGCGCCATCGAGGAGCGGCAGAAGAAGATCGCCGCTGGCCTCGCGGCCGCCGACCGCGGCCAGAAGGACCTCGAGGACGCCAAGGTCAAGGCCGGCGAGTCGATGCGCGAGGCGCGCGAGCGCGCCGTGCAGCTCGTCGACCAGGCGCAGAAGCGCGGCAACGAGCTGATCGACGAGGCGAAGCAGACCGCGATCGCAGAGGGCGAGCGGCTGGTCTCCGCGGCCCGCGCCGAAGTCTCGACCGAGGCCGCGCGGGCGCGTGACGCGCTGCGCCGCGAGGTGGCGACCCTGGCTGTCGCCGGCGCCGGCCGCCTGCTCGGTCGCGAGGTCGACGCCAAGGCCCATGCCGACCTGCTCGACCAGCTCGCCGCCGAGCTCGAGCGGGGCTGACGGAGGCTCTCATGGCTGAAAAGGCCACCATCGCCCGGCCCTACGCGCGCGCCGCCTTCGGCTTCGCGCAGGAGCGTGGCGTACTCGCGCAGTGGTCGACGCTGCTCGGCACGGCCGCCGCGGTCGTCGCCGAGCCGCGGGTCGCCGCGGTCATTGGCAGCCCGCACGTCGGCAGCGACGAGCTCGTCGCTCTGCTCGCCGAGGCGGCCGGGCCGGCTGCCGACGGGAACGGCCGCAATTTCCTGCAGGCGCTGGCCTCGAACCGCCGGCTCGCGCTGCTGCCGGAGATCGCTGCGCAATACGAGGAGCTCCGGGCAGCCGCGGAAGGCGTGGTGGACGTCGAGCTCGTCGCCGCCATGCCCGTGGCCCCGGCCCAGGAGCAGCGCCTGGTCGCCGCCCTCGAGAGGCGCCTGAAGCGCCAGGTCCGCGTACATACCCGAATCGACGCCTCCCTGGTCGGGGGCGCCATCGTCCGTGCGGGCGACCTCGTCGTGGACGGGTCGCTCAAGGGGCGCCTCGAGCGCCTCGCCGCGACGATGAACGCATAACGAAGGAAACCGATCAATGTCCATCAAGGCTTCCGAAATCAGCGATCTGATCAGGGCCCGCATCGAGAAGTTCGAGGCGGCCGCCGAGGCGCGCAACGTCGGCACGGTGGTCAGCGTCACCGACGGCATCTGCCGCGTCCACGGCCTCGCCGACGTCGCCTACGGCGAGATGCTCGAGTTCCCGGGCAACTCCTTCGGCCTCGCGCTCAACCTCGAGCAGGACTCGGTCGGCGCGGTGGTGCTCGGCGAATACCGCCACATCAGCGAGGGCGCGACCGTCAAGACGACCGGCCGCATCCTCGAGGTGCCCGTCGGCCCGGCCATGCTCGGCCGCGTCGTCGACTCGCTGGGCAACCCGATCGACGGCAAGGGCCCGATCGCGAGCGTGGAGCGCCGGCCGATCGAGCGCGTCGCCCCGGGCGTGATCTGGCGCCAGAGCGTGTCGCAGCCGGTGCAGACCGGCCTCAAGGCCATCGACGCGATGGTCCCGGTCGGTCGCGGCCAGCGCGAGCTGATCATCGGCGACCGCCAGACCGGCAAGACCGCGCTCGCGATCGACACGATCATCAACCAGAAGGGCACGGGCGTTAAGTGCATCTACGTCGCGATCGGCCAGAAGCAGAGCTCGATCGCGAACGTCGTGCGCAAGCTCGAGGAGCACGGCGCGATGGAGCACACCATCATCGTCGCCGCCTCGGCCTCCACTCCCGCCTCGATGCAGTACATCGCGCCCTACTCCGGCTGCACGATGGGCGAGTACTTCATGGACAACGGCGAGGACGCCCTGATCGTCTATGACGACCTGACCAAGCAGGCCTGGGCCTACCGCCAGATCTCGCTGCTCCTGAAGCGCCCGCCGGGCCGCGAGGCCTACCCGGGCGACGTGTTCTACCTGCACTCGCGCCTGCTCGAGCGCTCGGCGCGGGTGTCGGCCGACTACGTCGAGAAGTTCACCGGCGGCAAGGTCAAGGGCCGCACCGGCTCGCTCACCGGCCTGCCGATCATCGAGACGCAGGCGGGCGACGTCACTGCGTTCGTGCCGACCAACGTGATCTCGATCACCGACGGCCAGATCTTCCTCGAGACCGACCTGTTCAACGCCGGCATCCGCCCCGCCATGAACGCGGGCATCTCGGTGTCGCGCGTCGGCGGCGCCGCGCAGACGAACATCATCAAGAAGCTCGGCGGCGGCATCCGCCTCGCGCTCGCGCAGTACCGCGAGCTGGCGGCGTTCTCGCAGTTCGCCTCCGACCTCGACGAGGCCACCCGGCGCCAGCTGGAGCGCGGCGTGCGCGTCACCGAGGTGATGAAGCAGAAGCAGTACTCCCCGATGTCCGTGGCCGAGATGGCCCTCTCGCTGTACGCCGTCAACAACGGCTACATGGACAAGGTGGACCGCAAGAAGATCGTCGACTTCGAGCATGGCCTGCAGTCGTTCTTCCGCGCCAACTACGCGGACCTGCTCAAGCAGATCAACGACAAGCCCGAACTCAGCAAGGAAGTCGAGGCGGGCCTGAAGAAGTGCTGCGAAGAGTTCGTGGCCGGCGCGACGTACTGAGCCCGGAAGAAGCACCATGCCAGGCGCAAAGGAAATCCGCAGCAAGATCGCGAGCATCAAGAGCACGCAGAAGATCACCAAGGCCATGGAGATGGTCGCTGCGAGCAAGATGCGCCGGTCGCAGGAGCGCATGCGCGCCGCACGGCCCTATGCCGAGCGCATCCGCAGGGTGATCGGCCACATCCGGCTCGCCAACCCGGACTACCGCCACCCGTTCCTGGTGGAGCGGGACATCAAGGGCGTCGGCATCCTGATCGTCAGCTCCGACCGCGGCCTGTGCGGCTCGCTCAACGTCAACGTGTTCAAGAACACGCTGGCGATGGTGCGCGAGGCGCAGAGGGCGGGCCAGGAGGTCCACGTCGCTCTCATCGGCGCCAAGGCGCAGCAGTTCTTCCGGCGCCTGAAGCTGCCGATCGCCGCGAGCGTCGCGCACCTCGGCGACAAGCCACACGTCTCAGCGCTGATCGGCACCGTCACGGCCATGCTGGACATGTACCGCGAGGGCCGGATCGACCGGCTCGTGATCGTCAGCAACAACTTCGTGAACACCATGACCCAGCGCCCGGAGCCGCGCCAGCTGCTGCCGGCCCAGACGGTGGACGCGGACGAGCTGCAGGAGCGCTGGGACTACATCTACGAGCCCAGCGCCGCCGAGCTGATCGACGGCTACATGCAGCGCTACATCGAGTCGCAGGTCTACCAGGCCGTGGTCGAGAACATGGCCTGCGAGAACGCCGCGCGGATGGTGGCCATGAAGAGCGCCACCGACAACGCGGGCAAGCTCATCGACGAGCTGCAGCTCATCTACAACAAGGCCCGCCAGGCCGCGATCACGAAGGAAATCTCCGAGATCGTCGGCGGCGCGGCAGCGGTTTAAGGGGGACTGTCCCCGCAGGGGACCGTCCCCTTCCTGATTCGGCAGAGGACTAGAGAATGGCAACCGGCAAGATCGTGCAAATCATCGGCTCGGTGATCGACGTGCAGTTCCCGCGCGAGTCCATCCCGCAGGTGTACGAGGCGCTGAAGCTCGAGCAGCAGGACATCACGCTCGAGGTGCAGCAGCAGCTCGGCGACGGCGTGGTCCGCACCATCGCCATGGGCGCCTCGGAGGGCCTCAAGCGCGGCCTGGCCGTGAATTCCACCGGCAACCCGATCATGGTCCCGGTCGGCAAGGGCACCCTCGGCCGCATCATGGACGTGCTCGGCAAGCCGCAGGACGAGGTGGGGCCGATCCAGTCCACCGACTTCCTGCCGATCCACCGCCCGGCGCCGTCCTTCGACGAGCAGGCCGGCGGCCAGGACCTGCTCGAGACCGGCATCAAGGTCATCGACCTGCTGGTGCCCTTCGCCAAGGGCGGCAAGATCGGACTGTTCGGCGGCGCCGGCGTCGGCAAGACCGTCAACATGCTGGAGCTGATCAACAACATCGCGAAGGCGCACTCGGGCCTGTCGGTGTTCGCCGG
>JBBINN010000015.1:0-27240 GCA_037443885.1 Gammaproteobacteria bacterium | reverse complement strand
CGAAGCCCGTGAAGCCCTGCATGTAGGCCGCGGTGAAGCTCGGCGCATCGGCCGCCGCCAGCTGCGGGAAGACGGCGAAGCCGCTCGTCAGCGCCACCAGCAGCGCGCACAGCGGCGCGGCGATCAGGAGTTCCACGCCGCGCATGGTGAGCACGATCAGGAGCGCCAGCCCGGCGAGCAGGCCGATCATGCTCAGCATGTTGCAACTCCGCCGCGCGGGTCAGGCCCCGCGCCGGGCAGTGTTCCCACGGACCGCCGGGGCGGGAATAGTACTAACGTACAAGTGCCGCCCTGCGACGCCGCGCGTAACTTGCGCCGCCATGCCGGAGGTTCCGGCGAAGCGCCCGTGGCGCCCACGCAACGACCGCAAAGGGGTCCGCATGAACAGTCCGCGTCCGTCCCGCAACCTGCTGCTCGCCGCCGCCGTGGCGGCGGCGCTGCCTGCACCCGCGGCGCTCGCCCAGCAGGGCAGCGCGGCGATCGAGGAGATCGTGGTCACCGCCCGCCGCACCGAGGAGTCGCTCCAGTCCGTGCCGGTGGCCGTGTCGGCCTTCTCCGAAACGACGCTCGAGCGCATCGGCGCGGTGGACAGCACCGGGCTGCAGGGCATCGTCCCCAACCTGAACATCGTCCAGGGCCGCGGATCCTCCAACGCCTCCAACATCTTCATCCGCGGCATCGGCCAGCCCGATGCGCTGCAGACCTTCGACCCGGCCGTCGGCTTCTACGTGGACGAGGTGTACTACTCCCGCATCCGCGGCACGCAGTTCGACCTCTTCGACATCGATCGCATCGAGGTGCTGCGCGGCCCGCAGGGCACGCTCTACGGCAAGAACACCATCGGCGGCGCGCTGAACATCGTCACGCGCAGGCCGGGGCAGGAGCCCCACCGGATGGTGCAGGTCACCGCCGGCGACTACGACCAGATCGAGGGCCGGCTGACCCTCGCCGGTCCGCTCACGGAGACCCTGGCCGGCAGCGTGTCGCTGCTGCGCGCGCTGCGTGACGGCTATGTCACCAACCCGAACACCGGCGAGGACTACAACGACCGCGACGCCCGCGCCGCGCGCGTGGCGCTCGCGTGGGACCCGTCGGACAGCGTCCGGGTCGACTGGGCGGCGGACTACAACAAGGAGGACAACGCGCTCGTCATGGGTCAGCCGATCAATACCCTGACCACGCTGTTCGGCGTGCCGATCCTGGTCCTGCCCGCCGATGTGCCAAAGTTCGACTTCAGGGCCACCCCCACGCCGGGCCTGCCCAACTCCCAGGAGCTGGAGCACTGGGGCACGTCGCTCAACGCCCGCTGGGACGTCTCGGACTCGCTGTCCATCAAGTCGATCACGGCCTACCGCGTGCTCGAGTACACGGACTACGTCGACATCGACGCCACGACGCTCGAGACCGGCGACGTGCTCGTGGACGTGGACCAGGACCAGATCAGCCAGGAGCTCCAGGCCACCTGGCAGCGTGACCGGCTGACGCTGGTCGGCGGCCTCTACTACCTGCGCGAGAACATCGAATCGCACCAGGAGGCCTTCGCCGACGACCTGCTCACCGGCCCGGGCGGCTTCACGTTCCTGCGGACCATCGACGACGACCTGACCACGACCAGCTGGGCGGCGTATTTCAACGCCGCCTTCGCCGTGACGGACCGACTGAACCTCGGCCTCGGCGTCCGCTATACCGACGAAGAGAAGGAGTACGACCGCTCTACCTCGACGTTCTCGAACTTCCCCGGGCTGACGGCCGACCCGGCGTTTGCCTTCACCATCGAGGACAGCTGGACCGACACCTCGCCGATGGTCTCGCTCGACTTCCAGGCGACGGACAACATGCTGCTCTATGCGCGCTATGCCATGGGCTTCAAGTCCGGCGGCTTCAACGGGCGCGCCAACAACCCCGGCGAGCAGGCGCCCTACGATCCCGAGGAAGTCTCCTCGTATGAGCTCGGCCTGAAGTCGGACTGGCTGGACGGTACGCTGCGGGCCAACGTGGCGCTGTTCTACAACGACTACACTGACTTCCAGGCGCGCGTTTCGGGCACCACCACCGACCCGGGCACGGGCCTGCCCAGCCCCGAGCTGACCGTGCTCAACGCCGGCGAACTGGAGATCTACGGCGCCGAGCTGGAGCTCAGCTGGCTGCCCGTGGACGCCCTGCTGCTCGACCTGCAGGTCGGCTATCTCGCTTCACCAACTTCGGCGGCAGCCGCGCCTTCCAGACGCCGGCCTTCGCGCCGGAGTGGACCGGCCGCCTCGGCGCGACCTACACCGTGGACCTCGGCGACAAGGGTTCGATCCGCCTTGCCGGTTCCACGCGGTACCGCTCCAGGATGGCCCTCGCGGTGGACAACACCTTCCTGAACACCGACACGGAAATCGAAGGGCTGTTCCAGGACGACTACTGGCTCTACGACGCGAGCGTGCTGTGGAGCGACGCGGACGGCGGCTTCAGCGTCGGCCTCTATGGCAAGAACCTGTCGGACGAGGTGTACCGGACCGATGGCCAGGAGTTCTCGTCGGTCGGCAACATCCGCACGGTGTACTACGGTCCGCCGCGCACGTTCAGCATCGTCGCGACGCTGCGCTTCTAGCCGGCAGGCGGGTCCGGCTGGCGGGCCCGACGGCGCCCGGCGGTCCGCAAGGACCGCCGGGCGTTATGCTTTGAATGCCGCCCGAAAATGACCGTCCTGGAGAACACCGTGCACCGAGTGATCCTGGCTTTCGCCTGCTGCGCTCTCGCCGCCTGCGCCGACGTCGGCGGCGGCGAGCCGCTGCCGCGACTCTCGATCGATCCCGCCAGCGTCACGGTTTCCGGCATCTCGTCCGGTGGCTATATGGCCGGGCAATACCACGTCGCCTACGGCGACGAGGTGGCTGGCGCCGGCATCCTGGCGGCCGGGCCGTGGTACTGCGCCAGAGGGTCGATGTCGCGCGCGCTTGGCCCCTGCATGAAGGCCGAGGACGACGCGCCGGACGGCGCGACGCTGCTCGGGGAAGCCCGGGCTGCGGCCGGCCGCGGGCAGGTCGCGCCGCTCGAATCCCTCGCCGACGACCGCGTGTGGGTGTTCCACGGCGAGCGCGACGCCACCGTTGCCCGCGCCGTGAGCGAGGCGCTGGTGGACTTCTACCGCGGAGCCGCCGCGCCCGACCGGCTGCTCTACGTGACTTCGGTACCCGCCGCTCACGGCTTCCCGACGCTCGACGAGGGTGTCGCTTGTGGCGAGGTCGCCGATCCCTACCTCAACGCCTGCGACTACGACGGGGCGGGCGAACTGCTGCGGCACCTCTACGGAAACCTCGCGCCGCGCGGCCGCGCGAACCCGGACCACCTCGTCGCCTTCGACCAGCGACGCTACGAGCACACGGGGGCATCGCTCGAGCCGCTCGGCTACGCCTACATCCCGGCGGCCTGCCGGGAAAGGCAGCCCTGCCGGCTGCACGTCGCCTTCCACGGCTGCCGCCAGGGCGTCAGCTTCGCCGGCCGGGCCTTCGTGATGAACGCAGGCTACAACGAGTGGGCCGAGTCGAACGGCATCGTGGTGCTCTACCCGCAGGTGGCGCGAAGCTTCGCGATGCCGCTCAACCCGCAGGGCTGCTGGGACTGGTGGGGCTACACTGGCCCGAACTACGCCTTCCGCGACGGCGCGCAGCTTGCGAGCGTGCGGCGGATGGCGCAGGCGCTCGGCGCTGACTAGAGGGGACATTCCCCATTTCCGTCCGGAAACAGGCAATGTCACCGCTTTCCGCCCCGCGGCAGGCAGTAGACTCCGCGCGGTGAAAATCTTCTCCCCCCTCTACGACAAGGCGCTCGCCTGGAGCCGCCACCGGCATGCCGAGCGCTATCTGGCCGGCGTGAGTTTCGCCGAGTCCTCGTTCTTCCCGATCCCGCCGGATGTCCTGCTGGCGCCGATGACGCTCGCACAGCCGCCGCGCTGGGTCCGCCTGGCGACGATCACGACGCTGACTTCGGTGCTCGGCGGCCTGCTCGGCTACCTGATAGGCGTGCTCGCGCTCGAGGCCGTCACGCCCCTGCTGCACCGCATCGGCTACTGGCACCACTTCGAGACGGCGCAGGCCTGGTTCGGGCGCTACGGCTTCTGGGCGATCTTCATCGCCGGCTTCACGCCGATTCCGTACAAGGTGTTCACGATCGCAGCGGGTGCGGCGCAGATGGGCCTCGCACCCTTCGTGCTCGGCTCCGTCGTCGGCCGCGGGATGCGTTTCTTCCTGGTCGCGGCGCTGGTGCGCTTCGGCGGCGCGCCGATCGAGCAGCACATCCGCCGTTACATCGACGGCCTCGGCTGGGCGACAGTCGCGCTGCTCGTGATCGCCTACGCCGTCTGGAAGTTCTGACCCGCCGCTTCAGTCGGGCACCACGAGCGTCTTCCCCTCGAAAGCCATGGCGTTGGCGCCGGCCGACTCGCTCCAGCTGCCGAGGTGACGCGCCTCGAGGGGCTCGACTCCGGAGCCGGCGACCTTGCGCGGCGTCGATCGGACCACCTGACTCGCCGGCAGCGGCGCGCCGTCGCGCAGGTGGCGGTTCAACAGGTCCATGGCGGCAAGGAGGTGCGGCTGCAGCGGCACGAAGGACGTGGCATAGCCCGGCAGCAGCGGTATGAAAGCGTCGAAGTGCTGGCCGTGCTCGACTTCGTAATAGCGCGCCGAGGACTCGCCAAGCGCCCGATGCCGCGCGTAATACGCGCGCGAGGTGTGATTGACGGGGATCAGTGCATCGAGCCGGCCGTGGACGATGATCACGGGCCGGCCGCGCAGCGACCCGGTCATCTGCACCTCTTCCATGCCGGCGCGCACGCGTCCTGACAGCGCGGCGAACGGCTCGGGCAGCGCGCCGCCGCCGGGCAACTCGCCGGTCGCAAGCGCGCGGAAGCAGCGCGCCAGCTCGACCGAGCCGAAGGACGAGAACAGGGTCCCCGCGCCGGGCACCTCGGTGACGAGCTGCACGCCGCCGGTCGGCGGCACCCCGCTGCCGTCGGCGGCCAGGCGCGCGAGCTCCGCTGGCGTGAGCGCGCGCAGCTTGAAGGCGGCGTCGGTCCCGGCATAGCTCACGCCGCAGGGCGACTCCTCCACCGGCAGGCGCCCATGCGCGCTCGCGTAGGCCGCGGCGATCGCCGGCCACAGGCCGAACTGCACGTTGAGCGCGCCGCCTTCGAGAGCACCGGACAGCATCCCGGCCGCCTCGAGGCGGCGGCGCGCATCGTGCGCGCGCTCCTCGGGCGTCTCCCCGTTGACGAGCCCGAGCCGCGCGAGACCCTCGGTCCACTGCTCCAACAGCGGACGCTGGGCGGGATTGAGCGCCGCGAGCGGCGAGGCGGGGTCGGCGGGCGCGAGCACCGCGGACGGCTGCAGGAGGTAGAGCTCGGTCGCGTAGTCGTACAGCGGCCGGCCGATGGACGTGAGCGCGGCTCCCGAGCCCTGGCGGATCGCGAGACCCGCGAGCGGCCGCGGCTGGGCGTTCGGCTCCGACACCACCGCACCGTCGATGAGCCCCCAGCTGTCCTGCTCCACCGCGCGCAGCACCGCGCCGCCGCCGTTCGACACGCCGGCGGCGATCACGCGCGTGTTGGCACGCGTAAAGCGCGGCGCGCCCTCCGGCCCGGGGAACTCGCGATTCAGCAGCTCGAGGCCCAGCTTCGCCGCCTGCAGGACGTACAACCCCCAGTCCTTCTCGGGGTTGCCCCCGCCGTGGGCGTGCTTGACGGCCACGCGGTGCGGATGGCGTTCGCGGAAGGCCGCGAGGGCCGCTGATTCCGCCGTCCGGAAAGTCAGCAGCGGATCGTCGAGGTCCCGCGTGGGCATCAGGTCGATGCGATAGCCGGTGCCGCTGTCGAGGTCGAGGAAGCCGACGCCGGTGCCCTTGTCCGTGTGCGCGACGGCGCAGCGGTTGCGCAGGCCCCACTCGCCCGCCGTCGGCAGCGCGCCGTAGATGCCGCGCGAGCCGGACGACGACACGACCACGAGGCAGGGATTCGCCGCGTCGAAGTCGGCCGGCACCTGCAGCATGACGGTGGTGGTGCCGCCACCATCCGGCGTGCGCAACGCGGCGAGGATCTCCACGCCCGCGACGAGGCGGCCGCGCGGGGCGCCGAACAGGCGGCCGAAGCCGCCGGCGTCGGTGACGTCCACGAGGCCGCGGTAAGCGTTGTAGACGGCGAGGCGGCGCAGCTCGATCGCCGTCGGCCGCAGGGGATCGGCGAGCGGCGGCGGGCCGCTGCGCAGGCCCTCGAGGCCGAGGCCCGCCGTCAGCAGGTCGTCCCCGCGCCCGTCGAACTCACGCCGGATCGGCATGCCGACGATCTCCACCGGCAGCGCGGGCGCCGGGGCGCCAAGCCCGGCCGACGCGACCGCCGCCGCCACCATCGCCTCGATGCCCGTCATGTCGTCACTCCTCCCTGGCTGCCTCGTTGTAGGCAGCGCGGACCGAAGTCGGAATAGTACTAACGTAGGACGCGGCGCAGGGCCGCAGCCCTTACCGTCGCACCGGGGCCGGTGAACGCTTCGGCGGTCGCTGCCTTGACAGGCCCCAGGCCACGCATCGCCCGGAGGATGCCCCTTGATTCCAGCTCCCTCGCCGCTCATCCCCGACATCCTGCGCCTGAACGGCCGCTGGCGCCGGCGCCGTCCCGCCGTCACCTGCGGGGACGTCACGCTCACCTGGGGCGAGTTCGACGCCCGCACGGAGCAGGTGGCGAACGCGCTCGCCGGCATCGGCCTCGAGCCCGGGGAGGCGGTCGGCATCCTCATGAACAACGGCCTCGAGATGGTCGAGGCCATGTTCGGCGCCATCAAGGCCGGCGCCTGCGTCGTGCCGCTCAACCTATCCGTCTCCGACGACGGCATCGAGCGCATGCTCGACGACGCCGGGGTGCGCGCGGTGGTCGCGACCCCCGCCCAGCGCGGGCGGCTCGACGCGATGCGCGCGCGACTGCCGCAGGTCGTCACCGGTGGCTTCGTCTGTGTCGGCGGCGGCGAAGGCTTCGCCGACTACGCCGCGTGGCGCGACGCTGCGCCCTCGTCCCGCTGCCAAGCCGAGCCCGACCCGGACGGACCATGCAACATCATCTACAGCTCGGGCACCACGGCGCTGCCGAAAGGCATCGTCCACAGCCACCGGCGACGGATCGAGTGGGCCTACGACTGCGGCATCGCGCTGCGCTACGGGTCCGACGCGGTCGCCATCTGCCCGGTCGGGCTCTTCTCGAACATCAGCTGGCTGGCGATGCTCTGCAGCTTCCTCGCCGGCGGCGCGATCGTCGTGATGGAGCACTTCGACCCCGGGGAGTTTCTCGCGACCATCGAGCGGCATCGCTGCACGCACGTGGCGATGGTTCCGCTCACCTTCCAGAAGGCGATCGAAGACCCTGCCTTCGGACGCTTCGACCTGTCCTCGATGAGGCACATGTGCACGGTCGGCTCGCCGATGCACGTGGACCTGAAGCGTCGCGTGGCGCGCGAGTTCGCCTGCGAGCTCACGGAGCTGTACGGCCTGACGGAGGGCATCATCACCACGCTCGATCCCGAGGACGTGGAGACGAAGACGGCCTCGGTCGGCAAACCCATCCCGGGCACGGATCTGAAGATCATCGACGACAATGGCCGCGAGCTGCCCGTGGGCGAGAGCGGCGAGATCGTCGGCTGGTCGCGCTTCGTGATGAGTGGCTACCACAACCGGCCCGACGCCACCGCCGAGGCGCTGTGGCACGACTCCGCGGGCCGGCCATGGCTCAGGACCGGCGACGTCGGCCGGCTCGACGAGGACGGCTATCTCTACATCGTGGACCGCAAGAAGGACATGATCCTCTCCGGCGGCCAGAACATCTTTCCGGCCGACATCGAGGCCGTGCTCAAGGACCATCCGGCGGTGTTCGACTGCGGCGTGATCGGCATCCCGCACGAAAAGTGGGGCGAGACGCCGCTCGGGCTGGTCGTTCGCCGGCCCGGCCACGAGGACCTGGAGGCCGAGGCGCTGCGCGACTGGGCCAACCAGCGGCTCGGCAGGCAGCAGCGGCTGTCGCGTATCGAGTTCCGGGCCGAACTGCCGCGCAATCCGAACGGCAAGCTGCTGAAGCGCGAGCTAAGGAAAGAATACGGCCAGGGCTGATCCGAGAGTACAGCGCTTCCGCACGATATTCCACGCGCAGGGTCGTTCAGCCCGGCGGTACATCGCGAATCAATCCGGTCGCCTGACCCTGCGACTGCTGGATGGTGGCATTGACGGGACTGGACAACCTCAACTGGAATGTCTCGTCCCGGTCTACGATCGGATCCAGGCAGGTTTCCACCCACACCTGACCGGCGCCGGGCGGCAGCGGGCCCGGAGGGAACTCCAGCGTGCCGCTCTTGCCGATGTAATCCACGCCCTTGGTGCAGCTCGTGCCCTCGGCCGCATTCACGGAAGCCGTTGAGTAGGAGACGCTCACCGGGCGGGGGAACGAGCCGCGGTTGGCGTAGACCTGGAACAGCAGGTTGCGCCCTTCCTGCCCGGTCGCGGGCGATACCGAGATGACCGGACAACCGCGGGCGGGAACCAGTGCCGACGAGCCAACCGAGCGGAGGTTGTTGGTCTCGCTCGACTCCGCGATCTCGTTGGAGGGATCGACAGTCGCGGCGAACGTCATGGCCACCTGCGCGGGGTCGAGTCCGACCAGGAACTGGTCGAAGTGTATCGTCGCCGACCCGCCGGCTGCGATCCCGCCCGCATGCTGCCGGTCCACGGAAATGGGCGTCTGCTCCGTGACAGGAATCGCGGTCGTCAGGCGGACGGTGACGGGTGCCGTTACCGCGCGCTGACCCGCATTCCGGATGGTGACCGCAACGCGATTGCAGGGTCCGATGAACGCGCCACCCTCGAACTCGAGCCCGCTGACCACCAGGTCCGGAACGAGCTTGATATTGATCGACGGACCCTGGTTCGGCGAGATCTGCGCAGCCGCGGGGGCCGAAACACAGATCGCCAGGGAGCAGAGCAAAACCGCCTCGATTGCGCGCGTCATGATCGATCTCCTGCGCGACCCTCCGGCCGCTCGGACTCGTGAACGAACGACGGACGACGACTGGCTTTACGCCCCCAATGGGCCCGGGCCCGCCGCGGCCGAGCCGCGGGTCCGGCCAACGGAGGCTTTCGGCGGTGCTGGACATTTTCCCGTCACGCGCCGAAGGTATAGGCGGAATGGCGCCGGCAGACGCCAGGGATCATATGGGTCCGACCAACGTATCCGGTCCTTTCCGGGTAGGCGACTGGGTCGTCGACCCGATGCTGGACGAGATCCGCTGCGGAGAACGGCGGGTCAAGCTCGAGCCGCGCATGATGCGTCTGCTGTGCTGCCTGGCCGAGCGGCCCGGGGAGGTCGTCCCGACCGGCACATTGCTGGAGCGGGTCTGGCCCGGGGTCGTCGTGAGCCAGTCCTCGGTCTACCAGGCGATCGCGCAGCTGCGCCGCGAGCTGGGCGACCGCGATGCCCCGCCGCGCTATATCGCCACCGTATCGCGCAAGGGTTACCGCCTGGTGGCACCCGTGGCGCCCGTCGCCGATGCTGCCGTCATCGCTGCCACCGCGCCGGAACCCGCGGGCGACGCTGCCGTTGCACCCGGCCGCGAAAGGGCCGTCCCGGTTCGCAGCCTGCACCGGCGGCGCCTTACGGCGTTGGCCGGCGTCCTGGTGGCAGCGGTGGGAATCGCCACCGCCGGCCTCGCGTTGCGGCCCCGGCCGCCACCGCCGGCGGTCCCCGAGCCCGCCATCGCCGTCCTGCCGTTCGCGGACCTGAGCATCGGTGACGCCGACGAGGCGTTCTGCGCCGGGCTCACCGACGAGATCCTGAATTCACTCGCTCGCGTGCCCCGGGCTCGCGTCATCGGCCGCACGTCCAGCGCGCGCTTCGCCGACGGCGCGACCGACGTGCGTGAGATCGGCCGCCAGCTCGGAGTGAGCCACGTGGTCGAAGGGTCGGTGCGGCGCGCCGGCGCGAGGCTTCGCATCAACGTGCAGCTTGTGAGCACCACCGACGGCTTCGAGGTGTGGGCCAATTCCTTCGACCGGCCCGCACGGGACGCGATGGAAGTACAGTCGGAGATCGCCCGCGCCGTGGTGAACGCGCTGATGGTGCAGCTCGCGCCGGCCGACGAGGCCCGGCTGGCGCGCCTGCCGACCACCGACGTCAACGCCTACGAGCTCTACCTGCTCGGGCGATTCCAGCAGCAGAAGCGCACTCCCGAGGCGCTCGCGCGCGCCATCGATTACCACCGGCGGGCCCTGCTGGCGGATCCCGGCTTTGCGCTCGCACACGCGGGCCTCGCCGATGCCTACATGGCGCGTCATTACTACGAGCATCGGAACCTCGAGGAGACCGCCGCGCTGGTTCAGCCGGAAGTCGACGCGGCGCTGCGGCTCGACCCCGAACTCGCCGAGGCCTATGCGGCCTGGGCGGTGCTGCTCACCGAGCAGTGGCGCATGGAGGAGGCAATCGAAGCGCTCGAACGCGCATTGTCCATCAATCCGAACTATGGCGAGGCATGGCTCCGTCTCGGCGCGGCACGGGAGTACGCGGGCGAGCCACGCAAGGCGCTCGAGGCCTACGACCAGGTCGCCCTGCTCGACCCTCTGCACACGGTGATGCACGTGCGCCGCTGCCTGACGCTGCAGAACCTCGGGCAGTACGCCGCGGCGGATGCTGCCTGCCAGCGCGCCATCGAGCTGCAGCCCGCTATCCCGAACGGCTTCTGGGCGATGGGACTGAACGCCTGGGCGCAGGGTGACCTCGCAGAGGCCGTCCGGCATCACAAGGAGGCGCTGGAACGAGCGCCGAACCGTCGCGACATCCGCGAAGAGCTGGTACAGCTGCTCCTCGACCTCGGCATGCCCGACGAGTCGGCCGTGCACATGCGCCTGCTCGTCGAGAGCTCCGGCGCGGCGACCGTCGCGCTTCTCGAGGCCCGCCACGGCCTTGCCACCAGTGACCTTGCGGCCGCGATTCACGCCCTGCGCTCCCTGCCGGCGGATCAGGCGCAGCCGCGGGAGCGCGCCGACGCGTCGTCGTTGGCGCTCGCGGCGGACGATGCAGTCCTTGCCGCGCATTTCGCGGCCATCCCGCGGCCGGCCTCGCAGCCGGTCGAGCGGGTGCTGCCGCCGGGCCTCTATCGCACCCGCTGGGGACATTGCGAGCTCTGCGCGCTGGCGCTCGTGGAACGGGCCCGGGGCGACGACGCCGAGGCCGCGCGCCTCGCCTCGCTGGCCGCGGCGTTCCTGGACCGGGTCGAGGCCGGCGGCCACGCGTGGCATGCGCTGCACTACCTGCGAGGTACGCTGCGCGCGCAGCAGGGCGACCGGCGCGGCGCGTTCGAGTCGCTCGAGCGCGCCGTCGCCCTTGGCTGGCGGCGCGGCTGGTGGATGAGAATCGATCCCGCACTGGCCCCGCTGCGCTCCGATGACCGCTTCACGCGGCTGCTGGAGACGATCGAGGCATCGAATGCACAGACCCGCTCGCGCCTGTCGCCGGCCCCTCCCTGAGACGGCGACCCTCGCAGGTCCCCACGCGGTAGATGACCTCGTAGTGGGCTATGAACTGCACGCGGTTGGCGCCGAGCGGATAAGTCAGCAGCCACTCGGGCAGGTTGTCGCGCGTCACGGGGCTGCCGGGCGCCACCGGCCGGGACACGGTGAGCGAGCCTTCCAGCCGCCCCAGCGGGCCGCTGAATACTGCGTCCGTCGCGGTCGCCCCGACCCAGATTGCGTACAGCCGGTCACAGGACGGTGCAAGACCCAGCGACGAGGTAGCCATCGCCGGTATGCTGGTCGCCTGCGTGCGGACCATTTGATCGGCGGGTCGAGGGCGCCCGTCGCTCCCCGTAACCACCTTGCCGCCCGAAAGCGACAGGCCCTCGATCTCATGCACGACCTGCGGCACGTTTGCGATCTCCACCACGACGTCGTGCACGCCCTGCGGCGTGGCGAACCGGACGGTCACTTCCCCGTCGCGTCCGAAGTCCGGAATCGTGACCGTCACCCGGCGGCGTCCGCCCGGTCCCACCGCGTCGGCGAACGCGGCGTCGCAACGGTAGGCGAAACCCGCGCCATAGCGACAGGTCACCTGCGCAGGCCCCGCATCCGGATCGAAGCGCTCGACATCGAAGGCCCACCGATTAAAGGGCCCTGCCGGCCCTACCGAGAACTCGGCCGGCTGGGCCGACAGAGCGGAGCGCGCGACCACGAGCGGCGGACCGTCGCGAGGCGCCGCGGCGGATGCGACGGGCACCGGCGTCGCCAGCAGCAGCATGACCAGAGCAACCCTCATGCCGCTGGAACGACCGGCGGACGCGACTTGGCTCACCGGCTGGTCAGGCGAGGACGCCGACACCCTCGGCGAGCGAACGCCGCAATCGGGCGAGGGCGTACTTCTTTCGGCTCAGGACGGTGTCCGTCGGTGCCCCGCAGGTCGCAGCCATTTCCTTGATGCTCGTACCCATCATCCAGAGGCCGATCACCCGCCGCTGCTCAGGGGGGAGCCGTCGCAGTGCAAAGGCGACGAATGCCTGCGTCTCGCCCAGCTCGAGCTCCTGCTCCGGGCCCGGCGACCCTTCCTGCCGCATCGCGAGCGCCTCCAGCTGGGCGGGCTCGGTCGGTCGCGACCGCAGCGACTCGTGCTTGCGCGTGTACTCGTCCAGGAAGGCGTTGCGCGCCACGGTGAACAGGTAGGCGCGCAGCTCCGCATCGTTCGCGCAGGTGCACATGCCCCGGGTCCGGGCCTGCAGGAGCTTCAGCCATGCCGCCTGGGCGAGGTCCTCGGCCCGCTCCGGACAGCGGGTCATGCGTCCCAGGAACCTGAGCAGTTGACGGTGGTAGGACCGGTAGAGGCGCTCGAACAGCTCGCGCTCGGCACGGATCTCGATTGTCGTCATGGTCATCCCCCTCGACGGCCACCCTGGCCGTTCGGGCGGATTGGAGTCGGAATCGACCAGGCATGTCCTGAGGCTCGCCTGAAGCTTCGTTGAACGTTTCTTCAAGGCTTGCCGCGCCGGCACTTACACCAGTCGGCCGCCCGCGATCGTTCTTGCCCGAGTAACGAACCTCGACAGGAGTGCCGCCATGCGCCGCGCACAGCTTGCAATGATCGCCGCCGTCTTCCCCCTGCTCGCCGGCCCGCAAGCCCAGGCGGCCAACGCCGGCTTCCAGTCCTTCTTCTTCGATGTCTGCGGCACCGCGACCGGTGTCCTCGCCGCCCGCTGTGCGGAAACGCCGGGCGGGCTCGGCAACCTCTCCGGGGACAGCGAGTCGTCCCTGAACCCGACCCAGAGCCTGAGCCACAACCTGTCGGCGCTCGGCGCCGCGCAGACGCGCAGCAAGTCCGCCCGCGAGCGCGGCGAGCGATTGCGCGAAGCAGGATCCGGTGCCGAGGCGCCGGGCGTGCGCGTCGACGCCGGACCTTTTGGTCTGCTGGTCAACGTTCACGGCACCTGGTTCGAGCGCGAGATCGACGGAGACGTGGAGCGCAGCCTCGACGGCGACAGCGCCGCTGCCGAGATCGGCCTCGACTACCGCGCCTCGGATCGCGTGGTCCTTGGCGCAATCCTTGGATTCGAGCGGCTCTCATACGACTTCGACGCGGAGGCGCCCGGCGTGAACTTCTCGCCCGCTCCGTCGGCCGGCGACGTGGACTCCGACAACCTCTACCTGACGCTGTTCGCAAGCTTCGCTGCCGGCAGGTCAGGCTTCGTCGAGATTTCCGGCGGCTTCGAGCGCAGTGATGGTGACTACCGGCGCAACTCTGTATTCCAGGAATCCACCCGGACCCGCCCGCAGACCGACGTGCGCGTGGCGGGAAACGCCGACGGCACGACGATGTGGGCGAACCTCAACGCCGGCTACGACTTCGACGCGGGCCCTGCCAGCTTCGGTCCGTACGCCGGGATCACCTGGACGAAGGCGGAACTGGATTCCTACACCGAGCGTGACCTCAGCGGCTCCGGTCTCGCCATGAGTTTCGAGGACACCGACCGCCGATCCACACTCGTCCACGCAGGCCTGCGCGCGAGCCGCGCCTTTGGCACCGGCAGCGGAGTATTCATCCCACAGCTGCGAATCGAGTACCAGCGTGAGCTCGAGGATTCGGCGCCGACCGCCGTGAGCCGCTACGAGCTCGATCCGGCCGGCACGCGGTACGCCCTTGCCGGGGCCACAGCCGACGAGGACGCCATCAACGCGGGCCTGAGCCTGGCGGCCGTGCTGCCGGGCGGATGGATGGCCTTCGTCGACTGGGCCATCCTGCTCGAGAGCGACACCATCGATCGCCAGCGCGCGACGCTCGGGCTGCGCAGGGAGTTCTAGCCCCGGAGGCCGTGTCGCTCGCGGCTCCGCGCCGGACGATGGGGATCCCGCTCCGCTGGTCAGCTGCGCGGCACGAGCAGGAACTCGCCGGCCTCATGACCGGCGAAGCGGATCGGCGCGTATTCCGGCACCTGATCGAACTGCAGGCCGGCAGCCGCATAGGCGACGCGCGCGGCGACATCGCGGTGCAGGCGCGCACCGTCCATGACCTCGTCGTTCGCCCGCAGCACCTCGATCAGCGCCTTGGCGAAGACGGAGTGCCGGCCACCGCCTGCGTCCATCACCGGCGCGATGCCGCCCGAGGTGAGCACGGTGCGCGCACGCCGCTCGGTCATCGTGCGAAGCCAGTGCAGGCGCTCCTCCGGTGTCATGCCGGTGCGCAGACGCGGCATAGAGGAACGCGTCAGCGTTCCCGCGTAGCAGGAATCAACGACCAGCATCACCTGCCGCGCCTGCATGATGTTCAGGATGTCGGTGACCGCCGTGTTCGGGATCCAGTTCGCGGTGCTGTCCAGCTCCGCGTCCACGGGCAGCCAGTGGCCCCGCTGGTTGACCTCGTCCAGCTCACCGTGGCCGGCGAAATAGACGAGCAGGTTGTCCTTCGAAGTCAGGGTCTCGCGCATCCGGTTCAGGGCAGAAAGTATCTGGTACCGGTCGGCGTCGAGAAGCACCGTCGTCCTGAACCCGTAGCGCTGCTCGAGAACGCGCGCGAGCTCGGTGGCGTCGTTGATCGGCGAAGCGAGGTCGGGCAGCTGCCGATAGTCGTTGTTGCCGATGATGAGCGCGTGATAGGTGCCGAAATCCACGCCGGCCGGTGCACCACGGAGCACGGCCACGCCGGAACCGCCGTCGCCGCCGACCTTCACGATGTCGCGTGTCGCGCCGCTGCGGGCGTCGAGCTGCGACTGCAGCAGGGCGAGTTCCCGCGCGAGCCCGTCGGCCTCGGCCTGGCGCGCAGCCAGTTCGGCATCGCGCGCAGCGAGGGTCGCGCTGACCTGCGTCAGGCGGGCGCGTTCCGCCGCGAGCGACCGACGTGCCGCAGCGGCATCCTGCGCGGCGGCCTCCAGCATGCGGAGCCTGTCGTCGTTCGCGGCCCGCGCCTCACCGAGTGCCGCCGACATCGCGGCGACTTCCTGCGACCGCCGTTCGACCTCCCGCTGCAGCTGGAGCACCTCGGCACTGCGATCGGGCGACACCGGCCTCGCGGCGAGCTCGGCCGCCGCTTGCCGGGAAATGGCGGCCTCTGCCCTGGCCGCCTCGGCGTCATCGCGGGCCACCGTCGTCGCCACGGCCGCAGCCTCGAGCGCTCGGCGCGCTGCCGCGAGCTCCGCCTCGAGTCGGGTCAGCGTCGACTCGAGCTCGCTGCTTCGCTGTCGCAGCGCAGACAGCTCGGCGTCGACCGGCGGCGGGACTTCGTCGTCGAGGTCGAGCGTCGATCCACCGGCGCGACGGTACCACTCGACGGCGGCCGCCGGATCGGCGGGCGTGCCCAGCCCGCGCTCCAGCAGGAAACCGAGATTCACCTGCGCCCTGCGGCTGCCCGCCGCCGCGGCCGCGCGGTACCAGCGCGCGGCCGTCGCGTAATCGGGTGGTACGCCGAGGCCGCGCTCGTGGATTTCGCCGACGATCAGCTGCGCTTCGACGTCGCCGCGCTCCGCGGCGGGCAGCCACGCGGCCAGCGCACTGCGCCAGTCGGCACGATCGTAGGCGACATACTCGCCGCCGCGGATCTCGCAGTCCCGTGCCGGCAGGCGCGCGGGTCGGCGCGCGCTGAGATAGGTCGTGCGCGTGCCCAGCGTGCGCACCTGCCCCGGCAGGAGGCAGTCGACGACGAGGAACTGCTCGGCCCGGTACTCGGCAGCTTCGGACGCAGGCGCATTGCCGGTGATCGCAGGGGCCAGCGCGGCAAGCGCCACGAGCACTGCCTGACGAAGTGGGCGGCTTTGCCTCGCAGGCCCCCGAAATCCGGCCGAGCGGCGGTTTATCCCTTTCACCTGCACTAGAACGAGCAGCGAATCTGGACTGGCTTGCCGCGCGTGCCGCACGCCAATCCGGCCGCCGCATTCGTTCAGGTGCCCAGAGAGCAGCCGTGGCGCTGCCCGCGATACGGAAACCGAGATGCCCGCAACCATGCATCGTCAGGCCTTCGCCGGCGCGTCGCGCCGCCCAGGCTGCACCAGGGCAGTGGTCGGCCCGCTGGCGGGCGCGCTGCTCGTCCTGGCGGGTCCCGTCGCTGCCCAGCAGCCGATACCGGACCCCTACTCGCAGCCGATCCAAACGCCGGCGGCACCTGCGAAACCGCCGCCACCCTCGATCCGTGAGCTGTTCGCCTCGACGCTCGCAGCCGTCGCGACCGCCGGCGGCTCGGCGCTGACCGTGGGTCTGACGCAGGCTATCAGCGGAGGGCTGACGGCCTGGTTCAACCGAAAGCTCAAGGTCGAGCCGAACACTGCCGCCCCGGGCTATCCGCCGGGCTACGGCAGCGGCCAGACGCCGCCATACGCCGCTGCGCAGCAACCGTATCCGCCGGCACAGCAGTACCCGCCCGCGCAAGACCCCTACGCGCAGGATCCGTACGCACAGGATCCGTACGCGCAGCAGGGCTATCCACCCCAGTCGACGTATCCATCGCCCCAGGATGCCGGCATGCAGCCGGCCTACCCGGCCCAGCCAGACTACGGAGCGACGCAGGGCTATCCCCCGGCTCAGCAGTATCCGGCGCCCGCGGAGGTCCAGCCCTATCCTTCGCCGCACGCCACGGCGCAGTACTACGACGCCTATAGCGGCGCCACGGCCGAACCGGATCCGGCATTCGCCGCGGCCGCATCGGACGCAGGGAGCGATGGGCTCTTCGCCGGACTGGCCTTCGAAGTCCACGCCGTGAACCCGGGCGGTGCCAGCTTTCCGGTCGATCCGTCGTCGCACGTATTCCGCACCGGCGATCGCTTCGTGGTGTACTTCCGCACGACCCTGCCGGGCCGAATGGACATCTACAACATCAACCCGGCCGGCCAGCAGTCGCTGATCGACAGCTCGCAGATCGCCGCCGGACAGCTCGCGCGGCTCGGCCCCTACGAGTTCACCGCAATCACCGGCAACGAGCAGCTCCGGCTCGTGCTGCAGCCCTGCAGCACGCCGTCGCTAGTCGCCGCGACGCGCGACATCGTAAGGGTCGCCGAACCCGCGGAGGGACCCGGTCTCGGCCTCGCCGGCTGCGGCCCGGTGACACGCTCGGCAAGCGCCCCGCGCACCCGCGACATCCGCAAGGTCGTCCTCGACGGCACGACCGGCTTCGCGCTGGATCCGGTGTCGCAGCAGGAACAGTCATCCGGCCGCCTGGAGGCGCGCGAGGTCACGATCGTCTTCCGGCATCGGTGACACCGCCTACTGGCGTCGATCCAGCCCGCTGCAGCCGAAGGAGCCCATGAGATGTCCACGATAGCCCCGCGACTACTGACGCCGCTGCTCGCCGCAGCGCTCCTGCAGTTCGCGCCAGCAGCATTCACCATCGACCATAGCATCAAGGTCGCGCGGCTTACGGCCGACTCGACGGCGCGGCGGGGCGGCTCGGGCGGCAGTGCCTATAACCTCAGCTGCCCGTCCGGACAGGTACTGATCGGCATCACCGGCGGCGCAGCCGACTATGTCGACCGCGTGCAGGGCATCTGCCGGGACATCGATGCCAGCGGCAACTGGACGTCGACCGAAACGCTGACCGATTCGGCTGGCGGCCCTTCCGGCTTCTGGTTCACCCGCAAGTGCCCGAGCCACTTCGCGCTGAGCGGATTCTCCGGCCGCGCCGGCTCGTACATCGAACGGCTCGTGCTGGAATGCACCCGACTCGGCCCGGGCGGCACGCTCAACACGTCGGTTGCCCGCACGACACTCGATTCCATCGGAGGCACGGGTGGAACCGCATTCTCGCTCTCCCGCTGCGCGAGCCCGGCGCGCTCGATCGTCGGTCGCGCAGGCGCCTACGTCGACTCGATCGAGTTCGCCTGCGAGGACGACTCGCCGCTGATGACGGCCGGGCAGATCGACTCGGCTCTCGCCAACGCGACCAGCCTGCTGCGCACCGACAGCGGTAGCGGCGACGTCGCCGCCGACGTGCGGCTCGTGCGGGACGGCAGGGTGCTGATCACGCCGAGCAACGGCCTGTTTCAGATCAGCAGCCGGGAGGAACTCGACGCCGCCTGTTCGCTCATGGGGTTCGCGGTGGTCACGGAGACCATCAACTTCTGCAGCGGCACGGGCAGCTCGATCATCGGCTGCGCCCGCACCGGCTGCATGATCGTCGTGCCACACAACGTCGCTGGGCGCCCGGTGCTGTGGGCACATGAGTTCGGTCATACGCGCGGATTGCCACACCGCAACGGCAGCACGCTCCTGATGAACCCGACGCTGGGCGCGAGCACCTCGAACATCAACGCCGCGGAACGCGATGCGCTCCAGAACCCGTGGCAGGCGGTCCTGAACACATTCTCGGCGGCAGAAGCCGCCCCGTCGGGGGACCCGGTCCCGCTGCAGGAGTTCGTTTCGCGCACGTTCGTGCACGGCATCCCGCTCGAGGAAGCCACGGCCTACGGGCCGGCCGCCGTGCCCGAACTCATCGCGGTCCTGCGGGACCCGCGCCGCGAGTCGCAGTGGAGCAACGCCGCGGTGATGCTCGCCATGATTGGCGATCCAGCGGGCGTGGATGCCGTGCTGGCGTTCATCCGCGAGCCGGGCGCCGGCGAGCTGACCACCGAGCGCGCCTGGGCGCGCGGCAGCGCAGTGCTGTCGCTCGGCTACGCCGCGAATCGGGGCAACCGCCAGGCGCTGCAGTACCTGGCCGAGGGGCTCGACCCTGCCGCATGGTCGAGACGCGGTCTGCGCGGCGTCGCGGGACCGCGCCAGGTCGAGGCTGGCGAGGAGCCGGAAGGGCCGGACGAGCTTCTGAGCGAGCAGGCAGCGGCCGGACTGGCGCTGTCCGGCAGGCCGGAAGCAAGGGCTGCCCTCGAAGGGCGCCTGCGCGCACCTGGCCTTTCGCCGGGGCAGCGCCACGTGCTGCAGGCGCAACTCACCGAACACGGCAAGGTCGCGAGCCAGGGCCTCGGGCGCTACGACCGCGAAGTCCGGGCGAAGGCCGAGGAACGCTATCGCGGCCCGCCCGCGGGCAGGCCCTGAACACATCGCGAACCTGTCACGCAGATTCAAGCAATCCAGAGGACAGAGCAATGCATCTCACATCGGCATCCGTTCGTTGGCTCGCCGCCGCCGCCCTCGCAGGCTCGACGCAGGTCGCCCTGGCGGAACTCGACACCTACGAGGTCTGGCACAAGAGCGGCAACTGTGGCGACTGGTCGACGCTGTCGCAGCACGACACGTGGCCGCCGCCGCGGCTCGATATTGCGACCGGCGAGAAGCTGCACGTCCGGCTCTGGGGCCATGGCGCGGACCTCGCAACCGACGCGAAGGCGGACAAAATCCACGAGTGGATCGCCGACAGGGGCCGCAGCACCGACTATCCCAACGCGCCGATCTACGGCGGACAGCGCTTGCCCAAGGGCTATGTCACGGTGGCGATCGAGGCCAAGGCGGAGCATGGCACTGGCAATCGCAATGTCGTCGTCACCTGGCCATTCCCGGGCCAGCCCGAAACGATCCCGGTTCGAATCGTCTCCAGCTGCCAGGGACTTACCAAGGCCGGCCTCCGTCACCCACCGGGAAGCCCGACCGTCAGCAGTGGCACGATATCACCGATATCGCCTCCGCCGACGGCCGTGATCGGCACCCCCGCGCCCTTCGTCGACCTCATGCCGCGCGCCACCCTCGACAACATCTTCCGCCGCGTCAGCAACAGCGGCCCGGTGGCGGTCAACGGGGTCAGCTACCTGCGGGTCGACGACCTATGGTGCTCGGCCTTCGTGGCACCGGCATCTGGCAGCAGTTCCAGGAACATCACCGTTCCGAACCCAGTGTGGGGCATCACCAATGCCGGAACCGCAGCGAACGGTGCCGCGTTCACGTCGCAGCTGCGGGCCGGTGGCGCCGTGCTGCAGACGACGACGACCGCGGCGGGCGGACTTGCCCCCGGGGCCACTACGGGACTCGTGTTCATTCGTCCGAACAGCGCCGCGCGCGTCATCCGCTTCGCCATCCCCCAGCCGCAAGGGTGCTTCGTCAACCCGGCGGACACCGGCTTCTGGGAGGATCCGCCGTTGACGGTCGTCGTGGATGCGGTCCCCGCCGGCGGCGCCGTCGTCGAGTCGAATGAAGCCAACAACAGCCGCGCCTTCTGACTGACACCGCTGCGACCGGCCGCTCCCGGGGGCGATGACTCGCCCTCGGGACCGGGGCGTCGACCCGGCCAGCGCCGACTTTCGGCCCCGGGAACGCGACGGCCACGCAGTCGTACTGGACACACCCGCGAACCGTCCGGGTTTTCCGGGCACTCGTCCGGACCTCGGCCCGGCGAAACCGGGCCATCCACGAAGTTCCCACGCCGGAACGCTTCGTGAGCGCTCCCTCGCGCACGACGCAGATCACTCGCGACGAAGAAACCTCCCCCGCTGACGAAGTCGGTGTTCAAGTTCTGTCCAGCCCTCAGTAGCTTTCGACGGGTCGCGCTGGCGCGCGGCGGGCCCCGGACGTTTCCGGCGCCCGAGCAGACCCACTGAGTGAGGGAGACCGCCCATGACCCTGCATCGCGAAAAACTGCGCCTCCGCGTGGCCGTGGGCGCCGTGCTGGCCTCGGCCCTCGTGCTCCCGGCCACCGCCCAGCCGGCCGCCGGCGGCGCAGTCCTGGATGAGATCACGGTGACTTCCCAGCGCCGCGCCGAGTCCATCCAGTCGGTGCCGATCGCCGTCTCCGCGTTCGGTCCCGAGGATCTCGACCAGCGCAACGTCACGCAGGCGCTCGACGTGATGCAGCACATCCCGAACGTCGTGGCGCACAACAACACGGGCCTCGCCTCGGCGAACGCCTACTACATCCGCGGCCTCGGCGGCACCGAGTCACTGGCCACCGTCGACGCGCCGGTCGGCACCTACGTCGACGAGATCTATGTTGCCCGCCAGAGCGTCAACAACATCTCGCTGTTCGACGTCGAGCGCGTCGAGGTCATGCGCGGTCCCCAGGGCACGCTCTTCGGGCGGAATACGACCGGCGGCGCGATCAGCGTGGCGATGGCGGCCCCTGCGCCCGAGGTGGGCGGCTATGCGGAAGCGGGCTTCGGCAACTACGGCAGCCTGTCGTTCCGGGGCAGCGTGGATCTGCCCGTCTCCGACCGGGTGCTGACGAAATTCTCCGCCTACTGGAACGAGGACGACGGCTACGTCAACAACATCACCACCGGGGAAAAGCTCAACGCGACCGAGAGTTACGGGCTGCGTGCCGCGCTGCGCACCACGTTCTCCGACACGCTCAGCTGGGATCTCTCCGGCATCTACTCCGAGGCCGATTCGTCGAACCTGCTCAACTTCGAGTGCAACCCCGCCGATCAGAGCCGGTGCAACGGTCGCTACGCCAGCACCGGGCTGCGGGTGCGCAACGGCGCGCAGGATCAGTTTGCGCCCGTGGTCGTCGCGAACGGCAAGGGCAGCCAGCCGCTCGGGGCCGAGTCCGTCTTCGGGCTGATTTCGTCGAACCTGAACTGGGACATTGGCGGCGTCAATCTCGCCTTCATCACGGGCTACGTCCGTACCGAGCTCGACTTCCTGGTGGACTTCGCCGACGGGCGCCAGCTCCCGACGATCAGCTTCGGCACGGACCCGGCGACCGGACTGCCGACGCGCTACAACGTCGGCACCAACGTGGTACTCGACCGGCCGGTCCGCGGCTTCCCGCGAGGCGGGTTCGTGATCGCCCAGCTCGCCAGCACCGACCAGTTCACGCAGGAGATCAAGGTCACGGGCACGCTGCTCGGCGACCGGCTGAACTACGTCGCCGGCCTCTACTACTTCAACGAGCGCAATTTCAGCGACTTCGCCGACGTGTTCACGGGGCCGACGGGCGCCACGCTGGTGCTTGCCGACCGGATCGTCCGCAACCGAACCGAGGCCATGGCCGGTTACGCGCAGTTCGACTACCGGCTCAACGACCAGTGGCTGGCGACGGCCGGTGTGCGCTACACGGACGAGGAGAAGGAATTCGACTTCTCAGACAACCGCCCGCAGTGCCAGGTCACCCCGCTGCCGGCGACGTGCCTCGATTCGCGCAACTTCGCGAGCATGGATCTGGACGGCAATCCGGCCACACCGCCCATCGCGATACCGCTCGACCAGCAGGTGGACCTCTGGACGCCGCGCTTCGCGCTGAATTACCAGCCGAGCGACGACATGCTGTTCTACGCCAGCGCCACGCGCGGTTTCAAATCCGGCTCACAGGCCGCACGCGCGACGCAGGTCCGGCTGCTGCTGCCGGTGGGCCCGGAGAAGCTGTGGTCCTACGAGCTGGGTGCGCGGACCGACTGGCTCGACCGGCGGCTGCGCGTGAACGTCACCGCCTTCCTGCAGGAGAACGAGGACTTCCAGGCGGGCACCGCCTTCGTCGATGCCAACGGCGTCCTCAACTTCGTGACGCGCAACCTGTCCGACCTCGACAACCAGGGCGTCGAGATCGAGGTCAGGGCCCGGCCGGTCGAGCCGCTGACCCTGACCGCGGCCATTGGCTACCAGGACATCGAGTACAAACTCGACGGCAGCAAGCCGGACGTCGACCCGTTCGGGTTCCTCTCGGCCTCGGCACAGCAGGCGGAGTGCCAGGCTGCGCTCGCGGGGCAGGCCTCGCCGCGCGGCTTTCCCGGAACGCCGACGGCCCGCGCGCAGGGATACTGCACCGGCATCGTCACCAACACGGGCGCGTTCGCGCTGCCTGTCCGAGCGCCGGAATGGACCGTGACGCTGGGCGCCTCCTGGGAGTTCAAGCTGCCCGCGCTCGCGGCGTCGCTGACACCGTCGGTGTTCATGCTCTACAGCGACGACCAGGAGGTCGGCACCAACAACCTGAGCGGCTACCGCAGCGCGGCCGGCGTCGACAATTTCGCGCGCGACGGTCGTTTCATCCTGGGGTCCTTTTCCGACTCCCATACGGTCCTCAACGCGAATCTGGCCTATACCACCGACGATGGCCGCTGGCTGGCGCAGCTCTACTGCGACAACTGCACCGACGAGGCCTACCCGCAGTCGACGCTGTCGAACCACAGCTATCTCAACCGGCCGCGAACCTACGGCTTCAAGGTCCGCCTGGGATTCTGATGGTCAATCGCCGCCAATGGCTGGCCGGCGCCGCCGGTGCGGGGCTCGCAGCCACGCTCCCGGCAGCCGGCGACGGGAGGTCCGCGCCTCCGGTCGGACCGCCAGACCTTGGATTTCTCCGCGACACGCCGCTGGTCGACGCCGAGCGTCTGCGATTCTTCATGCGCGATGCCGGCCTCGACGCGCTGGTCGTCGTCAAGCCGGCGAACGTCTTCTACCTCACCAGCCATTGGCCGCAGCTCGACCGCATGGGCTTCGAGGCCTCGTCCATCGCCGTCTTTCCCGCTGACCCGGCCCGCCCACTGGCGCTGGTCATGCACGCCTTCCTCTACTACTACACGCACTCGCCCGAGACTCTGCTGACGGACAGGCTCGTGTTTCCCTACACGCAGCCTGTCGACCCCGCCGGCGCGGCGCCCGCCGACGGCACCGGGCCGGAGGCTGCGCCGGCGCGGACTATGCGCGTGCAGGACCCGGAACTCGTCAGCGCCCGCGACGGCCACCGCGCGCGCATGCTGGCACTCGCCCAGCCGGTCAGCGCCGACGCGTCGTGGGCCCTCGCCAGGGCCCTGCGCGCCCTGGGCCTCGCGGACAGCCGCCTCGGCATCGATTCGGCCGACCTTGCGCCGGCGCTCGGACTTCGCGGCATCGCGGCCAGGACCGCTCCCGGCGAGGACGTGTTGCGCCGGGCCCGGCTCGCGAAGTCACCCGCCGAGATCCGCCTGATGCGGCTGGCCGCCAAGGCCAACGTCGAGAGCGCACTCGCTGCGGCGTCCCGGGCCAGGGAGCTCGGCTCGTCGCGGCCGCTGCGCGCCGAGTTCTATGCCGAGGCGGCCCGCCGCGGCAGCCTCGGACATTTCATGGTGATCAGCGGTACGTCCACGGAGGTGCTCGACGAACCGCTGCTGGACGGCACGTCGGTGTCGATCGACTGCGTCAGCACCTGCCGCTTCTATCACGGCGACTTCGGACGGACGATCTTCGTCGGCGAGCCACGCGAACCGGTCAAGCGTGCCGCGCGAGCCATCGCGATTGCCTGGGACGAGATTCGCGCCCAGCTGCGGGCCGGCCTGCGATTCGCGGACATCCCGCGCATCGGCCGCGAAGCGCTGAAGAAGCAGGGCGCGGACCTCAGCGTCAGCTTCACTCCGCACAGCGTCGGACTGTTCCACACGGATCAGCCGCAGCCCTCGCTGCTCGGCCCGCGGGTGCCGGAAGCCCTGGTTCTCGAGGAGAACATGATCCTGAGCGTGGACTGCCCGGTCTTCGAATCGGGCCTCGGCGGCACGCTGCACCTCGAGGACCTGATGCTCATCCGCAAGGACGGCGCCGAGCCGATTCACGAAGTCCCCCCGCCAGTCATCGTTGTCTGAGGAGTCCAGGGATGATCCGGTCATGCCTCGCCGTCACGCTGCTCGCCGCCTGCATGATGCCGGCCGCACGCGCCGTCGCCCACGGAACCGACCGTGAGGCCGACATCGCCGCGATCCGCGCCGTCGGCGAGACATGGCGCGCCCATTACGCCTCCGGCAACTACGCTGCGATACCGGACCTGTACACCGAGGACACGCTGGTGCTGCCGCGCGGCCGGCCAGCGGTGGTCGGCCGCGAAGCGATGCGTCGCGCCATCGGCGGCCTCGCCGCGGGGCGAAAGGTCGACATCGACCTCAAGGAGCGCGAGATCGTGGTCGCTGGCGACTATGCCTGGTACCTGGGCGACTTCCGCGTGACGTATACGCCGACCGACGCGCGGACCCCTGCGAAGACCGAATACGCGCGCTCGCTCGTGATCTTCAAGCGGGGCGAGGATGGCGCATGGCGGGTGCATCGCGACATCGATTCGCCGGCCCCGGCGCCGACCGGAGGCGTCGTAAGCGCCGCGGCAGCTCCGTCGGGCACGACGCCCGCAAAGGCTCCGCCCGTGTGGGATCCCGGATCGCGAACGGAGGTCACAGCCTGCGATCGCCTGGCATCGAGCCGCTACGATCGCACACGACTCGCCGAGCCGGTCGCGCGCAAGGACATCGACGTGCCCGCGGCCATCGCCCAGTGCGAGGCCGACCTGTCGAAGTATCCAGGCGACCCGCGCATTCATTTCCATCTCGGGAGGCTCTACGGCTATGCGGGCGACAGCGCCAGGACGCTGCAGCACCGGCAGGCGGCGGCGGCCGCCGGCAACCACAACGCGATGTTCCTGCTCGGGTATCTCGGATGGATCGGCGCGACCAGCGACGCGGCGCGTTGCGACGCCGCCAGCCAGATGCGCCTGGCCGCAGATCGTGGCAATTACTCGGCGCAGATCGCCTACTCGACGTACTTCGTCGAGGGCCGCCTCGCGCCCTGCGGCGACACACCCGCGAGGTCCCAGTTCACGGGCTACGTACGGTCGGCCCGGCCAGCGGTGGATGGCTTCTTCGAGACGCTGCTGGCCGAACACCTCTTGACGGAACTGCAGTAACCGCGCCGGGCATCACGCCGGCAAACACCAGCCGGCCCGCTGGCCGCGCGCTGGCCTCCCCGGGCCTTGCGCGGCAGGGACGACCTTCGGGTATCCTCGGGTCGTTCCCTGTCCGGAGGCTCGGTCCGTGCGTCCCGAGGAGCTCGTGCTGCCGATCGCACATGGTGGACGGAAGCAGTTCGCCGCCGCCGCGCTCTTCTTCGGTCTCGTGCCGGCGCTGATCGGCCTGCTGCTCGGCGCGACGCGGGCCGGCGTGGCCATGTACTTCCCCTGGTCGACGGGCGTCCTTTTCTGGGTCGCCTCCAGCGTCGCCGTCTGGGCCTGCCTTTATGCGGGTTCGTCGCTGGCAGGCGTGCTGCTGCAGCCGTGGCGACCACCGCTGTGGCTCATCCTGCTCATGGGTGCTGTCCTCGGCAGCTTCGTCGCGCGTCATTTCGTATTCGGCATGGCCGTGCTTCTCGAGGGCTACATGCTGGATGGGCGGGAGCCGCGCCCACTCGCGCCCTTCGAGCCCTCCTGGCAGTTCGTCACGCATTACCTCCAGGGCTGGGCCGGGGTTTACGCGGCCTGGCTCGCCGTGGGACTCATCTTCGATCGCTGGTTCGGCTACCCTCGCTACTCGCGCAGCCTGCCGGCGCGGCACTCCACCGCAGTACCGGCCGAGCCACCGGCCGACTCCGTCCCGCAGGACGGGCGGCACGGGGCCGAAGACGGCTCGACGTCCCCGGCGCCCACCCCGGGCGTTTCCGCTCCGTCGGTTCTCGATCGCCTGCCGGCCAGGATTGGCCGGAACGTGCTGGCGCTGCAGGCGGAAGACCACTACGTCAGGGTTTACACGGACCGGGGCAGCGCCCTCGTGCTCGCCCGGCTGTCCGACGCGATCGAGTCCCTGCAGGATCTCGACGGCATACGCGTCCACCGCTCCTGGTGGGCCCGCAAGGACGCGGTCGAGCGGGTTACGGTGCAAGGGAAGGGGCTCCTCCTGACACTCTCGAATGGCGTCCAGGTGCCGGTCAGCCAGGCTTACAAGGCACTCGTGCGGCAGGCCGGCCTCACTCCCGGCGGACTCCGTCGCGCCGGCGCGTGAGCGCGATCCGGCGGCGCGCCTCCGCTGCGCGGTCGACCCGCTGCCAGGCTGGCGGCTGGCTCACCCGGGCGGCGATGCACGGCCAAACCGGGCGACCGCGAAGGCCACCCGCTCCCCG
>JBBINN010000014.1:26061-27409 GCA_037443885.1 Gammaproteobacteria bacterium | reverse complement strand
GCCCGCAAGCGCGTGCACCAGCACGCCGGCCGCGGCCGCCGACTCCGCCTGACCGAGCTGCGCGAGCAGGCCCGCGATCACGCCGGTCAGCACGTCGCCCATGCCGGCGGTCGCCATGCCCGGGTTGCCGCTGTCACACACCCAGGGCGTCCCGCCGCTGCGCTGCACGAGCGTGCCGGCGCCTTTGAGCACGGCGACGCCGCCGTGGCGCGCGCAGAGCGCGCCCACGGCCCCGAGCCGGTCGGACTGCACGTCGGCGCTGGAGCAGCCGAGCAGTCGCCCCGCCTCGCCGGGGTGCGGCGTCAGGATCCAGTCCTCGCGCCGTACCGGCGCCTCGGCGAGCAGGTTGAGCGCATCCGCGTCCACGACCAGCGGCTTGTCCGCCGCGAGCGTGACCGCGAACAGCGCCCGCGCCCAGTCGCCGCGGCCGAGGCCGGGGCCGAGGGCGACCACGTCGGCAGCCTCGAGCAGCGGCCCGAGCTCGCTGGCATCACCCACGCCGCGCACCATCAGCTCCGGGCGGCCTGCGACGATGGCCGCCACGTGCTCGGCCCGGGTCGCGACGGTCACGAGGCCGGCGCCCGCGCGCAGGCAGGCCTCGCCGGTGAGGCGCGCCGCGCCCGCCATGCCCGGCCCGCCGCCCACCACCAGCACGCGCCCGAACTCGCCCTTGTGCGCGTCGCGCCGCCGCTGCGGCAGGAGCGTGGCGAGCAGCGTTGGCTCGAGCCGCAGCAGCCGCGGCGGCGGCGGCGGCGCATTCACGCCGAGTCCGGCGAAGGCGAGCTCGCCCACGTGCGCGGGCGCATCCCCGAGGAACAGGCCCGTCTTCAGCCCGACGAAGGTCATCGTGCGATCCGCGCGGACCGCCGCACCCATCACCCGGCCGGTATCGGCGCTGAGCCCCGAAGGCAGGTCGAGGGCCAGCACCGGCCGGCCGGCGGCGTTGATGACACCTATGCACTCGGCCAGCAGGCCGTCCACGTCGCGGTCGAGACCGGTTCCAAGCAGCGCATCCACGATGACGTCCGCGCGGGCGGCCAGAGCGTCCGTGAAGGGCTCCGTCATCCCGCCGGCCGCGGCGAAGTCCGCGTGGGCGCGCGCCGCGTCGCCACCGAGCCGCGCCGGGTCCCCGATCGCTGCCACCGTCACCTCGAGGCCAGCCTCGCGCGCCAGCCGAGCCACGACGTAGCCGTCCCCGCCGTTGTTGCCCGCGCCGCAGGCGACGAGCACGCGACGGGCGCCGGGCCACGACGCGAGCAGCAGGTCGAAGGCCGCCTCGCCCGCGCGCTGCATGAGCGTGTAGCCGGGAATGCCCTGCACGCCGATCGCGTGGCGATCCATCGCGCGG
>JBBINN010000014.1:0-26051 GCA_037443885.1 Gammaproteobacteria bacterium | reverse complement strand
AGCGTGCTCATGGCGCTCAGTATACTGGTCCGCGCCTCCCTCACCCGCCGCCATGCGCCCCCTCACGCCGGAACAACTCGTCGAACTGAAGGACTACCTGCGCGAGCAGGCGCTCGCGCTCGGCTTTCAGCAGGTAGGCGTAGCCGGCACCGACCTCGCCGCAGACGAGGCCCGCCTCGAGCGCTGGCTCGCCGAGGGCCGCCAGGGCGGGATGAAATTCATGGCGCGTCACGGCCGCCGGCGCAGCCGGCCGGCGGAGCTCGTCCCAGGCACGGCACGCATCATAAGCGTGCGCATGGACTGCTTCGCGCCCGAGGCGCCGCCCGAGCCCGTGCTCGCCGACCCCACGCGCGCCTACATCGCCCGCTACGCCCTGGGGCGCGACTACCACCACGTCGTGCGCCCGCGCCTGCAGAAGCTCGCGTATGCCCTGGAGCGGCGCATCGGGCCCTTCGGCTACCGCGCCTTCGTCGACTCCGGGCCCGTGATGGAAAAGCCGCTCGCGCGCGATGCCGGCCTCGGCTGGATCGGCAAGCACACGAACCTGATCAACATGGCCGCCGGCTCGCAGTTCGTGCTGGGAGAACTCTTCACCGACCTGCCCTTGCCGGTGGACGCGCCCGCCACCGACCACTGCGGCAGCTGCACCGCCTGCATGCCCGCCTGCCCCACCGGCGCCATCACGGCGCCGTACGAGCTCGACGCACGCCGCTGCATCTCCTACCTCACCATCGAGTTCCACGGCTTCATCCCGGATGAGTTCCAGGCCGCGATGGGCAACCGCGTGTTCGGCTGCGACGACTGCCAGCTCGCCTGCCCCTGGAACAAGTTCGCGCGCGAGGCAGCGCACCCGGACTTCCAAGCGCGCAATGGCCTCGAGGCGCCAGACCTCGTGGAACTGTTCCGCTGGAACGAAAGCCAGTACCTCGAACGCACCGAGGGCAGCGCGCTGCGCCGCCTGGGCTACGCCCGATGGCTGCGAAACCTGGCAGTCGCGCTCGGCAACGCGCCCTCGGTCCCCGCGGTGATCGCCGCGCTCGAGGCGCGGCGAGCGTTTCCCGATCCGGTGGTGCAGGCGCAGGTGGAGGCCGCGCTCGCGCGCCAGAGCGGCGCCCTGCGCGGCTAGGGCGCGAGGCTGATGCGCAGGTTGTCGATGAGCCGTGTGCTGCCGAGGCGCGCGGCTGCGAGCGCGACCAGCTCCCGGTCGCCCTCGCGGGGCGGCAACAGGTCGATCGCCCGCCGCACCGACACATAGTCTGGAGCGAAACCGGACCGGGCCAGCTCACGCATCGCATCCGCCTCCAGTTCGTGCCAGGGCCGCTCGCCGTCGATGATCCGCTTGCGGAGCGCGCGCAAGGCCGAGTAGAGCCGCGGTGCCAGGCTGCGCTCCCGGCCGGAAAGGTACTGGTTGCGCGATGACATCGCCAGTCCGTCCGGATCGCGCACGGTCGGCACGCCGACGATCTCGATCGGCATGCAGAGGTCACGAACGATGCGCTGCACGACCACGAGCTGCTGGAAGTCCTTCTCGCCGAAGATCGCGAGGTCGGGCGCCACGATGTTGAACAGCTTCGTGACCACCGTCGCCACGCCTGCGAAGTGTCCCGGCCGGACGTGGCCCTCGAGGATTCCCGAGAACTCGGGCACGTCCACCACTGAAGTGCGCTCGACGCCGACCGGATAGATCTCGAAAGCCGTCGGCGCGAACAGCAGGTGGGCCCCGGCACGCTCGAGCTGCTCGGTGTCGCGCTCGAGCGTGCGCGGATAGCGTCCGAAGTCCTCCTGCGGCCCGAACTGCAGCGGATTCACGAACACGCTCGCGACTACCCGTTCGGCGCGGGCGAGGGCCGACTCGACGAGGCTCATGTGGCCCCTGTGCAGGTTCCCCATGGTTGGCACCAGCGCTACGCGGTGACCCTCGGTGCGCCAGCCGCGGACCCGCTCGCGGACGCTCTGGATTCGGTTCAATGTCTCCACGGCACGCTCAGAAGCAGTGCTCGGGCGCTGGATAGCTGCGGTCCTTCACCGCGCGCACGTAGGCCTCGAGCGCGGCGAGCGGGCTTTCCGCGCCCTGCATGAAGTTCTTCACGAAGCGCGGCTTGCGGCCGGGCGTGAGGTCGAGGATGTCATAGAGCACCAGCACCTGGCCGTCCACGTCCGGGCCTGCGCCGATGCCGATGGTGGGCACGGCGAGCTCCGCCGTGACCTCCGCGCCCAGGGCCGAGGGCACGCACTCGAGCAGCACGACGTCCGCGCCCGCGTTCTGCAGCTCGAGCGCCTCGCGCTTCATGCGCTCCGCGGCCTCGGCCTCGCGGCCCTGCACGCGGAAGCCGCCCACCTTGTGCACCGACTGCGGCCTGAGGCCGATATGGGCGCAGACGGGAATGTCGTGGCTCGCCAGGAACTCGACCACACCGATCTGGCCCGCGCCGCTCTCGAGCTTGACCATCTTCGCTCCACCCTCCTGCATCAGGCGCACGGCATTGCCGAGGGCCTGCTCGCGCGAGGCGTAGCTCATGAACGGCATGTCCGCCACGAGGAACGGCCGGCGCAGCCCACGCGCCACCGCGCGACTGTGGTAGACGACGTCGTCCATGGTGACCGGCACGGTCGTCTCGTGGCCCTGGATCACCATGCCGAGCGAGTCGCCCACCAGCACCACGTCCACGCCGGCCATGTCGGTGAGCATGGCGAAGCTCGCGTCGTAGGCGGTCAGCATGGCGATCTTCTCGCCCTCCGCCTTCATCTTCTGCAGGCTCGCCACGTTGACGGGCGGGCGCGGCGCGCCGCGCTGCTCGAGCTGGGTGTACATCAGGGTTTCACCGGGTTGAAGAAGTGCCGTCCGCGGCGCGTGCGCCGGATGGCCTCGAACAGTTCCTCGAAGTCGCGCGAGTCGCCCACCGGGTCTATCTCGCCTGCATTCACGATCAGCAGCGGCGAGTCCGAGTACTGGTGGAAGAAGCTCGTGTACGCGTCCACGAGGCGCTGCAGGTACTCCGCGTCGATGTACTTCTCGTACCGAATGCCGCGGCGCGCGATGCGCTCGAGCAGAGTATCGATCGGCGCCTGCAGGAACACGACCAGGTCCGGCCGCGGCGCGTCCAGCGACAGGCGCGCGTAAACCTGCTCGTAGAGGGCGTACTCGTCGTCCTCGAGCGTGATGCGCGCGAACAGCCGGTCCTTGTCGAGCAGGTAGTCCGCCACCCGGAGGGGGGCAAACAGGTCCTGCTGGCGGAGTTCCCCCAGCTGCCTTGCGCGCTGGAACAGGAAGTAGAGCTGCGCCGGAAAGGCCGCCGCGCGGGGGTTGCGGTAGAAGCGTTCGAGGAAGGGGTTCTCGTCCGCCTGCTCGAGCACCGTATCGGCGCCGATCGCGCCCGCGAGCCTGCGCGCGAGCGTCGTCTTGCCCACGCCAATGGGGCCCTCGACGACGACGAGGCGGTGCGGCCAGGGTTCGCGGGTCGGCTGCGTCACGGCATGCTCACTCGGACAGCGGTTGGAGCCCGGCGGCGCCGACTTCGGCGGCGAGCCGCCTGACCCGGCCGCGCCCCGGAATCCACAGCTCCGGGGCGAACTCGGCGAGAGGATACAGGACGAAATTACGCTCATGCACGCCAGGGTGCGGCAGCGTCAGCGCCGGCTCGGCGACGCGCAGATCCGCGAGCATCAGGAGGTCGAGGTCGATGACCCGCGGGCCCCAGCGGACCACCGGCTGCGCGCGACCCATCCCCACCTCGAGCGCCTTCAGCGCATCGAGCAGCGGCTGCGGCTCCAGGGCGGTCAGGAGCCCCGCGGCGGCGTTCAGGAACTCGGGCTGATTCACCGGCCCGAGCGGCGCGGACCGCCAGAGACGCGAACGGGCGACGAGCCGGCAGCCTGGCAATGCGGCGAGGCGCTCGAAAGCCTCGCGCAGCTGCGCGGCCGGGTAGCCGAGGTTGGCGCCCAGCGCGACGTAGGCCGGCCGCCAGAGGGCCATGGGATCAGGCTTCGGGTTCCGCCGGGCGGCGGCGGCCGCTGCCGCCCCTCCCCGGTCCGGCCTCGCCGCGGGGGCCCTGGATCGCTTCGGCGCGCGCGATGCGCTCCTCCAGCGGCAACTCCTGGACCTCGGTCCACCAGCGCGCGACCTCCGGATCCTCCGCACCCGCGTTGGCGCGCAACAGCAGGAAGTCGTAGGCCGCGCGGAAGCGGGGGTGGGTCAGCAGGTTCAACGCCTTGCGGCCCGCGCGGCGGTGGAAGCGCGGTTGCAGCGCGAGCATCTCGCGCATGGGAATGGAAAAGCGCTTCGGCAGCGCGATGCGCCGGTTCTGCTCCGTGATCGCCTCGTCGCAGGCCTCGGCGATCGCCTGCGCCGCCGGCTGGCCGCGGTCGAAGCGCCGCTGCGCGTACTCCGACACGGGACCGAACAGCGCACAGGCGAAGAGGAACATCGGCGTCACGCTGCGGCCCTCGGCGACGCGCCGGTCGGTGGACTCCAGGCCCGCCATCAGGATTCGCATCGCCATGCCGTTCGGCTCGCGCGCAAGATGGCGCGCCGCAGCCGGAAAGAGGTGCTCGATCAGGCTCAGCTCTGCCAGCCCGTCCCAGGCGCGACGCGCGTGGCCCGTCAGGAACAGCTTCTGGATCTCGTCCAGCAGGCGCGCCGGAGGAATGCCGTCCAGCAGCGGCGCCAGGCGCTGGATCGGGTCGCGGGTCGCCGGGTCGATGGAAAATCCCAGCTTCGCCTGGAAGCGCACGGCGCGCAGCATGCGCACCGGGTCCTCCCGGTAGCGCGTTTCCGGATCGCCGATCAGCCGGAGCGTGCGGCTGCGCACGTCCTCGACGCCACCCGCGTAGTCCCGGATCGAGAAGTCGTCGATGTTGTAATAGAGCGCGTTGCAGGTGAAGTCGCGCCGCCACACGTCCTGGTCGATCGTGCCGTAGAGGTTGTCGCGAAGCAGCCGGCCCCGGTCGTCCGTGATGCGCGTCTCCAGCCCGTCAGGGCCCGCCAGCGGCCCCGCCAGCGTCTCGAGTTCAACCTCCGCCTCGATCTCCGCTTCACCCTCCGGCTCCTCGATGCTGCCCTCGTCGTCCGGCTCGCCGTCGGCATGCGTGGCGCGGAAGGTGGCCACCTCGATGACATGGTCGCCGAAGCGCACGTGGGCCAGCCGGAAGCGCCGGCCGATCAGACGGCAGTTGCGAAACAGGTGACGGACGTCCTCCGGCAGCGCGTCGGTCGCAACGTCGAAATCCTTCGGCGTGATGCCGATCAGGATGTCGCGCACGCAACCACCCACGAGAAAGGCCTGGTAGCCCGCATCGCGCAGCCGATAGAGGACTTTGAGAGCGCTCGGGGCAATGAGCGCGCGCGAGATCGGGTGCTCCGCCCGCGGAATGATCGCCGGGGCGTTGCCCGGCTGGACATGGTCGTTCAAATGAAGCGCGATCCGCTTGTGGTCGTTAAGTGGGCCGATATAATACACGGCCCCTGACCGGCCCCGTCCGGTCGACGGGTCCTGCGCTCCCATCGTCTAGAGGCCCAGGACACAGCCCTCTCAAGGCTGCGACGAGGGTTCGAATCCCTCTGGGAGCGCCAATTCCATCAAGCACTTGGCGCGACCGCCCGATCAGCCCACGGAGCCGGGCCCAGTCCCCGGGGGCGCCCGGCCCACGGGACGGCTACCCTCGAGCACCGGCAACGCGCAGAATTCCGCCATGCGCTGCCTCGCGATCGTCCGCTTTCCCGGGCCCGCTGACCTCGACCCTGCGCAGCTGCGCGAGCTCCTGCGCGAGGCCGTGCCGCGCTACCAGGTGATCCCCGGCCTTGGGCGGAAATACTTCATCGGCAATGAATCGCTCGGTGGCGGTGTGTACGAGTGGGAATCCCGCAACGCTGCCGAGGCGTTCTACAGCCAGGACTGGTTCGAGCGGATGCTCGACCTCTACGGGGCGCAGCCCGAGGTCGAATTCTTCGACGTGCACGCGCTCGTGGACAACGACACCGGACGAGCGGAAATCGCCGGCTGACGGATCACCGTCCATTCGGGCTCCGGCCGCCTCTGCCGCGCGATTGCGGCGGCTCCGCTGCGGCTCGCGATGGCCTCACCACGGCAACTCCTGCCCGTCGTACCGGGGGACGCGGCGCTCTACCGTCGCCCGGCGTACATCGCCCCCGCGATCGCGCCGATCACCACGCCGGCCAGGCCAGTGATGAACAGCCCCAGCATCGGGCCCTGGTTGGCGCCCGGAGCGAAGATCATCGGCCCGAAGAAGCCCAGCACGAACCCGAGCCCGCCGACGATCACGGCGCCGAGGCCGGCCATCACGGCGACAGAGGTCGTGCCCTCGGCGGCTCCGTTCCAGACCTGGCGCGCAACGTAGACCGCCGCAGCGAGCGCGACGAGACTGCCGATCCAGGCCTGGTCGCCGGTCAGCGCGACGAACAGCAGCATCCAGACCACGAAGAAGGCGCCGAAGAAGGCGAGCACTGCGAGCGCGAGTCGGAGGGGCTGCGACATGGCTCAAAACTACCAGAAGGGTGCGGGCCCGAACCGTGACCCGATCTCTCTTGTGGGGCCTCAGCCCCCGCCCCGGGCGGCCTTCGCTTTCTCGATCATCGCCTCCACCTGGGCGGCGACGGCATCTTCGGCACTGCGGGCACAGGTTTCGGTGTCGGGCTCGGTTCCGGGGTAGGCCTCGCCGATGCGCTGGCACAGGTCCCACGCGACGTTGCTTACGCGGGCGCGGAAGATGGCCTCGTCCTGCGGGTCGGCGAGGTCGAGGCCAAAGGCGTTTACGCGGCCCTGCAGACGTACCTCGTACCCCTCGCCGGGGATGGGTCGGCCCCGGCTGAACTTGACCCTGGGCTCGTCGATCTCGGCGTAGAGCGGCGTGGCCTCGACGACGATCTCCTCCAGCTGCTGGGCGCCCGCGGATCCGGACAACGATGCCAGCGCGACTGCGGCGGCCAGGCTGGCCGCGAGGTGACTCCTGACTTTCACGGGACCTCCTTTCAGCCCGGCAGGCTGCCGACGCCGCTCAAGCCTACGCCCTTGCGTGTCCACGAGAAATCGGGGAATCACATGGACCCGCCGCTGGCCGGTAGAGGAACACGGGCGCGCCTCGCGGCTGCAGCGCGCACCCCTTTCCCGGTAGTCTGTCACCATCATGAACGGTAAGCCTCTTCGCATCGCCATGTGGTCGGGCCCGCGCAACATCTCGACCACCCTGATGCGCGCCTTCGGCGCGCGCCCGGACACGGCGGTGGCGGATGAGCCACTCTACGCGCACTACCTGCTGGTGTCGGGCGTCGACCACCCGGGCCGCGACGAGGTGATCGACTGTCACGAGACGGATTGGCGCAAGGTGGCCGCGTGGCTCACGGGCCCGGTCCCGGGCGGCAAGCCCGTCTTCTACCAGAAGCACATGTCCAAGCACCTGCTGCCGGGCGTGGGCCGCGAGTGGCTGGACGAACTGACCCATGCCTTCCTGATCCGCGACCCCGCAGAGATGCTCCTCTCCTTCGCGCGGGTGGTGGCCGAACCGACGCTCGCGGACACGGGCCTGCCGGAACAGGTGGCACTGTTCGAGCAGGTGGCGGACCGCCTGGGGCGCGCGCCGCCGGTGGTGGATGCGCGCGACGTGCTCACCGACCCGCCGGGCGTGCTCTCGCGCCTGTGCGACGCGCTCGGGCTCGACTACACGGAGGCGATGCTGGCCTGGCCGGCAGGCCGGCGCGACACGGACGGCGTCTGGGCGCCGCACTGGTACGCGGCGGTGGAGCAGTCCACGGGCTTCGGTCCACCCCCGCCGCGGGTGACGTCCCTGCCCGCCGCGCTCGAGCGCGTGCTCGACGAGTGCCGGCCTCGCTACGAGCGACTCGCGGCCTTCCGGCTGCGGGTGGGAGAGCCCCGATGAAGCAGAGCTACGACGAGCGCAACCGCGACCTGATCGTGAACGTGAACGGCGTGCTGAGCCACCGCGACGAGGCACGCGTGAGCCCCTTCGACTCGGTGGTGCAGGGCGGCGACGCGGTGTGGGAAGGCCTGCGCCTCTACGACGGGCGCATCTTCCGCCTGCGCGAGCACCTCGCGCGGCTGCGCTCGTCGGCACAGGCGCTCGCCTTCGAGGCGATCCCGTCGGACGAGGCGATCCTCCACGAGATCCGCCGCACGCTGGAAGCGAACGGCATGCGTGACGGCGTGCACATCCGCCTGACGCTGACGCGCGGGGTCAAGTACACCTCGGGCATGGACCCGCGCCTCAACACGGGCGGGCCGACGCTGATCGTCCTCGCGGAGCACAAGCCGCCGGTGTACTCGCGCGCGGGGCTGTCGCTCGTCACCAGCACCATTCGCCGCTTCCCGCCCGACTGCCTCGACCCGAAGATCCACCACAATAACCTGCTGCAGTCCATCCTCGCCAAGATCCAGGCCAACGTGGCGGGCGCGGACGACGCGCTGATGCTCGACCTGCGCGGCTTCGTGGCCGAGACGAATGCCACCCACGTCTTCATCGTCCACGGCGGGCGCGTGCTGACGCCGAACGTGCACGCCTGCCCCGAGGGCATCACCCGCGCGGCGGTGCTCGAACTCTGCGAAACCCACGGCATCCCGCTGGAGGTGTGCGACCTGTCGCTGACCGAGGTCTACCGTGCGGCAGAAATGTTCTGCACCGGCACGATGGGCGAGATCGCGGCCGTCACGCGCGTCGACGGGCGGGTGATCGGAAACGGTGTTCCAGGGCCGGTGACCGTGCGGCTGAACGGGCTCTTCGGCGCACTGACGCGCGCGAGCGGCGAGGCGGTCGTCGGCTAGGTCGTGGCCAGCGTGCGCCGCCGCGCCGGGCCGAGCAGGAGCAGCAGCACCACGCCGATGCCGGCGAGCGCCGCAACGGCCTGCGCGGCCATGGCGACGTTGCCGAGCTGCACGGGTTTGAATGCGATGCCGGTCATCGCCCAGGCGATCACGCCGAGGTAGACGGGATCGGCCAGCCGCCAGTAAACGAGCCCGGCGATGACCAGTGCGAGCCCGATGGCGAAGAGCGACCAGGCCTCGGGCGTCACCGCCGCCGGCAGCCAGCCGAGGTGCACGACGACCAGGCTCAGGTTGGCGAGCGTGGCTGCCGTGACCCAGCCGAGGTAGAGGCTGATGGGCCGGTCGAGGCACCAGGCCTCGGCCGCCGATGCCGGTCCGTGCTTGCGCAGTTCCCGGTAGGCGACGATCAGCGAGCCGAGCAGCAGCAGCATGACGATGAGCGTGACGAGTAGCGCTTCGTAGGCCCAGAACACGAGCCAGCAGCAGTTCGCGGCGGCCGCGAACACGTAGGGGCCGCGGACGGCCTCGGCGCGCGGGGTATCGCCGGTGCGTCGGATCTGGAACACCGTGAACGCGATCAGCGCGACGTGGATGAGGCTCCAGATCGCGAAGGTCCAGCCCGCGGGCGTGAAGGGCACGTCGTAGCGGACGGCGATCTCGCCTGTGCGCACGCCGGCGAGCAGGGTGGTGTTGGCCACGTAGGCCATTGCGATCGTGGCGAGGGTCGCGAGCACGACGAGGGCCTTGTCGAGGGTCTTCACGGGGCGCTCCGCGCGGGTCCGGGGGCCACCTTTCTAGCACAGGCGCGGCCGGCGGGCCGGCAGGCCCGCGGGTGCAGGCCTCCCGGGCCTCATCCGGACCCGGGCGGCGCGACCGGCGACGTGGGCCGGCCTGTGATGGACTTCGCGATGTTCACCGAAAAGCGCGCGCGCGTCTGGCCTGTGGCTTAAGTTAACTCGAATCCATCCAGGAGCAGACCGACATGACGCCGGCCGACGAACGCATCCTGAAGCTCATCGCCAAGTGGCGTGCGAGCCTCGAGCTGCACGCCGGATACGCGAAGCTGAGCGACGATCAGTACTGGCTCGTCCAGCCGTGGCCGAAGCACCAGCGCCCGACCGCGTGGGTCATCCAGCTGGCGCAGCAGCGCCTCGCGGACCTCGAGCGTATCGTCATGGCGCGGGTGGCTGCGGGCGACAACTCGATCTCCGAGGCCCTGGAGCTGATGGCCTTCATGGCGAACCTGGTCGGCGCGCAGAACGTCGAACGCTTCGTGCCGATGGCCGAGCCCGAGCAGGAGCGGCCCATTGCCGGGTTGCAGGGCGCGGCACCCGCCGTTGCCGCGCCAAAGCGCGCCGCTGCGGCGGCCGCTACCGCGGCCAGGCCGGTCGCGCCTTCGCGCAAGGCCCCAGCTGCCGCCGCGAGGCCAGCGATGAACAGCCCCCGCCCGAGGGCGAGCCGCACTGGCTCCGCCGCCCGTGCATCCGCCACAGTGCAAGCGACCGGCGAGATGCCGGCGCTGCTGGCTGCGCCCCGCGCCGACACCACGCGCGAGATGCCCGCGTTACGGTCCGCTCGCCAACCGGATGCGACCCGCGAGATGCCCGCCCTCGTTGGCGGTCCGGGTCTGGAGCCGACCGGCGAGATGCCGGTGCCACCCGCCGCGACCCGTCCCGACGCCACCCGTGAGATGCCGGCACTGAGCACGGCGACACGCGCCGACTCCACGGCCGAGATGCCCGGGCCAGGCGAACTCGCGCTGGTGGAGGACGAGCCCGCGGCAGCGCTGCCGGAAGACAAGCTCGACCGCGAGGTCCTGCGCGACGCAGTGCGACTGCTCGGCTGGGGCCGCGAGTGGCACGAGCTGCCTGAGGCAATCGCCCGCATGGCCGGCCGCCCTGACAAGGCGCGCATCCGCAGGCTCCTGAAGTCGCACCAGGCCGCCATCCAGCGCGAAGCCGAGACGGGCGGCCGCCCGCACTGACCCGAACCCGAGGCTGCGCCGCGCTGGCATGCGCGGTCCTGCTTGTCTAACCTAGGACGCGCCGCGCCAGCGGCACCCCCCTACCCCACCGCAGGACGCATCCGATGAAGCACGACATTCGTTCGCCCCGCGCGGCAGCCCTCGCCGCAGCCGCCCTCGTCTCCCTCCCGGTCGCCGCCGCCGCGCAGGCGCCTGACCAGGCGGCGCAGACCATCAAGTACCGCCAGGCCGCCCTGACGCTGCTCGGCTGGAACATCACGCCGATCGCCGCGATGATGAAAGGCGAGATTCCCTTCGACGCCCGGAAGGTGGAACTGCACGCCACGCGCCTGCAGCAGGTCGCCCCGATGATCGTCGAGGGTTTCCCTCCCGGCACCCAGACCGGCGCGCCGAACAAGGCCAAGCCCGAGATCTGGAGCAACATGGACGACTTCAACGCGAAAGCCGTCGAGCTCGAGAAGGCGGCGGCCAGCCTGGTTGCGGCCGCGCGCACCGGCGACCAGAAGCAGGTCGGGCAGGCGCTCGGCGCCGTCGGCAATGCCTGCAAGGCCTGTCACGACCAGTACCGCGCCAAGTGAGTGCCGAAAGCCTGCTGATGCTCCGGCAGTCACAGCGACTGCCGGAGCATCAGCAGGCCCTGGCTGAAGGCCCGGCCCCCTTCGCGCGATTCAGAAGAACGACATCGAGGCGCGCGGCGCCGTCTCGATCACACGCCACAGCACGCCCGACGCCACCGCCACGAGCACCGCGGCGAGCCACAGGCGCTGGCTGGCGATGCCCTGGCCGGGCGGCAGCCCCGCGGCGCGCTTGCGCCCGGTGATCATGGGCCGCACCAGGTCCACCCGCTTCCACACCGCGTAGAGCACGATCACCGCGACGTGCAGGCCGATCAGCGCGAGCAGCCAGTCGAAGTTGGCCTTGTGCAGGGTTGTGAGCTGGTCGCTCATCGCGCCGGTGACGTAGCCATACAGTGGCCCGTTGTTGAAGATCGCGTCGTTCGCGAAAAGCCCGGTGAGGCCCTGCACGGCGAGCAGCAGCAGCATCGCGATCACGGCCAGCGCGCCGACCGGGCTGTGGCCGATGGTCTGCGCGGGCTCGCGCGACCGGAGCCCGCGCAGGTAATCGAGCATCGCCCGCGGGCCGCGCACGAAGCTCGAGAAGCGCGCGTGCTCCGGCCCGACGAAGCCCCAGCCGACTCGAAACGCCACCAGCACGATGAGTGCATAGCCGAACCGCGCGTGCCAGGCGAACCACTCCACGCCGAGCTCGGAGGTCGTCCAGGCTCCCGCCACGCAGATGACGATGCCCCAGTGGAACAGCCTGAGCGGCAGGTCCCATACCAGCCGTGTGCCTTCTCGATTCGTCACGCCCCTGCTCCGTGCCGCTGGTTCAGTTCGATGAAATACCCGTCCGGGTCCCAGAAGCTCATCGAGATCATCCGGAGCAGCGCCCCGTCGGCCCCGCGCACCTCGAACGGGTGCGGCTCAGCGAAGATGCGCGTCCCGGCCTCGACGAGGCGCCGGTGCGTGCCGGCGACGTCGTTCCCCTGCATTACGAACACCACGTCACCCACGCCGAGGCAGGTGCGCGGCCCGGCCGGAGCGGGCATCGTCGGCTCCACCCACTGCAGGAGGCCGATCATCCCTATCACGGGATCGGCAGCGCTCATGATCACCAGCCGCGTGCGGTCGCCGGCGGCTCCGGCCGCGAGCCCGCGCCCGGAGAGCACGATCTCGCCGTCGTACCAGACGCCGAAGCCCAGCAGGTCGCGGTAGAAGGCGAGCGAACGCGCCGCGTCGGCGACGATCAGCGTGGTGCGCTTGAGGATGTTCGGCACAGCGCCTCCGGCGTGAGATCAGCTATTGTATCAGCCGTCCCGGCGCTTCCCGGTCCCGCCCGCCCGTGTAAACTGCCGCGCCATGTCGGCCATCGACCCCGTCGTCCTGTTCTTCGTGCTCGGCGTCGCCGCCGGACTCGCGCGCGCGGAGCTGCGGCTGCCGGCGGCCATCTACGACTTCGTCAGCGCGATCCTCCTGCTGTCCATCGGCCTCAAGGGCGGCATGCAGCTCGCGACTCAGCCGGTCGGCAATCTCCTGGGCAACGTGGCGCTGGTGTTGCTGCTCGGCGTGCTGCTGCCGCTCATCGCCTTCCCGGTGCTGCGCTTCGCCGGGCGACTGCCGCGCGCGGACTCGGCCTCGCTGGCGGCACACTACGGCTCCGTCAGCGTCGGCACCTTCGCGGTGGCCATCTCCTACGCCGCGCGCCAGGGCATCGCGTACGAGGAGTACATGCCGCTGTTCGTCGTGCTGCTCGAGGTTCCCGCGATCCTCGTGGGCATCCTCCTGGCGCGGGGCGTGAGCCGTACGACGCGCTGGGGACCACTCGCGCATGAGCTGTTCCTCGGCAAGAGCATCGTGCTCCTGCTCGGCGGGCTCGCCATCGGCTGGGCCGCCGGGCCCGAAGGGCTCGAGCCGATCGCGCCGTTCTTCTTCGACCTGTTCAAGGGCGTGCTGGCGCTGTTCCTGCTCGAGATGGGCCTGATCGCGAGCGCACAGCTCTCCGGCGCGCTCCGCTACGGCCTGTTCCTCGTCGCCTTCGGCCTGCTCGCGCCGCTCGCTTTCTCCGTCATCGGCATCGGCTTCGGCATGCTGATGGGCCTGTCGCCGGGCGGCGTGATGCTGCTCGCCGTGCTCGCCGCGAGTGCCTCCTACATCGCCGCGCCGGCCACGATGCGAACGGCGGTGCCGGAAGCCAACCCGGCCATCTCCCTGACCGCCTCGCTCGCAATCACCTTTCCCTTCAACATCCTGGTGGGCATCCCGCTGTACCACCGCCTCACCGAGCTGCTGCTCAACGGTTGACCATGGAACGCCACCTCCGCCGCCTGCTGACCATCATCACCGAGGCGAGCATCGAGCGAAGCCTCATCTCCGACCTCAAGGCCTTCGGGGCCCGCGGCTATACCATCACCGACGCCCGCGGACAGGGCCACCGCGGCAAACGCGCGCTCGACTGGGAGCACTCCGGCAACATCCGCCTGGAAGTGATCTGCGACGCCGCGCTCGCCGACCGGCTCGCCGCGCACCTGCGCGAGCGCTACTACGACCACTACGCGATGATCCTGTTCGTGCAGGACGTCGAGGTCCTGAGGCCGGAAAAGTTCTGATGATCGAGGCGCGGAGCCTGACGCGGCGGTTCGGCGCGCTGACTGCGGTGGACGACCTGTCGTTCTCCGTCGCGCCCGGCGAGGTGCTGGGCTTCCTCGGCCCGAACGGTGCCGGCAAGACCACGACCATGCGGCTCATCACAGGCTTCCTCGCGCCAACGGCAGGCCACGCGCAGGTGTTCGGCCACGACATGCGGCGCGCGCCGAGGCAGGCACGCGCATCGCTCGGCTACCTGCCCGAAGGCGCACCGGCCTGGGAGGAGATGACCGTGCGCGAGCTGCTCGCCTTCGTGGCCCGGGTGCGCGGCCTCGCTCCTGCCCGGCAGCGCGATCGGCTGGCGCACGTGGTCGGGCGGCTCGGCCTCGCGCCGGTGCTCGACCGCCGGATCGAGACACTCTCCAAGGGATTCCGCCGCCGCGCAGGCCTCGCTCAGGCGATCCTGCACGACCCGCCCGCGCTGGTGCTCGACGAGCCGACCGACGGCCTCGACCCGAATCAGAAGCACGAGGTGCGCGATCTGATCCGCGAGATGGCCCGCGACAAGGTGATCATCGTCTCGACCCACATCCTCGAGGAGGTGGAGGCGGTCTGTACGCGCGCGATCATCATCGCCGGCGGCCGCCTCGTGCTCGACGACACGCCGCAGGGCCTCGCAGCCCGGGCCGGGACCGAGGGCCCGACGGCGGAGCGCATCGACGCGGCGTTCCGGGCGCTGACCGCGGGGGCCGGCCGTGCGTGAGGTGACTGCGGTGTTTCGCCGGGAGTTCGCGGCGTACTTCGCCACGCCGGTGGCGGCGGTGTTCCTGTCCGTGTTCCTTGTGCTGGCAGCTGCCCTGCCCTTCCAGCTCGGGCGCTTCTACGAGCAGGGGCAGGCGGACCTCGCCACCTTCTTCGCCTTCCATCCGTGGCTGTACCTGTTCTTCGTGCCGGCCGTGGCCATGCGGCTGTGGGCCGAGGAGCGCAAGGCCGGCACGCTGGAACTCCTGCTGACGCTGCCGCTCACCACGGCACAGGCGGTCGTGGGCAAGTTCCTCGCGGCCTGGGCGTTCGTAGGCCTTGCGCTCGCGCTCACCTTCCCCATGTGGGTGACGGTCAACTACCTCGGCGAGCCGGACAACGGCGCGATCCTCGCCGCCTACGCCGGCAGCATCCTGATGGCTGGCGGCTTGCTGGCCGTCGGCAGCTGCCTGTCGGCAGTGACGCGCAGCCAGGTGGTGGCCTACGTGCTGTCCGTCGCGGTCGGCCTGGTGCTGCTGCTTGCCGGGCACGACCTCGTCCTCTCGGCCGTTCGCACCTGGGCGCCGGTGTGGCTGGTGGAGTCGGTGGCGGCGATGTCCTTCCTCACCCATTTCCAGGCCGTCGCGCGCGGCGTGCTGGACCTCGCCGACCTGCTGTACTTCCTGCTGACGATCGCGCTATGGCTCGCGGCGACGACGATCGTCCTGGATCGTGGACGATCACGATGAAGGATGCGTCGAACCTGGGCCAGCGCCTGTCGGGCACCGCCGCCCTCGCGGTCCTCGCGCTGGCCTTCCTGCTGCTGCCCGCGGCGCTCGGCGCACTGGTGAAGGGCGTCAGGCTGGACCTCACCGTAGACGGGCTTTACACCCTGAGCGCCGGCAGCCGGGCGCTGGTGTCCAGCCTCGAGGAGCCGATCGCGCTCGAGCTCTTTGCCTCGGGCGAGCTCGCGCGCAGCGAGCCGGTGTTCCGCACCTACGGCGCACGCGTGCGCCAGCTGCTCGAGGAGATGGTCGCAGCGGGCAAGGGCCGACTCACGCTCACCGTCACCGACCCGGCGCCTTTTTCGGCCGACGAGGACCGCGCCGCCGAGATCGGCCTCGAGCCGCTGCCTTCCCGCCGCGGCGGCGAGCCGCTCTACTTCGGCCTCGTGGCGACCCGCGGCGACGACCGCGTCGCGCTGCCGCTGCTGCAGCCGCGGCGCGAGCGCTTCCTCGAGTACGACGTCGCCCGGCTGATCCACGAGCTCGACCAGCCGCAACGGCCTGTGGTGGGCCTGATGAGCACGCTGCCGCTCAGCTTCGGGTTCGATCCCTTCGGCCAGCGCATGCGCGAGCCCTGGGCGATCGTCGAGCAGGTGCAGCAACTGTTCACACTGCGCAACGTCGCGACGGACGCTACGGCGATCCCGGCGGACGTGGACGTGCTGATGCTCGTGCACCCGAAGCACCTGTCGGATGCCACCCTCTACGCGCTGGACCAGTACGTGCTGCGCGGCGGCCGCCTCATCGGCTTCGTGGACCCTTCGGCCGAGCAGGACGCCGCGGGCGACGACCCGCTCGATCCTTTCGGCGGCGACGGCCGCGCCTCCGACCTCGGGCCGCTGGCCGCCGCCTGGGGTGTGACGTTCGACCCGGGCAAGGTCCTGGCCGACGCCCGCCACGCGCTGACGGTGCAGGGCCGCGACGGCCCGGTGCGCCACCTCGGCTTTCTGGGCTTCGGCAGCGACGCGCTCTCGCCCGACGACCCGGTCACGGCGGCACTCGACCTCGTCACCTTCGCCACCGCAGGCGCGCTCGCGCCGGCCGGAGGCCCGGCGCTCGTCTTCGAGCCGCTGGTAACCTCGAGCGCCGATTCCGCGCTCCTCGAAGCCGAGCGCTTCGCGGCCCCGACCGGGCCCGAAGCGCTGTTCGAGGGCTTCGCGCCGTCGGGCGAGCGCCACGTGCTCGCCGCGAGGCTCGGGGGACGCCCCGCTTCCGCCTGGCCGGCAGGCCCGCCGGAGGGGGCGCAGGCGCCCGCGGACGGTCACCTCGCCGCCGCACGGGAGGACGTGCGGGTGATCCTCGTCGCCGACACAGACCTTCTCGCCGACCCGCTGTGGACTCGCGCCGTGAGCATCGGCGGCGCGCGCGTCATGGAGGCCTGGGCCGGCAATGGCGACCTGGTGCTGAACGCGCTCGACCTGCTGGCCGGCAGTGACGCGTTGATCGGCCTGCGCGGCCGCGCGAGCTTCCTCCGGCCCTTCGAGCGCGTGGAAGCGCTGCGCCGCTCCGCCGATGAGCGCCTGCGGGCCAAGCAGGTCGCGCTCGAGCGCGAGCTCGCGGCGACCGAGCAGCGGCTGCGCGAGCTCGAGTCGAGGCGCGAGGACGCCGGCTCGCCGCTGCCATCCGCCGAGCAGGCCGCGGAGATCGAGCGTTTCCGCGAAGAGCGCCTGAGCATGCGACGCGAGCTGCGCGACCTGCGCCACGAGCTCGACCGCGACATCGAGCGCCTCGGGGCGCGACTCAAGTGGCTCAACGTGGTCGTCGCGCCGGCAGCGACGGTCACCCTGCTGCTGCTGCTGGCCGCCTTCCTGCGGCGGCGCGCGCGGGTCGTCGCGGCGTGAAGGTCCAGGCGCTCGGCCCCGCGGGCCTCGGCAGGCGCTTCGCGGCGCTGGTGTACGACTCCATGCTGCTCATCGCCGTGCTCTTCCTCGGCACGCTGCTGCTGCTGCCGCTGACCGGCGGCGAGGCCATCACCCGGCACGACTCGGGCGGCTACAGTTATCTTTACCGCGGCTGGATCGCGCTGCTGACGCTCGGCTTCTTCGGCCTGCCCTGGGTGCGCAGAGGCCAGACGCTCGGGATGATGTCCTGGAAGCTGCGGCTCGAGCGGTTGGACGGATCGTGCATTGGCTGGCGCGACGCCGCGGGCCGGCTGCTCGTCGGTGGCATCATCGTCGTCTCCGCCGCAGTCGGGCTCTGGCTCGCCGGCCGTGGCGGCTCGCCGGCCTGGCTGCCCGGCCTGCTGCTGCTGCCGATTGCGGTGAACTACCTCTGGATGGGCTTCGACCGCGAGGCGCGCACCCTGCAGGACCTGCTGACCGGCGGCCGCGTCGTGCGGACCGGCTGAGCGCTCAGCGCAATCTCGCGTAGGCGACTGCCGTCACCATCGCGAGCAGCGCGGTCGGCGTCCAGGCCGCGACCAGCGGGTCGAGGTCGTAGACCTGTGCGCTGTTCTCCATAGTCCGGTTCACGAGGAAGTACAGGACTCCGAGCAGGATGCCCGCCACGGTGCGCGCGCCCGCCCCCGAGGAGCGCAGCGGCCCGAGCGCGAACGGCACGGCGAGCAGGCATACCAGCACCGCGGAGGCCGTGCGGGCGATGCGGCTCCACATCGCGACCTCGTAGGCCTGCGACTCGAGGCCGTTCGCCTGCAGATGGCGGACGTAGTCGCGCAGACCGCGCACCGGCAGCGCGTCGGGAGACACCACCGCGAGGCCGACGAAGTCGCGGTTGAGGTTGGCCTGGATCTCGCGCGACGGCTGCCGGTCGGCCTCGGTCCGGTCCTGCCCGAACCGGGTCTCCTGGAAATTGTCGAGGCGCCAGGTGCTGCCGCCGAGGTCGGCCGCGCGGTCGGCGCGGACGATGCGCAGTATCTCGCGATTCGGGCCGAGCTCGAACAGGTACATGCCGCCGAACAGGTTGCCGGCGGTCTGCTGGCGGATGTTGACCATGAGCGGCCCGTCCTTGGACCAGGAGCTGCGGCTGCCGGCGGCGTTGAACTCCGAGAACTTGCTGAACACCTTGAGCTGGCGGGCGTAGCGGTCAGCGGGCGGCGCCACGTACTCGCCCACCACCCACATCACGCCGAGGACCACGACGCCGGCCATGGCGGCGGCCCCGCCGAGGCGCAGCGGCGAAACGCCGGCGGCGCGCATCACCGTGAGCTCGCTGTCGCGCGCGAGCGCGCCCAGGCCGAGGATGCCACCGATCAGCGCCGATATCGGGAACAGCTCGAAGACCTGCTGCGGCATGGACAGCAACGTGTACATGAAAGCCGCACGCACGTCGTAGGTGCCGGTGCCGATGTCGTCCTGCTGACTGATGAAGGTGAACAGCGAGGTCAGCGTAAGGAGCACGGCCAGCACCATGGCGCTGTAGCCCAGGATGGTGCGCCCGAGGTGGCGGTCGAGGCGCGTGATCATGTGCGCGACCAGGTGAGGTGCTGCAGCGGGCTCTGCCGGTGCAGCAGGACGAGCGCGAAGGCGACCACGAGCACGTGCGCCCACCACAGGCCGAGCCGCGGGTCGATCCGGCCCTTCTCGATCCAGACCTGGCCCGAGGCCACCAGCTGCGAATAGACGAAGTACACCAGGATGGCGAGCGCCACGCGGGCGTAACGGCCCTCGCGCGGGCGCAGCGCCGACAACGGCACGGCCAGCAACGCAAGCGTCAGCACCATGACGGGCTGGGCGATGCGCCAGTGAAGCTCGGCGGCGGCTTCCGGGTCGTCCGAGGCGCGCAGCGCCGCCGTCGTCATCTGCCCGACCCTGAGCCGCCCGGCGCCCGGCTCGGGGATGCGCACCGGGATGCCGTGCTCGGCGAAGCGCAGCCGGCGGAAGTCGGCCTGCCCAGGCACGCCCTCGACGCGCTCGCCGTCGTAGAGGATGACGAGGTGCAGCCTCCCACCTTCCTCGATGCGGTGCACGGCGCGGGCGGCGGTCGCGACCTCGACCCGGTCGTCGACCTGCCGTTGCAGGAACACGTTGTGCAGGGTCCCGTCCCGGTCGGCGCGCTCGGCGTAGAACACCGCCGCGCCGCCGGCGAAGCTCCGGAACTTGCCCGCCTCCAGCCGACCGAACTCGGCCTCCCGGATCGCAGCCTGGCGCACCTCCTGGGCCCTGGCATAGGCCGCCGGGCCAAGGTCGAAGGCGAGCGCCGACAGCGCGAGCGCCACGACGATCGCGAAGGCGAAGACCGGCAGGTAGAGCCGCTCCGGGCCCATGCCGCAGGCCCGCATCGCGGCCATCTCGCTCTCGTGGTAGAGGCGCCCGAGGGCCATCATGACCGCCAGCAGGGTGGCGACCGGGATGATCACGGCCAGGTTCTGCAGGGTGGTGAGGCCGATCAGGAAGAGCACGACTTCCTGCGGGAAGCCGCGCTCGGCGGCGATACCGAGGATGCGGGCGAGCTGGTTGCTGACGAGGATCATCAGCAGGACGCCGGTGACCGCGACCCAGACAACCGCCACCTCGCGCAGAACGTAGCGGTCGAGCCTGCCGAACAAGGCGTCCCCTTTCGATTACACTATCGCCACAACTGCCGCAGGCGGCGCCACACGGCGCGAGCGCGTCAGTACGTTAAACCAGCGCCGCTCCGGGCTCAACGCAAATGGTGCAGCCGGCGGCCCAACGGACGGGGGGAGATTCTCGATGGAGTTTCACGCGACCACGGCGCCCGCGGGGGCGCAGCGGACAGGCTGTGCAGTGGTGGGCGTCTACGACGGCGGCGAGCTTTCCGCCGCAGCCCAGGCCCTCGACGCGGCCGCCGGCGGCCTGATCGGCCGCATCGTCCGTCGCGGCGACTTCTCCGGCAAGGCCGGCGACGCACTGCCCATCGCCGATGTCGGCGGCGGCAAGGTCGAGCGGGCGCTGCTCGTCGGCCTCGGACCCCGCAAGGACTACTCCCGCAAGGCGCTCCGGCGCGCCGCGGGCACGGCAGCCGAGTGGCTGAAGAAGTCCGGCGCGCGCGACGCCGTCCTTTACATCGCCGGCGAGCAGCCGGCCGGGGTGGATGCCTACCACGCCGCGCGTCTCTCGGCGCTCGCCGTGGCTTCCGTCTTCTATCGCATCCCGGACCTCAAGAGCGGCAAGAAGCCGCCCGCGCCGAAGCTCGCGAGACTCGGCATCGCCATCAACGAGCGAGCCGAGGCGGCCCTCGCGCGGCGCGGCCTGGCCGAGGCCGATGGCATCGCGCGCGGCATGGCGCTCTCGCGCGACCTCGCCAACCTCCCCGCGAACGTCTGCACGCCGACCTACCTTGCGACGCGCGCCCGCGGCCTTGCCCGCACCCACCGGGCGCTGCGCGTGCGCATCCTCGAGGCACGCGACCTGAAGCGCCTCGGCATGGGCTCCTTCCTGTCGGTGACCCAGGGCTCCGACCAGCCGCCGAAGCTGATCGTCCTCGAGTACCGCGGCGGCAAGCCCGGCCAGGCGCCGGTGGCGCTCGTCGGCAAGGGCGTCACCTTCGACACCGGCGGCATCTCGCTCAAGCAGCCGCCGGGCATGGACGAGATGAAGTTCGACATGTCGGGTGCGGCAAGCGTCTTCGGCGCGATCGAGGCTGTCGCATCCATGAAGGCCCGCCTCAACGTCGTCGGCATCGTGCCGGCCTGCGAGAACATGCCGAACGGCCGCGCCACCAAGCCGGGCGATGTGTTCACGTCGATGTCGGGCAAGACCATCGAGGTGCTGAACACCGATGCAGAGGGCAGGCTGATCCTCTGCGACGCCATCACCTACGCCCGGCGCTACAAGCCGCGCGCCGTGGTGGACATCGCCACGCTCACGGGGGCCTGCGTCATCGCGCTCGGCGCGCACTACACCGGCCTCTTCTCGCCGGATGCCGAACTGCGCCGCGAGCTCGAGCATGCCGGCGAGCGCAGCGACGACCCGGCCTGGCCCATGCCGGTGGCCGAGGAGTACGCCGAACTCCTGAAGAGCAACTTCGCCGACCTCGCGAACGTCGCGGGCCGGGAGGGCGGCGCGGTCACCGCCGCCTGCTTCCTCTGGAGGTTCGCCGACGGCCTGCGCTGGGCGCACCTCGACATCGCCGGCACCGCTTACCTCACCGGCGCCAAGAAAGGCAGCACGGGCCGCCCGGTGCCGCTGCTGGTGGACTGGCTGCTCACGCAGGCCTGAGGGCCTTGGGCGAGCCACGCGTCAGCTTCTACGTGCTGCCGGGGCGCGAGGAGCGCGACCGGCAGTTGCTCGCCTGCCGACTCGTGGAAAAGGCGTGGCATGCGGGACACCGCATCCTCGTGACGCTGGACGATGCGGCCGCCGCCCGCGCCTTCGACGAACTGCTGTGGCAGTTCTCGGACATCGGCTTCGTGCCGCATGCACTGGTCGGCGACCCGGCCGCCGCCGAGGCCCCCGTGCGCATCGGCACCGTATCGGAGCCGGCTGGCGACGCCGAGGTTCTAGTGAACCTGGCGGCCGCGCTGCCGGGCGAACCGGAGCGCTTCGAGCGCATCGTCGAGGTCATCGACGCCGAGGAGTCCCGACGCCAGAAGGGCCGCGAGCGCTTTCGCGCCTACCGTGAACGCGGCATCATCCCCGAGACCCACAACCTGGGGGACGCGTGAACGCCACCGAGCCAGCGGAGCTGCCGATCCTCACGGACGTCGTCGAGCTGCACACGCTCGAGCCGCCGGCCGAGCCGGAGGCGGGGCCGCGGGACGAGGCCGCAGAGTCGGGCTCGCGCCGCATCGTGCTGCACTCGCCCGAGGAGCTCGACGCCCTGCAGGCCGACCTCGTGGGCCGGGCGCTCAATCTCACCGACGAGCTGCTGCACAGCGCGGCCCGCGAAATGGAGGGCGTGATGTTCGAGCGCGTCCTGGACCGGCTGCGGGCCGCCCTGCCCGACATCGTGGCCGCGGCGCTGAGGGAGCACCTCGAGCCCCGCCAGCGCTGACGCTGGGGGGCGCGTTCCGCCGGACCCCGGGATACCGCAAGTCCCCGTGTATACTGCGGGTTTTCCCGGCCCGCACCGCATGGACAAGACCTACGACCCGCAGGCCATCGAGCAGCGCACCTACGCGCGCTGGGAGGCCCTCGGCTGCTTCGCCCCTGCCGGCGACGGCCCCGCCTACTGCATCGTGATCCCGCCACCCAACGTGACCGGCACGCTGCACATGGGCCACGCCTTCCAGGACACGGTGATGGACGCACTGACGCGTTACCACCGCATGCTGGGTGACGCAGCGCTGTGGCAGCCGGGCACGGATCATGCGGGCATCGCCACGCAGATGGTGGTGGAGCGGCAGCTCAATGGCGAGGGCCTCACCCGCCATGACCTCGGCCGCGAGCGCTTCGTCGAGCGCGTGTGGCAGTGGAAGGAGCAGTCGGGCGGCACCATCGCGCGCCAGCTCAAGCGCCTCGGCGCCTCGGTGGACTGGAGCCGCGACCGCTTCACCATGGACGAGGGGCTGTCACGCGCCGTGACCGAGGCCTTCGTGCGCCTTTACGACGAAGGGCTGATCTACCGCGGCAAGCGCCTGGTCAACTGGGACCCCGTGCTCAAGACCGCGCTCTCCGACCTCGAGGTGCTGTCCGAGGAGGAGGAAGGCCGGCTGTGGTGCTTCCGCTATCCGCTCGCCGACGGCAGCGGCCACCTCGTCGTGGCCACCACCCGCCCGGAGACAATGCTCGGCGACACCGCGGTGGCGGTGCACCCCGAGGACGAGCGCTACCGCCACCTCGTCGGCCGGACCATCCGCCTGCCGCTCGCCGACCGCGAAATCCCGATCGTCGCCGACGAGTACGTCGATCCCGCCTTCGGCTCGGGCTGCGTCAAGGTCACGCCCGCGCACGACTTCAACGACTGGGAGATCGGCGAGCGTCACCGTCTGCCCGTCATCAACATCCTCGACGCCGACGCGCGCCTGAACGACGCCGTGCCCGGCGCTTACCGCGGTCTCGACCGCTTCGAGGCCCGCAAGCGCGTCGTCGCCGACTTCGAGGCCCTCGGGCTGCTCGAGAAGGTGGAGCCGCACAAGCTGATGGTGCCGCGCGGCGACCGCAGCCATACCGTGGTGGAGCCCTGGCTAACGGACCAGTGGTACGTGCGCATCGCGCCGCTGGCCGCGCCTGCGATCGCGGCGGTGGAGGACGGCCGCATCCGCTTCGTGCCGGAGAACTGGGACCGCACCTACTTCGAGTGGATGCGCAACATCAGGGACTGGTGCATCTCGCGCCAGCTTTGGTGGGGTCACCGCATCCCGGCGTGGTACGGCCCGGACGACGCTGTCTACGTCGGTCGGAGCGAGGCCGAGGTGCGCGCCCGCCATGGGCTCGGGCCGGACGTCCCGCTGTCGCAGGACGAGGACGTCCTCGACACCTGGTTCTCCTCGGCGCTGTGGCCGTTCTCGACGCTGGGCTGGCCGGACAGGACGCCGGAGCTCGCCCGCTTCTACCCGACCTCGGTGCTGGTCACGGGCTTCGACATCATCTTTTTCTGGGTGGCCCGCATGATCATGATGGGCCTGAAGTTCATGGACGACGTGCCGTTCCGCGAGGTCTACGTGCACGGCCTCATCCGCGACCACGATGGCCAGAAGATGTCCAAGTCCAAGGGCAATGTCATCGATCCGCTCGACATCGTGGACGGCATCGGCCTCGAGCAGCTCGTGGCGAAGCGCACGACCGGCCTGATGCAGCCGCACCTCGCCGCGGGCATCGAGAAGGCCACGCGCAGGCAGTTCCCGGCCGGCATCGCCGCCTACGGCACGGACGCACTGCGCTTCAGCTTCGCTGCGATGGCCACGCAGTCGCGCGACCTGCGCTTCGACCTCGGCCGCGTCGAGGGCTACCGCAACTTCTGCAACAAGCTGTGGAACGCGGCGCGCTACGTGATGATAGCGACCGAGCAGGATCCGGGCGAGGGCCCGGCGGAGCTGTCGCTTGCCGACCGCTGGATCCGGGCCCGGCTCGACGCCGCCACGCGCGCGGTGCGCGATGGCTTCGCCGGCTACCGGCTGGACCTCGCCGCCCAGGCCGCCTACGAGTTCACCTGGTACGAGTTCTGCGACTGGTACCTGGAACTCTCCAAGGCCGTGCTGCAGTCGCCTGAAGCTGGCGACGCCGCGCGGCGCGGCACGCGCCGGACGCTGCTCGGCACGCTCGAGGCGCTGCTGCGGCTGCTGCACCCGCTGATGCCTTTCATCACCGAGGAGATCTGGTGCCGCGTGGCGCCGCGCGCGGGTATGGCCGGCGCGACCATCATGCAGGCGCCCTTCCCCGCTGCGGCGGGCGAGGCCGAAGCGGCCGTCCTTGACGAGATGCGCTGGGTGATGGACTTCATCCTCGGCGTCCGCCAGATCCGCGGCGAGATGGACATCGCGCCCTCGGTGCGCTTCGACGTGCTGTTGCAGGATGCCGGCCCGGAGGACCTCGCGCGCGTGGCGCGAAACGCCGGCTGCCTCGAACGGCTTGCGAACGTGGTCCGGCCGCGCGCGCTCGCGGCCGACGAGTCTCCGCCGCCCGCGGCCGCCGCCCTGCTCGGCGGCATGAAGATACTGGTACCGATGGCGGGGCTCATCGACGTCGCGGCCGAGACCGCCCGCCTCGGCAAGCGCCGCACCAGGCTGCAGCAGGAACTCGCCAGGGCCGAGGCCAAGCTCGGCAATGCCAGCTTCGTCCAGAACGCCCCGGCAGCGGTGGTGGAACAGGAACAGGGCCGCGTCGCCCAGTTCAAGCGTGAACTGGAGCAACTCGCCGCGCAGCTCGAAAGGCTAGCCTCGCTAGGATGAATGCCTTGCGCGAACCCGCCGGCCGGCAGCGACAGCGCCTCGAAGCCGCAGTCGAGCGGCTGAACGGCGTGGTGCTGGGCAAGGACCGCGAGATCCGCCTTGCCGTAGCCTGCCTGCTGGCGCGCGGCCACCTGCTGATCGAGGACATCCCGGGCGTCGGCAAGACCACGCTGGCCCACGCCCTCGCGAAGGTGCTCGGCCTCGGCTACCAGCGCATCCAGTTCACCAGCGACCTGCTGCCGGCCGACGTGATCGGCGTCTCCGTCTACGACCGCGACACGGGCCGGTTCCGGTTCCACACCGGCCCGGTGTTCTCGCAGCTCGTGCTGGCCGACGAGGTCAACCGCGCCACGCCCAAGGCGCAGAGCGCGCTGCTCGAGGCCATGGAGGAGCGCCAGGTCACCATGGACGGTGCTTCTCACCCTCTGCCCGAGCCCTTCTTCGTGGTCGCGACGCAAAACCCCGCCTACCAGGTCGGCACCTTCCCGCTTCCCGAGTCGCAGCTCGACCGCTTCCTGATGCGCATCGAGCTCGGTTACCCGGCCGCGTCGCAGGAGCGTGCGCTCCTGCGCGGCCGCGACCGGCGCGACCTGCTGGCGGAGGTTCCCGCCGCGCTCGATCCCGAGGCGGTCCTCGAGCTGCAGAAGCAGGTGCCAGGGGTGCACGCCAGCGATGCGCTGATCGACTACGTGCAGGCGCTCGCGCGCGCCTCGCGCGACGGCACGCTGTTCGCGGCCGGCCTGTCCACGCGCGCGGTGATCTCGCTGCTCCGGGCCGCGCAGGCCTGGGCCTTCCTGCACGGCCACGCCGGCGTCCTGCCCGAGGACCTGCAGGCCGTGCTGCCCGCCGTCGTCGGCCACC
>JBBINN010000013.1:7072-27502 GCA_037443885.1 Gammaproteobacteria bacterium | reverse complement strand
GACTTCGCGATCCGGTCGCGGGTTCTGCTGTTGCGGCACCGGCCATCGCAGATCGACATCGACGTGGTGATGGCGACGCTACCGTTCGAGCAGGACGCCGTGAACTCGGGCCAATGCCGTTCGCTGGGATCCGTCGAGATCAGGCTGCCACGCGTGGAGGACCTGCTGATCATGAAGGCGATCGCCCACCGGCCACGGGACCTCGCCGACATCGAAGGGCTGCTGCTGGCGCACCCGGAAGCCGACCTCGATCGCGCGCGGCGCTGGATTCGCGAGTTCGCGCAGGCGTCGACGCAGCCGGAGCTGCTCGAGGACTTCGACCGCCTCGTCGCGGCGAGGCCCCAGGTTACTCCCAGCCAACCTGCTTCCTGACCGGCGGCGGCTCTTCCTCGAAGAAGAACCGCTTCTCTCCGAAAGCCGGCCTCAGCTGGTCGAGCCAGGTCGCCTTCGGGTCGAACTTCGCGAAGAACGGCCGGCCGGTCCATTCCTGCCGGCGGCCGCGCAGGAACGAGAGCACGAAGACCTTCTCGCCCTTGACCTCCTGGGTGCCAAGCACCGCCACCTTGCCGGGCGTGGCGGACATCGACGGGCCGCGGACGGTGCGCGCGAGCCCCGAGACCTGCCGGAACGCGCGGCGGAACAGGTCGTGCGCATCGGCGAGCGGCACCTCGAAATAGCCCTTCGGACCGGTGTCGCGCTCGACGAACATGTAGTACGGGATGCAGCCGAGGCCGACCTGCGTGCGCCACATGTCGGCCCAGGCGGTGACCGAGTCGTTGACGTGGCGGACGAGTGGCGCCTGCGTGCGGATCACGGCCCCCGTCTCGCGGATGCGCGCGATGGCCTGGCGCACCGCGGGCGTCTCGAGCTCGCGCGGGTGTGTGAAATGCGCCATGAGGGCCAGGTGCTTGCCCGAGGCCACGACTTTCTCGAACAGCCTCAGCACCGTCTCGGCGTCGGGATCCGTCAGGAACTTGTAGGGCCAGAACGCGAGCACCTTGGTGCCGATGCGGATGTGCCGGATGTGCTCGAAGCCGCGGCCGAGCAGCGGCTCGACGTAGGCCTTGAGATGCCATCCGCGCATGATCATCGGATCCCCGCCGGTGAACAGCACGTCGGTGACCTCGTCGTGACGGCGCAGGTAGCGGTGGAACGTCTCCGTCTCGCGCTGCGCGAACCTGAGATCCTCCATGCCGACGAACTGCGCCCAGCGAAAACAATAGGTGCAGTAGCTGTGGCAGGTCTGGCCGCGGCTGGGAAAGAACAGGACGGTGTCGCGGTACTTGTGCTGCAGGCCCGGCAGCGGCACCCCGTCGAGCCGCGGCACGTTGTGCTCGAGCTGGCCGGCGGGATGCGGGTTGAGCTCGAGGCGGATCTCGTTCGCGAGCGGCTGGAGGGCCTTGCGGCTCGCGCCCTCGCGCAGCGCGGCGGCGACGCGCGCGACGGCCTCCTCTCCCAGCATCCCGGGCTGTGGGAACGTCAGCTGGAAGATCGGGTCCTCCGGGATGTCGTCCCAGTCGATCAGCTCGTCCACGACGTAGTTGCTGACGCGAAACGGCAGCACCTGCGCGGTGGCGCGCATCGCGTTGCGGCGCCGCTCCGACAACCGCGACAGCTGCCGGATGGAATCCATGTTCGCTGTCGTGAACGCTTGGTAACGGGGTGTTTCGGCCGTGCGCATCGGTGCCTCCCTGCTCGTCGGCTGGGCGGGGACTGATGCGGAACTTCAGCATCACGGCCCCGGTTAACCGCCTCTCGAGGCGGTGGCGACGCGGGATTGCGCCGTAGGGAGCCGTCGCGCTTCATCGAGGCGCGGTGGCAGTTTCGAGGGTAGCAGAGAGGGCCGGTCGTGACTACCCTTCGGGCATGAAGCAGCACCAGCGCATCTCGGCCACGCTCGGCCTCAAGGCGCTCGTGCACGAGCGCGCCGCGCGCGGCCTGCCCGTGTACGACTTCGGCCTCGGCGAGACCAGGGGAAACCTGAACCCCGAGATCCGCGCGGCGGGCGAACGCGCCTTCCGCGAGGAAGAAACGATGTACGCTGATCCCGGCGGCCTCGCCCAGCTGCGCGCCGCGGTGCTGCGCTGGCTCGGACTCGAAGGCGTCTACACCCCCGAGGACGTCGTGATCACGACGGGCGCGAAGCAGGCGCTGCTCAATACCTTCATGGCGATCGCCAATCCGGCCGACGTGTTCCTCTTCGACGCCGCGCCCTGGGTGTCGTACGCGCCGCTCGCGGCGATGACCTATGCCACGCCGATCATGGTGCTGCCGCGCGGGAGCGGCCGGCTGCTGGTCGGTCCCGACGACCTCGAGCGCAACATCCGCATGCGCCCGCATGCGCGCATGTTCCTGCTCAACAATCCGGTGAATCCCACGGCGCAGCTCTACGACGGCGAGACGGTCGCGGAACTCGCGCGCGTCTGCGCGCGCCACGGCATCTACTTCGTGCTCGACCGGCTGTACTGGAAACTCGTGTTCGATGGCGCGGACTTCCCCGAGCCGCCGCTCGAGCCGGAGGTGCTCCCCTGGCTCGTGCAGATCGACGGCATGTCGAAGAACTTCCGTCGCGCGGGCGGCCTGCGCATCGGCTGGTCGGTGGGACCACGCGACCTCACCGCGGCGATGGTCAACCTGCAGAGCCACTATACGAGTGGCCCGTCGGTGCCGAGCCAGCGCGCCGCGCTCGCCGCGCTCGAGACGCCCTACGACCAGAGCCTCGTCACCGACCTGCAGCGCAAGCGCGACCTGCTCGTCGCCTCGGCCGCCGGCATCCCGCACGTGGACGTGTGGCCGACGCCGGCCGCTTTCTATTCGTTCTGGGACGTCACGGGCGCGTTCGGCAGGCGCACGCCACGAGGCAACCTCATCCACGACTCCGACGACGTCGCGGCATGGCTGTGCGAGTCCGAGGGCGTGGTGACGGCATCGGGCTGTGGCTTCATGCAGGACGGCTACCTGCGGCTCGCCTTCGACATCCCGGACGACGAGATCACCGCGGGCATGGCGGCTGCACGGCGGGCGTTCGAGGCGCTGGAGTAGCGGACGATCAGGTGGCGCTCGGCAACCCCTCCACCACCATGACGTAGAACGTGCCCTTGCCCTCGCGCAGCTTCTTCGCTTCCCTGTACTCGGGTGAGTTCCAGAAGGCCCAGGCAGCCGCCTTGGACGGGAACTTCGCGACCACGACGCTGCGGTTCTCGGGCACGCCTTCGGCCACCTCCACGAACGGCGCCGGGGTCATGGCAAGGTACTGGCCGCCGTACTTCGCGTAGATCGCCGGCAGGGCCGCGCTGTAGGCCTTGAAACCTTCCCGGTCGGTGACCACGCCCTGAACGACCAGGTAGCCGGGGCGCGCCGATTCCGCTGTTTCGCTCATCCGTAATCCTCTGATTCCACGAGAGAGTTTGCCGGCGCCTGCAGCTCGTGCGCGGGCGGCGACAGCCGTTCCTGGGGTAGAGGATAATATCAACAGGCAGTGCGCGGGGCGTGCATCGTTGACCACATCCTTCCCGCGAGACCGGGTCCCCGCGCAGAGGAAAGAAGGCATGTCCCTTCGACCGGCCGAGTTGTCCTGCTGGAAATGCGGCGCGTCCCTCGCGGAGCTGACCCTGCCGCTGCGGCGGCTGGAGGAGTGCCTGGCCTGCGGCGCCGAGCTCCACGTCTGCCGCCTGTGCGAGTTCTACGACACGAGCGTGGCGAAGAGCTGCCGCGAGCCGGTGGCCGAAGAGGTGAAGGACAAGACCCGGGCGAATTTCTGCGACTACTTCCGCCCGCGGCCGGGCGCCTATGTGACGGCCGGCGACGAGGCCGAGCGGGCCCGCGCCGAACTCGAGGCGCTGTTCGGCGGCGGCGAATCCCGCGGGTCGGCCTCCGCGAAACCATCGGCAGGGGACGAGGCCCGCGCCGATCTCGAATCCCTGTTCGGCCCGCGCAGCGGGTGACGCGGCCCGGACCGGCCGCCCGAGGAGACCGTCATGACGACGAATGCTTCCACCAACGTCCGCTGGAGAGCAGGCGCCGCGCGGCTCGCCCTGCTGTCGCTCACCGCAGCGGCTACTGCCGCGCTGGTGACGGCCTGCGGCGGCGGCGGTGGTAGCGGCGGCGGCTCGACCATCACGCCGGACCGCTGCTCGGTGAACGCCGAGAAGCAGTTCGTGCTCGACGTCGCGCGCAGCTGGTACCTGTTCCCGGAGCTGCTGCCGATGAACGTCAACCTCGCCAGCTTCCCCACGGCCGACGCCCTGCTCGACGCGCTCACGGCCGAGGCCCGCGCTCAGGGCAAGGACCGGTTCTACAGCTACCTCACCACGCGCCAGGCCGACGAGGCGCTTTTCACCTCGGGCTCGTTTGCCGGCTTCGGCTTCCGCTCGCGGATCGAGGGCGCCCGGCTCTTCGTGCTCGACGCACTCGAGGCGACGCCCGCGTACGAGGGCGGCCTGAGGCGCGGCGCAGAGATCCTGGCGATCGACGCCCGCGACGGGCGCGGCTACGTCGCGGTAGCCGACTGGCTCCTGGTGGACCCGAACCTGCAGACCGCCTTCGGGCCGCCCAACGTGGGCGTGGAGCGGGGCCTTCGCTACCGCCTCGGCGGGGTCACGCGCGAGGTGCTGATGTCCAAGCGCGAGAACACCATCCAGCCGATCCCGGACGGGGCGCTGACGGTCTTCGCGCTGCCCTCGAACCCGTCGGTGCGGGTCGGCTACGTCGCGCTGCGCAGCTACATCGCAAGCGCACAGACGCCGCTGGTCAACGCCTTCCGCGACACCTTCCCGGGAGTCGACCATTTCATCGTGGACCTGCGCTACAACGGCGGCGGCCTCGTGTCGGTGTCCGACCTGCTGGGCAACCTGTTCGGCGGCGACCGGCGGCCCACGGACCTCTACTCCGGCCTGCGCTTCAACAGTGCGCGCTCGTCGAACAACAGCAACACCTTCTTCCAGCCCCGCTCCGAGTCGGCGAGGCCCGTGCGCATCGCTTTCATCACGACCGGGGCCACGGCCTCCGCCAGCGAGATGACAGTGAACTCGATGGATCCCTGGGTGAGCGTCGCGATCATCGGCGAAGACACCTTCGGCAAACCAGTGGGCCAGTCGGCGTTCGACCTGTCCGGCTGCGACACCCGGCTCCGGCTGGTGACCTTCCGCACCGTCAACGCGCGCGAGCGCGGCGACTACTACAACGGGCTCGCCGGCGAGGTAGTGAACTGCGCAGCCGCCGACGACATCGAGCGGCCCTTCGGCGACCCGTGGGAGGCCTCCACGGCGGCGGCGCTCGGCTGGCTCGGCGCAGGGGCCTGCGCGCCCATGACGGGCCTCGCCACGGGCCAGCAGAAGCTGCGGGCGGCCGTCGAACGCCTTTACCCGCAGCCGGAGGACCCGAGCCCCGCCCAGCGCTGGCTGCCGGGCCTGTTCTAAGGCGGCTGCTGGCTTTTCTCGACGCCTAGGCCCGCGCCACCGCGGGCCCAAGCCCTTGATCCGACGTAAGTATTTTCCGTGACGCAATTGCCGCCCACGGCGCGGCGGCTTGGGTCAGAATACCGGAACTTTTGTTCCACTCGCAGGCGCAGGAACGATGACCGAGACGACCGTCGACACGACCGCCGAGGAGAAGCCGCCCATCAACTGGGTGACCACGATCCTCTTCTCACTCACTTTCCTCGGCGCGATCACGGTCGTCCCCTGGTACGGGTTCACCCACGGCTTCAGCGCCGCGGCCTGGATCTGGTTCTTCGTGTTCCTCGCCGCCAACGGCTTCTCGATCACCGCTGGCTACCACCGCCTGTGGGCGCACCGCGCCTATGAGGCGCACTGGTCGGTGCGGCTCGTGTTCATGATCTTCGGCGCCATGGCGCTGCAGAACAGCATCCTGATCTGGGCGACCGACCACCGCCGCCACCACCGCTTCGTGGACCAGAACGACGGCGACCCCTACTCGGCGAAGCGCGGCTTCTGGTTCTCCCACATCGGCTGGATGCTCCGCTACTGGAAGACGGGCCGGAACGACTTCAGCAACGGCAAGGACCTGCAGGCCGACCCGATCGTCAAGTTCCAGCACCGCTTCTACCTGCCGATCGTGCTCGCCACCAACATCGGCCTGCCGCTGCTCATGGGCTGGCTGGCCGGCGACCCGTGGGGCGTGTTCCTGCTCGCGGGCGTGCTGCGCCTCGTGCTGAACCACCACTTCACGTTCTTCATCAACTCGCTCGCCCACATCTGGGGCACGCAGCCCTACAACGACAACAACACGGCGCGCGACAACCCGGTGCTGGCCTTCCTCACCTACGGCGAGGGCTACCACAACTTCCACCACATCTTCGACCGCGACTACCGCAACGCGGTGCGCTGGTGGCAGTGGGACCCGACCAAGTGGCTCATCGCGACGCTCGCCGGCATGAAGCTCGCCGGCAAGCTGCAGCGCGTGCCCGACGTCACCATCGAGCGCGCCCGCCTCGCGATGCAGTTCAAGCGCGCGCAGGCGGCGCTCGAGCAGGGCGCGCAGCGCCCGATGCCGCAGCTCGACGCCCTGCGCGAGCGCCTCGCCCAGGAGTACGAATCCTTCCGGGCGACGCTCGCCGACTGGGGCAAGCTGCGCGACCAGTGGTATGGCGCCAAGCGCCAGCAGCTGGCCCAGCGCTGGGAGGAGGCGAGCTTCCGCACCCACGTGCGCGAGATCGTCTACCGCCTGCGCATGCAGCGCCGCCGCATGCGGCTGCTGACCGCGCAGCTGCAGCGCCAGCTGCAGCCGCAGCCCGCGTAAGGCGGCCGGTCCCGCTCCGGCCACGGGGAGTCGCGCATGGGCTGGCCCAGCCTCGAGATCGAGCGCGACGGCGCCGTCGGCACCCTCTGGCTCAACCGGCCAGCCAAGCTCAACGCGCTCGACCGTCCGCTCTGGGACGACATCCCGGCGGCGGTGGCCGAGCTCGAGACGGACGAGTCGGTGCGCGCCATCCTGCTCGCCGGGCGCGGCAAGGCCTTCTGCGCCGGCATCGACCTCGCCGACCACGCCCCGGCCCTCGCCGGCGGCGGTTCGATCTCGGGCAAGGGCGAGACGCCCGCCGCGAAGCGCCGCGCGCTGTACGACGACATCCGTCGTTATCAGCACACGGCGAGCTGCCTGGCGCAGGCCACCAAGCCGGTCATCGCGGCCGTCCACGGCGCCTGCCTCGGCGCCGGCGTGGACCTCATCACCGCCTGCGACATCCGTCTCGCCAGCGCCTGCGCCACCTTCTCCGTGCGCGAGACGCGCATTGCGATGGTCGCCGACGTGGGCGTGCTGCAGCGTCTGCCGCGCATCGTCGGCGAGGGCGTCACGCGCGACCTCGTGCTGACGGGCCGGGACATCGACGCGCGCCGCGCCCACGAGGTCGGGCTCGTAACCGAGCTGCTGCCGGATGCCGAGGCGCTGCTGACCCGCGCGCGAGTCCTGGCAGCCGAGGTGGCCGCGCTCTCGCCGCTCGCGACGCGCGGCGCCAAGCACGTGATGAATGCCGCGGCGCGCGCACAGGTCAACGAGGGACTCGACTACGTAGCCCTGTGGAACGCCGCCTTCCTGCATTCCGGCGACCTCGAGGAGGCCGTCCGTGCCTTCCTGGAGCGCCGTGCCCCGGAGTTCCGCGGCCGCTGAGAAGGCCGCTGTCGCCCGCCGCCGACAGCCGGGGCGCGCCAGCGGCTTCTCGCCAACGCAACCTTCCGGGGCTATCTTGTCCCGAGTCCCTGCACAGGAGCAGCCCATGGCCATCTGGAAAGACGCCGGTTCCAAGGACCCCGTGACGCCCGTGACCCCGATCCGCGAGGCCACGCCCGCGCCAGCGCCCGCGCCGGAGGCCCCGGCTTCGCGCCAGCGCGCGGAACTGAAGGAGTCCGTCTTCGCCGCGGGCCTCACCTTCGAGGGCAAGATCGAGGGCTCGGGCCACGTGCGCCTCGCCGGCCGGTTCAAGGGCGACGTCAACGTGGACGGCACCCTCACGATCGAGCCGGGCGCCCACCTCGCCGGCTCCGTCAAGGCCGGCTCCGTGGTCGTGGGTGGCGAGCTGGAGGGCAACATCACCGGCGCGAGCCGGGTCGAGCTGCAGCAGACGGGCATCATCAACGGCGACGTCGTTGCCGCCTCGCTGACCGTGGCCGCCGGCTCGCGCATGCGCGGGCGGGTCGAGTTCGGCTGGGGTGAGGGCGGCGCGCCCAAGCCCTAGGCCGTGCCCACTCCCCGGCGATGAAAGGCCGCACGGGCACGGCCGGCAGGACCCGGACCTGCCCGCACTGCAAGGCGACCATCCTCGAGAGCGCACCGGTGTGCCCGGCGTGCCGCCACCACCTGCGCTTCGGCGTGGCGGGCGCCGGGGCCGAAGCGGCGCCGGGGGAGGTGGCGTTCAGGGTCGAGGGCAGCTTCGCCCATCCAGCGGGGGAGCCGACCCGCGAGTACAGCGTCGTGGTGGCGCTGCGCAACGCCCGCGGCGAGGAGATCGCCCGCAAGGTGGTCGGCGTGGGTGCGCTGGAAGCGGGGGAGACGCTGGCGCTCGATGTCTCGCTGGAGCTGTTCAGGACTCGGGACTGACCCGCGCGCGCGCCACTCCGTAGAATCAACGACGCCCGGGCAGGCCTGCGGCCGCTAGCCTGCCCGGCAATTTCCCGCCCTCCCCTGGAAACCGGATGCGACTGCTCAGCCTCCTCGCCCTCCTGATCCTTTCTTCCCCCGCGGCACTGGCGGCCCAGGATGCATCACGCGACGACTTCTGGTTCGGCCGCGCTGCCGACGGCGGCCCGCTCGTTCACCTCTACTATTTCTACTCGCCCACCTGCCCGCACTGCCAGGCCGCCGCGCCGTTCCTCGAGGAACTGCAGAGCCGCCTGCCGTGGCTCGAGCTGCGCAAATACTCGGTCCGCGACGATCGCGACAACGCGCGCTTCTACTTCAACACCGCAAAGTCGCTCGGCGTCGAGGCGCTGTCCGTGCCCGGCTTCATCTTCTGCCGTGAAGTCATGATCGGATTCGACTCGGCCGCCACGACCGGGGCCGAGCTCGAGCGGGCGTTGACGAGCTGCCGGGAGCGGCGCGCCGCCGGCGAGCCCGCGGCCGACATCGCGGCCTCCCCGGCCCTGGGGACGCCGCTGGAGGCGGGCTCGGTGGTGCACCTGCCGCTCATGGGCAGCGTGGATGCCCGCAGCCTCTCGCTGCCCGTGCTGACGCTGGTCCTGGCCGGCGTGGACGCCTTCAACCCCTGCGCCTTCTTCGTGCTGCTGTTCCTGCTCAGCATGCTGGTGCACGCCAAGGACCGCAGCCGGATGCTGATCGTGGGCGGCACCTTCGTGCTGTTCTCGGGCCTCATCTACTTCGTGTTCATGGCCGCCTGGCTCAACATGTTCCTGCTGCTCGGCGAGCTGCGCATGGTGACCATCGCCGCCGGCCTCGTCGCGCTGCTGATGGGCGCGATCAACGTCAAGGACTACTTCTGGTTCAAGCAGGGCGTGAGCCTGTCGATCCCGGATACCGCCAAGCCCGGCCTGTTCGCGCGCATGCGCGGCATCGTCGCGACCGGCAGCCTCGGTCCCATGCTCGCCAGCACGATCCTGCTCGCCATCGCCGCGAACTCCTACGAGCTGCTCTGCACGGCAGGCTTCCCGATGGTGTACACGCGCGCCCTCACGCTGGCCCAGCTGCCCACCTGGCAGTACTACGCCTGGCTCGCGGCGTACAACGTCATCTACGTCATTCCCCTGATGATCATCGTGGCGCTGTTCGTGCGCACCATGGGCGCGCGCAAGCTGACCGAGGACGAGGGCCGGATCCTGAAGCTCGTCTCGGGGCTCATGATGACCGGGTTCGGCGTCGTCCTGCTGGCCGCGCCGCAGCTCCTGACCAACGCGCTCGCCGCGGTCGGCATCCTGGCGGTCGCCGTCGCGGTTTCCGTGGCGGTGGTCCGGTTTTCCGGAAAGCGGGGTACGGTAATCCCACGATGATCGGGCCCGCGCCGGGCCTGTAAAAAGCTCCCGTGCGTCCCGAGGCCCGACGCTGATCTGGCCCGTGGCCGCCCCGTACAGGGAAACCGTCGTGAACCTGCCCAACCTGCTCCGCCCCTCGGGCCTCGTCCTCGGGACCGGCCTGGCCGCCGTCCTGTTGTCGCTCGCCTGGATCGGCCCGGCCGCCGCCCAGCAGGCCGAGCCGGCGATCCCGAACGACCGCTGCCTGTCCTGCCACGACGACGACACCCTGGTGGACGAAAAGGAGCGCAAGCTCACGCCGGTCCACGAAGCGGAGTTCGCCGCCTCCAAGCACCGCAGGGTAGCCTGCGTCACCTGCCACACCGGCGCCGTCGGCGTCCGGCATCCGCGGCAGGTCAAGCAGCTGGGCAAGGTCACGGTCGAGGCCTGCGTGGAGTGCCACGAGGAGGAGATCGCGGTCTTCCAGCAGAGCGCGCACGCGACCGAGGCCCACCTCGACGAGGACGCGGGCAACTGCGGCAAGTGCCACGGCAACGTCCACACCCTGCCGCGCCGCCCGGGCCTCGAGGCGCCGCTGTCGCCGGTCAACCAGATGTACACCTGCGGCCAGTGCCACGGCGACATGATGGAGGGCTACCTCCACAGCTCGCACGCCAAGGCGCGCCTGGCCAAGGGCCTCAACAACTCGCCGTCCTGCACCGACTGCCACGGCGGCCACGACATCCTCCCCGCGAAGAACCCCGAGTCACGCACGTCGCCGCAGCGGAGCCCGCAGATGTGCGGCGACTGCCACGAGTTCGTGCTGAACCAGTGGCGTGACGAAAGCACGCACGGCGCGCTGTGGAAGGAGGGCAAGCCGACCGCGCTGTGCACGGACTGCCACGACGCCCACGACGTGGTGGATCCCAAGCAGCAGGCGGCCCGCGAAATGATGGTCGCGGAGTGCGGAAACTGCCACGAGAAGCAGAGCAAGACCTTCCGCGACAACTTCCACGGCAAGGCGACGCTCATCGGCCACGAGCGCTCGGCCACCTGCGCCGACTGCCACACGCCGCACCAGAACCTGCCGGCCTCGGATCCGCGCTCGTCCATTCACCCGGACAACCTCGGCGCGATGTGCGGCACCTGCCACGAGGGCCGGATCACGCCGGCGTTCCTGAGCTACAACCCGCACAACGACCCGACCGACCCCAACGACGATTTCCGCGTCTACGTCGTGTTCGTGTTCATGGTCATCCTGCTGCTCGGCGTGTTCGGCTTCTTCGGCGTGCACGACCTGCTGTGGCTGCAGCGCGCGCTCGTCGGCAAGCTGCGCGGCGAGTTCAAGGCGCCGCACCACAGCGACGGGCCGCACGTGCGCCGCTTCACCGGCGGCCAGATGGCGATCCACGTCACCATCATCCTGACCTTCCTGGTGCTGGCCGCGACGGGCCTGCCGCTCAAGTTCCCCGAGACCACCTGGTCGAAGCCGATCGTCGACCTGCTCGGCGGCGCGGACATGGCCGGCTGGCTGCACCGCGTTGCCGGCGCGCTGACCTTCGGCTACTTCGCCGTCCACATCCTGATGGTGCTGTACGACATCATCTTCAGGAAAGAGCGCGGCTACTTCTGGGGCCCGAAGTCGATGGTGCCGAACATGAAGGACGTCCAGGACTTCGTGGGCAACATCAAGTACTTCCTGTACCTGGGCCCGAAGCCGCAGCTGGACCGCTGGGCCTACTGGGAGAAGTTCGACTACCTGGCGGTGTTCTGGGGCGTGGCCATCATCGGCATCTCGGGGCTGATGCTGTGGTTCCCGACCTTCTTCACCCAGTTCCTGCCGGGCTGGACGCTGAACGCCGCCTACGTGGTGCACAGCGACGAGGCCCTGCTCGCAACGGGCTTCATCTTCCTGTTCCACTTCTTCCACACGCACCTGCGGCCGGACGCGTTCCCGATGGATCCGGTGATCTTCACGGGCCGCATGCCGCTGGAGAAGTTCAAGGAGGACCGGCCGCTCGAGTACGAGCGCGCCGTGAAGGAAGGCAGGCTCGAGAGCATGCTCGTGCCGCCGCCTGACAAGGGCCAGATCATCCGCGCCTACGTGTTCGGGCTGACCGCCTACATCATCGGCCTGGCGCTGGCCGTGTTCATCTTCATCGGCGTGATCAGCTGGCTGACCTGAAGCACGGGCCGGCGACGGATCGCCGGCTCGGTTCGACCTTCCAAGCCGCGGGGCCAGGCTCCGCAGCTTGGCCATGAGAGGGGTATCGATGATCAAGCACTTCTTCTCCGCCATCACCGGCAACATCGTGAGCCTCCTCGGCACGCTGCTGATCGTCTTCAGCCTGCTGCTGATGGGGGCGCTGCTCGTGATGCAGTCAGCGGGTTTCGAGGGCGGCGCCTACCTCGGCGTGCTGACCTTCGTCGTGCTGCCCATGGCGTTCGTGCTGGGCCTCGTCATCGTTCCGCTTGGCATGTGGTGGCGCAAGCGGCGCGACGCCAGGCTCACCGCCGAAGGCAAGGAGAGCGGCCACCTGCCGGTCTTCGACCTCAACCAGGAGCGCACGCGCGCCGTGCTGATCACCTTCGTGGCACTCGCCGTGCCGGTGACGGCGCTCGCCGCGGGCCTCACCTTCAAGGCCGTGCACTACATGGACTCGGACGAGTTCTGCGGCATGGCCTGCCACAAGGTCATGCAGCCCGAGTACACTGCCTTCCAGCGCTCGCCCCACATGCGTGTCGGCTGCGCCGGCTGCCACATCGGCCCCGGCGCCGAGTGGTTCGTGAAGGCCAAGATCTCCGGCGCGTGGCAGCTCGTCGCGGTCGCCTTCGACCTGTACCCGCGCCCGATCCCGACGCCCGTGCACTCGCTGCGCCCGGCCACCGGCACCTGCGAGCAGTGCCACTGGCCGACCAAGTTCATCGGCGACCGGCTCAAGGTCCGCACGCACTTCCAGGAGGACGAGCAGAACACGGAGGTCAAGACCGCGCTCATGGTGAAGGTCGGCGGCCAGCTCGGCGGCAAGTCGCACGGCATCCACTGGCACGTGGACCCTAACCACGAGGTCCGCTACCGCGCCGACCCCACGCGCGAGATCATGTACGAGGTGCAGTTCGTCGACCGCAATACCGGCGAAACCAGGCTGTTCAAGGGCGAGGAGGAAGCACCCGCCGACGCCGAGTGGCGGACGATGGACTGCGTGGACTGCCACAACCGCGCCTCGCACACCTTCCGCAGCCCCCAGTTCGAGGTCGATCTCGCGCTCGAGGAAGGCCGGATTTCCCGCGGGCTGCCCTACATCCGGCGCGAGGGCCTGCGGATCCTCACCGAGAAGACGTACGACTCCCACGACGAGGCCCGCGCCGGCATCGCCGCGGCGGTGCGCGCGTTCTACGCCGAGAACTACCCGGACCTCGCCGGCTCATCCGAGGTCGAGCAGGCCGGAGTCGCGCTCGGCGATGCCTACACCTGGAACAACTTCCCGCACATGAAGGTGACCTGGAACCTGTACCCGAACCAGATCGGGCACGTGGAGTCCCCAGGCTGCTTCCGCTGCCACTCCAACAAGATGCGCACGGAGGACGGCGCGCGCGTCGGGCGCCGCTGCAGCACCTGCCACGAGATCGTGGCGGAGGAAGAGAGCGACTCTCCGCTCCTGCAGCAACTGGGCCTGCAGCAGCCGCCCCCGCGGGCTGCCGCGGCGGACGAGGCGCCCGGCACCTGAACGACCGACGGGGGCGGGCGGCGACTCGCCCGTCCCCGCCGCGGTCGGTAAAATAGCCCGCGATCGCCGCCAGCCTGTCCGCCCGCGGCGATCGTCGACCTTCAGGAGTGCCTGCCATGAGCAACCGCCCCCTGGCGGCGCTGTTGTGCGCCACGGCCATTGCCATCCCCGCGACCGCAGCCCAGCCCCCCGGAGCCGCCATGAACGATACGGCCACACCCGACCCGCTGCTCGCCCCCTGGAGCGGACCCTTCGGCGGCGTGCCGCCCTGGGATCAGGTCACCGTCGGGCGCCTGGGCCCGGCCATCGAGGCGGCCATGCAGGCCTACCTCGCGGAAATCGACGCCATCACGTCGAACCCCGAGCCGGCCACCTTCGACAACACGATCGCCGCGATGGAGCGCGCCGGCAGCGCCTACCAGCGCGTGCTCACGCTCTACGGGGTGCACAGCGGCAACCTGAGCACGCCCGAGTTCCAGGCGCTCGAGCGCGAGATGGCCCCGAGGCTCGCGGCCTTCTCCGACCGGATCGTCCAGAACGAGGCCCTGTTCCTCCGCATCGAGGCCGTGTACGAATCGGAGGAGAAAGCGTCGTTGACGCCGGAGCAGCAGCGCCTCGCCTGGCGGCGCTACCGCGACTTCGTGCGGGCGGGAGCGAAGCTCGGCGCGGCCCAGAAGCAGGAGGTCGCCGCGATCAACCAGGAGCTCGCGGGGCTGTTCACGCGCTTCGGCCAGAACGTGCTGGCCGACGAAAACACACGCTACACGCTGATCGAGAAGGAAGAGGATCTCGCGGGCCTGTCCGAGGCCCTGCGCTCGGCCGCCGCCGAGGCGGCGCGCGGCAAGGGCCACGAGGACCGCTGGGTGATCCTCAACACGCGCTCGAGCGTGGAGCCGTTCCTCACGTACTCCTCCCGCCGGGACCTGCGCGAGAAGGTCTGGAGTGTGTTCATCAGCCGCGGCGACAACGGTGACGCAACCGACAACAACGCCATCATCGGCGAGATCCTGAAGCTGCGCGCCCGCCGTGCCGCGCTGCTCGGCTACCCGACCCACGCGCACTGGCGGCTCGAGGACACCATGGCCGCCACGCCCGAGCGCGCCATGGCCCTGATGGAGGCCGTGTGGGCGCCGGCCGTCGCGCGGGTGCGCGAGGAAGTGGCCGACATGCAGAAGCTCGCGGATGCCGAGGGCGCCGGCATCACGATCGAGCCCTGGGACTACCGCTACTATGCGGAGAAGGTGCGGGCCGAGCGCTTCGACCTCGACCAGTCGCTGGTGCGCCCGTATCTGCAGCTCGCCAAGCTGCAGGCAGGGATGTTCGAAGCTGCCGGCCGGCTCTTCGGACTGCAGTTCCGCGAGCTGGCTGCCGGCAGCGTGCCGGTGTTCCACCCCGACGTCACGATCTACGAGGTCACGGACCAGGACGGGCGGCACGTCGGCCTGTTCTACTTCGACCCCTACGCCCGCGAGGGCAAGCGCTCGGGCGCCTGGATGAGCCAGTACCGGTCGCAGCACCGGCTCGACGGCACGGTGACGCCGATCGTCTCGAACAACCTGAACCTCATCCGCGGGAAGCCGGGAGAGCCCGTGCTGCTCAGCTGGGACGATGCGACGACACTGTTCCACGAGTTCGGCCACGGCCTGCACGGGCTGCTGTCGGACGTCACCTACCGCTCGCTGTCGGGGACGAACGTCGTGCGCGACTACGTCGAGCTGCCTTCGCAGCTGATGGAGCATTGGCTGCCGACGCGCGACCTGCTCGACCGCTACGCCCGCCACTACGAGACGGGCGCGCCCTTGAACGAGGAAATCATCGAGCGCATCCGCGCGAGTCTCACCTTCAACCAGGGTTTCGCGACGGTAGAGTACCTGTCGGGCGCGCTGTACGACATGAAGATCCACGTCGCGGACCCGGCCGGGCTGGACCCGCAGCGTTTCGAGCGGCAGCTGATCGAGCAACTCGGCATGCCGCGCGAGATCGTGCTGCGCCACCGCCCGACGCAATTCCTGCACGTGTACTCGAGCGACTCCTACTCCGCCGGCTACTACAGCTACCTGTGGGCGGATACCCTGAGCGCCGACGCCTGGGAGGCCTTCGTCGAGGCAGGCAACCCGTTCGACACGGAGGTCGCCGGGCGCCTGCACACCCACGTTTTGTCCGCAGGCAACTCGGTGGATCCCGCCGTCGCGTACCGGACCTTCCGCGGACGGGACCCGGACATCGGCGCACTCATGCGCAAGCGCGGCTTCCCGGCGCCGGCGCCGGCTGCCGAGGCGGACGCCGCCAACCTGCGCTAAGCTGCCGGCCCATGACGATCAAGGTCGTGGGGCTGCACCACTGCGGCGTGCGCGTCGCGCCCGCGGCCACCGAGGCGGTGGCGCGCTTCTATGCCGATGTCCTCGGGCTGCAGGCAGACCCCGGCCGGCCCGACGTACCCGGCGTGCCGGGCCGCTGGCTCGACGCGGGCGAACACGCCCAGCTGCACCTCATCGGCGCCGAGGGCCGGCTCGCCGACCTCGGCGGCGGGCTCGATCCCTCCGAGCCCCACGTAGCGCTCGCAGTGCCGGACGTAGCCGCGGCGCAGGCAGAACTGGAGCGTCACGGCGTGCCTTATGGCGTGCTCGCGGGACGCAACGGGCCGGGCTCGGAGCAGATCTTCCTGCGCGACCCCGCGGGCAACCTCATCGAGCTGCACGCCGCGTCCGCGTGCCGCTGCTCGTCCCGGGTCCGGCAGCCGGAAGCCGCAGGCTACCTGCGCGTGCGGGTCGCCGTGATGTTCGCCGACATGCGCGGGTTCACCACGGTCTCCGAGCGACTGGCGCCCGACGCCGTCGCCGACCTGCTGAACGAGTACTTCGAGCTGCTCACCGACATCACGGCCCGCCACGAGGGCGAGGTCTTCCACCTCGCCGGCGATGGCCTGATGGCCGGCTTCGGCGTGCCAGCCGAGCGGCCCGACGCCGAGCGCCTCGCGGTGAGCTGCGCGCGCGAGATGCTGCAGCGCTTCGACGGCCTGGCGGATGCCTGGCGCCGCCGCCTCGGCGTCGAGACCGGCCTCGGCATCGGCATCAATGCCGGCGAGGTGGTCGTGGGCCAGGTCGGCTCGCCGCGCCACCACAGCTACACGCTCATCGGCGACACGGTGAACGTCGCCTCGCGCCTGAGCCAGCGCGCCCGCGCCGGCGAGGCGCTGTTCTCGGCCAGCGTCGAGCGCGCCCTCGACGGCCAGCGGCTCGCGCTGTCCATCCTCCAGCTGCCCGCGCTGCAGCTGCGCGGGCGCAGCTCGCCGGTGGACATCTTCTGCATCCCGGCCGACGAGCGGCTCGACCTGCGGCCGGCTTTCTGAAGAACCTCAACAACCGTCGAGGCCCGAACGACCCTTGAAGCAGCTGCCGGGCCTCCTCCTCGCACTCGTCCTGGCGGTGTCGGGCAAGCTCGTGGCCGACGCCCTCGCCGCGGCTCTCGGGCTGCAGAAGGGCGCCGTCAGCGGCATCATGCTCGCGATCGTGCTCGGCATACTGGTCGGCAACCTGCTGCGGCTGCCCGGGTCAGTACAGCCAGGCATCCAGTTCGCGCTGAAAGGGGTGCTGCGCCTCGGGATCGTCCTCCTCGGCATCCGGCTTAGCCTCGTCGAAGCCGGCGCGATCGGGTTGAAGAGCCTGCCGGTGATCATCGGCACGGTGGTCTCGGCGCTTGTCCTCGTCACGTATCTGAGCCGACGCCTTGGCCTAACGGAGCGGCTCGGCAGCCTGATCGCGGTGGGCACCAGCATCTGCGGCGCGACCGCCATAGTCGCCACTGCGCCGATCATCCGGGCACGGCAGGAGGAAGTCAGCTACGCGATCGCCTGCATCACGCTGTTCGGCGTGGCGGCAATGCTCGCCTACCCGTTCGCCGCGCACTGGCTGTTCGCGGCGGATACGTTCAGCGCCGGCCTGTTTCTCGGCACCGCCGTGCACGAGACGGCGCAGGTGGCCGGCGCCGGTCTCGTCTACCAGCAGAATTTTTCGGACCCGCGCGCACTCGACGTTGCGACCGTGACGAAGCTCGTGCGCAATCTCGGCATGCTGGTGGTCATCCCGGTGATGGCCATCCTCTTCCACCGCCGCACGAACGACGCGGGCGCGAAACCCCCGCCGTGGTACACGATGGTGCCGCTGTTCGTGCTCGGCTTTGCCGCAATGAGCGGACTGCGCACCTGGGGCGACGTGGGAGACCGGCCTTTCGGGCTGCTGGACCCCGCGCAGTGGCAGGCTGCCGTCGGTTACGTGAAGACCACTGCGGAGTATTGCCTCGCCGTGGCCATGGCCGCGGTCGGCCTTGGTACCAGCATCGCCGGCTTGCGGAGCATCGGCCTGAAGCCGCTCGTTCTCGGCCTGTTCTCGGCGCTGGTAGTGGGCGCCGCGAGCGTGCTGCTGATCATGCTGCTCTACTGATCCGCCGCGATCGCGAGCGAGCCCGCACCGGCACTACCAGTCCTGCCGGCCCGGCAGCAGACCCGCGAGTTCTGCCCGCGTCAGGTTGCGCCACCGCCCCGGAGCAAGGCCGTCCAGGGTGATGCTGATGACCCGCACGCGCTGCAGGCGGCGCACCCTGCAGCCGAACTGCTCGCACATGCGCCGGATCTGGCGGTTGAGCCCCTGCGTGAGCACGATACGGAACGTATTCTTCGATACGCGTGCCGTGCGGCAGGGCTTGGTGACCGTGCCCAGGATCGGCACCCCGGCGGCCATGCCGGCGAGGAACTCGTCCGTCACCGGCCGGTCGATCGTCACCACGTACTCCTTCTCGTGCTCGTTTTCCGAGCGCAGGATCTCGTTGACGATGTCGCCGTTGTTGGTGAGCAGGATCAGGCCCTCGGAGTCCTTGTCGAGCCGCCCCACGGGGAAGATGCGCTCGCGGTGGCCGACGAAGTCCACGATGTTGCCCGGCACGTGGCGCTCGGTGGTGCAGGTGATGCCCACCGGCTTGTTGAGCGCGAGGTAGACGTGCCGGCTTGGCGCGCCGATGGGCCGGCCGTCGACGCGCACCTCGTCGCCCTCGCCCACCTGCGTGCCGAGCGTCGCCGGCACCCCGTTGACGCTGACGCGCCCGGCGGCAATCCAGGCGTCCGCCTCGCGCCGCGAGCACACGCCGGTTTCGCTGATGAACTTGTTGAGCCTCATTCGGTTCCCAGGACCACGGAAGCGGCGCTGAGCGCCGTGGCGCGCCCCGGTCGACCGAGCGTCCAGCGTCGCGGGTCCGTATAGTATCGGCCACCTCTTTGGGAGCAACCAGCATGGGTACCCTGATCGTGGGCCTCTTGATCTTCCTCGGCGCCCACTCCGTGTCGATCGTCGCGCCGAACTGGCGCAACCGCATGGCCCTGAGCCTCGGCCGCATCGGCTGGCAGGTCGCCTACAGCCTGGGGTCCATCGTGGGCTTCGTGCTGATCGTCAACGGCTACGCGGAGGCCCGGCTGGACCCGGTCGTCGTGTACTCGCCCCCGGTGTGGACCCGTCACCTGGCCTCCCTGCTGATGCTGCCGGCGTTCGTGCTGCTGCTGGCGGCCTACCTGCCAGGGCGGATCAAGACGGTCACGAAGCATCCGATGCTCACGGCGACCAAGCTCTGGGCGGTGGCCCACCTGATCGCCAACGGGATGCTGCACGACCTGTTGCTCTTCGGCGCCTTCCTCGCCTGGGCGGTCGCCGACCGCATCTCGCTCAAGCACCGCACGCCGCGGCCCAATCCGGCCCTGCCGGCGGGCAAGCTCAACGACGCGATCGCGGTCGTGGGCGGGCTGGCGCTGTATGTCGTGTTCACCATGTGGCTGCACGTCCGCCTGATCGGCGTGCCGCCGTTCGCCGTGGGGATGTAGGCAGGTGCCCGGCCGCTGCCTCGCCGCGGTGATCGAGTCGGTGCCGGCCTCCGACGGCGCCGGCGTCAAGCTGCGCCGCAGCCTCGGCAGCGCCGATCACCTGCGTCACGACCCCTTCCTGATGCTCGACGAGTTCTTCTCGGACAACCCGGACGACTACCTCGCCGGCTTCCCGGCCCACCCGCACCGGGGCTTCGAGACCGTCACCTACATGCTCGACGGGCGCATGCGGCACGAGGACAGCCGCGGCAACCGCGGCGCCCTGGGCCCCGGCGACGTGCAGTGGATGACGGCCGCGAGGGGCATCATCCACTCGGAGATGCCGCAGCAGACCGAGGGCCGGATGCGCGGCTTCCAGCTCTGGCTCAACCTGCCGGCGAGCCACAAGATGAACCCGGCGGCGTATCGCGACATCCCGGCCGGGGAGATCCCGGTCGCGGAGCCGGCACAGGGCGTGCGCGTGAAGGTCATCGCCGGCACGATCGAGATGGGCGGCACGCCGGTCGCCGGCCCGGCCCCGGCAGGCGCCACGGAGCCGCTGTTCCTGGACCTGCACCTCGTACCCGGCACGGCCTTCACCGTGCCGCTGACGGCCGGCCACGCCGCGTTCTTGTACCTCTACGAGGGTTCAGCCCGGATCGGCGCCGACGGCGGGGCCCTGCCCCACCGGGCCGCCGGCCTGCTGTCCGACGGCGAGGACGTGCAGGTCGCCGCTGGCCCGGATGGCGCACGCCTGCTGGTGCTGGCCGCCCGGCCCATCCGCGAGCCCGTGGTGCAGTACGGCCCCTTCGTCATGAACACCCGCGCCGAGATCGAGCAGGCTATCCGCGACTACCAGCAGGGCCGTCTAGGCTGAATCGTTGATGGGCCGGCGCCATTGCGCGACCCGCCGAGCTTCGCGCCCCCCTCGGCCCCGGCCCGG
>JBBINN010000013.1:0-7060 GCA_037443885.1 Gammaproteobacteria bacterium | reverse complement strand
AGTCGCGGAGGACCCGGCCGGCGGCCTCGTGGCGCTCGCTCGCCGCGCCGCTGGCGGGCGACGCGCAGGGCGGCTGGCCCACCTTCCCGACTCCGGTCCCGGAGAGGAAGGTGGGCCAGCCGCCCGTCAGCGTCGCCCTGACGTCCGCAGGGGCCGCGGGCGCGAAGCTCGCCGAAGCGCTCCTTCTGGAAAGCGCGATTGGCGCATCTGCCGCCGGTCGGGTAGATTCTCGCCCCGCCATGGGACGCATATTCGAAGTTCGCAAGCACGCCATGTTCGCGCGGTGGAACCGCATGGCGAAGCAGTTCGCGCGCATCGGCAAGGACATCACCATCGCGGTGCGCAGCGGCGGGCCGGAGCCAGCCAACAACCCGGCCCTGCGGCGCGTCATCCAGAACGCCCGCGCGATCAACATGCCCAAGGACAAGGTCGAGGCCGCCATCCGCCGCGCCTCCGGCCAGGAGGCGGTGGACTACCAGGAGGTCCTCTACGAGGGCTACGCACCGCACGGCGTCGCGGTCCTGGTCGAGACCGCCACCGACAACCCCGTCCGCACGGTCGCCAGCGTCCGAAACCTCTTCAACAAGCACGGCGGCAACCTCGCCACCAGCGGCAGCGTCAGCTTCCAGTTCCAGCGCATGGGCGTGTTCCGGCTGAACCCCGAGGGGATCGACCAGGACGACCTCGAGCTCTTCCTCATCGACCATGGCCTCGAGGAGATGGGTGAGTCCACCGGCGAGAAGGACGAGCCGCAGCTCGTGGCCCGCTGCCTGTTCGAGAACTTCGGCCAGATGCAGTCGGCCCTCGAGGCGCGCGGCATCACGCCGCTGTCGGCCGAGCAGGAGTACGTCTGCCTGACGCCGATCGAGCTCGGCGAGGAGCCGGCCAAGGAGGTGCTCGAGCTGATCGACCGGCTCGAGCAGGACGACGACGTCCAGAAGGTCTACCACAACCTCGCCTGACCGCCGTCGCCCCCGCGCCGGCAGGCACACCCGGATACCCGCATGACCAGCGTCGGCACCCCGATGATGTGGCTGTTCTTTGCGGCCTTCGTGGTCGTGGCTCTCACGATCGACTTCGCCGCCATGAGCCGGCAGGGCGCCCATCGGGTGTCCATCCGCGAGGCCGCCATCTGGTCGGTGATCTGGGTCGCCGTCTCGGGCTTGTTCTGCCTCTGGCTGTGGTGGGACCTCGGCGGGCTCGACGGCAATCCGATCGCGAAGACCAAGTCGCTCGAGTTCATCACCGGCTACCTCGTCGAGAAGGCGCTCGCGGTCGACAACATCTTCGTGTTCCTGCTGCTGTTCACCTACTTCGCGGTGCCGCAGGAGTTCCAGAAGCGGGTGCTGATGATCGGCATCATCGGCGCGCTGGTGCTGCGCATGGTTATGATCCTGATCGGCGCATGGCTGATCGCCCGCTTCCACTGGATCCTGTACCTGTTCGGCGCCTTCCTGGTGTTCACCGGCATCAAGATGTGGTGGGCCACGGGCCAGGAGCCCGACCTCGAGTCGAACCCCGCACTCAAGTGGATGCGCCGGCACATCCTGATCTCGCCGGAATTCGACGGCGAGAAGTTCTTCACCATGCGAGACGGCGTCCGGATGGCGACGCCCATGTTCGTCGTGATCGTGCTGATCGGCATCATCGACATCATCTTCGCCGTGGACTCCATACCGGCGATCTTCGCGATCACCACCGACCCGTTCATCGTGCTGACCTCGAATGTGTTCGCGGTGCTGGGCCTGAGGGCGCTGTACTTCATCCTCGCCGGGATGCACGAGCGCTTCCACCTGCTGTCCTACGGGCTCGCGATCGTGCTCGTGTTCATCGGCGTGAAGATGCTGATCGTGGACCTCTACAAGATCCCGGTCGTGTATTCGCTCGGCTTCACCGCCACGGTGCTGGCGGTGACGATGACGCTGTCGCTGTACGTGCCGGCGCCCGAGAAGCTGAGGAGCGCCTACCCGTTCAAGGGCAGGAAGCCGGAAGAAGGCGGCGACGCGAAGTGACTGGGAGGGCCGCAAGGCCCCGGGCAGCCCGCGCCGACGGTCAGCGATAGCCCTTTGCCTGCAGGGTGAACAGCGCCGCGTAAGTGCCGTCGGCCGCGAGCAACTGGTCGTGGCTGCCGATCTCGACGATGCGACCGCGGTCGAGCACCGCGATCTGGTCGGCCATGCGCACCGTCGAGAAGCGGTGCGAGATCAGGATGGTGATCCGGTCCGAGGCCAGCCGCCTGAAGTGCTCGAACACCTCGGCCTCGGCGCGCGCGTCCATCGCAGCGGTCGGCTCGTCGAGCACGAGGATGTCGGCGCGGCTGCGCATGAAGGCCCGCGACAGCGCGATCTTCTGCCACTGCCCGCCCGAGAGCTCGCGCCCGTCCTTGAACCACTTGCCGAGCTGCGTGCCGTAGCCGGCCGGCAGGCGCTCGATGAAGGGCGCGGCCTGGCCCTTCTCTGCCGCCTCGCGCCAGCGCGCCTCGTCCTCGAAGTGCTCCTCGTCGCCGGCGCCGACGTTCTCGCCGACCAGCATCTGGTAGCGGGCGAAGTCCTGGAAGATCACGCCCACGCGCGCGCGCAGCGCCAACGGATCCCATTCACGCAGGTCCAGGCCGTCGAGCAGGATGCGCCCCACGGTCGGGTCGTACAGCCGCGTGAGCAGCTTGATGAGGGTCGTCTTGCCCGAACCGTTCTCGCCCACGAGCGCGAGGCTCGTGCCGGGTCTGAGGTGCAGGCTAACGCCCGCGAGCGCCGGCTCCGTGGCGCCCGGATAGGTGAAGCCGACGCCCTCGAAGCGCACGCCGTCGGCCGGGTCCGGCCCGCGCGTGCCCTTGCCTTCGATGCGCGGCACCGGCGTCTCGAGGTACTCGTAGAGCGTCGAGACGTACAGGTTGTCCTCGTACATGCCGCTGATCGCGGACAGGCTCGCCGACACCGCCGACTGCCCCTGCCGAAACAGCGCAACGTACATGGTCATCTGGCCGAGGCTGATGACGCCGCGCACCGCCGACAGCGCGATCCACGCGTAGGCGCCGTAGAGCGTCGCGGTGCCGACGAGTCCGAGCGCGAAGCCCCAGCTGTCGCGGCGGATGGTCAGCGCGCGGTCCTCACGGTAGAGCTTCTCGAAGATGGCGCGATAGCGGTCCAGCAGGCGCCGGCCGAGGCCGAAGAGCTTGACCTCCTTGGCGTGGTCCTCGCGCGCGATCACCGTCTCCAGGTACATCTGCATCCGCGTCTCGGGCGAGCGCCAGCGGAACAGGCGGAAAGCGTCGCCCGAGAACTTGGCCTCGGCGAGGAAGGACGGCAGGCCCGCCGCGACCAGGACCGCGAGCGCCCAGGGCGAGAACTGCACCAGCAGGACGCCGTAACTCACGAGCGAGACCGCGTTCTGGCCGAGCCCGAAGGTCCGCATGACGAGCGACAGCGGCCGCGTCGAGGCCTCTCGGCGCGCGCGGGTGAGCTTGTCGTAGAACTCGGCGTCCTCGAACTGGGCGAGTTCCAGCGTGAGCGCCTTCTCGAGGATCATCACGTTGACGCGCTGGCCGAGCTGGGCCCGCAGCAGCGACTGGCACATGTTGAGCCCGCGCTGCCCGCCGGCGAGCGCCGCCACCAGCAGCGCCTCGAGCGCCACGTACTCGAGGACGAGCGTCGCATCGGCGCCGCCCGCCGCGACCGCGGCCACGACCGCGTCCACGATCAGGGCGCCGACCCAGGCGATCGCCGCAGGCAGGATGCCGGCGGCGAGGGTCAGCAGCGCCAGCGCGAGTGTCAGCCGGCGGTTGGTGCTCCAGACGAGCTCGAGCGCCCGCCGCGTGTAGCGGAAGACGGCGAGGAATCCCCCTGCCAGCGGATCGACCGCAGGAGCCGCGGCGGCGCGGCGCAGCTCGGAGCGTGAGGTCACGGCGCGATCAGCGGCGGCGGCGACGCGGTTTCGCGGCCGGCTGTGACCGGGGCGTCGTCACGGGCCCGGCGTCTTCCTCCGGGCCCGGGCCATCGACCAGCGGGTCGTACTCGACCTGCCACTTCCTGCGGAAAGACTCGATCGCCTCGCTGGTGATGCCGGCATGGCGGTTCGACAGCAGCAGCTGCGATGGCGGGCAGACGCGAGCGCGGATGAGCCCGAGGTCGCGCGCGGCGTCGAAGACGCTGGGGTACCAGCGTTCCCAGCCGGGCATCAGCGCATCGAGCTGGCGGCGCAGGCTCATGCCGGCGACCCTAACTCGCGCGGCCGCGCTCGGCAACGCCCGCCTGTTGCCCGCCCGTCGGCCTGGCCGGAAGGTGGCGGCAGCGCCCCTTCACGCGCCCTTCACGGGGCCGCCCGGTACACTGTCCAGTGCATGATCGAAGCCGTTCACGCCACCGTGCTGCTGGTCGAGGACCACCGCGACATCGCGGAGATGATCGTTGAGTTCCTCGAGCAGCAGGGCTACGCCGTCGACTTCGCGGCCGACGGCATCACCGGCCTGCACCTCGCCGTCACCAACGACTACGACGTGATCGTGCTCGACCTGATGCTTCCCGGCATCGACGGCGTCACGCTTTGCCGCAAGCTGCGTCAGGAGGCGCGCCGCAACACGCCGCTCCTGATGCTGACTGCGCGCGATACCCTCGACGACAAGCTCACCGGGCTCGAGGCCGGCGCGGACGACTACCTCGTGAAACCGTTCGAGATCCGCGAGCTGGAGGCGCGCGTCCGCACACTGCTCAGGCGCCAGCGCGGCACCGTCGCACGCGAGGCCTACACGGTCGGCGACCTCACGCTCGACACCGCCACCCTGCGGGTGACGCGCGCCGGGCAGGCGCTGACGCTCACGCCGATCGGGCTCAAGCTCCTGACGACCCTGATGCGGGCCTCGCCGCGCGTGGTCAGCCGCCAGCAGCTCGAGCGCGAGGTGTGGGGCGACCTGCTGCCGGACAGCGACACGCTGCGAAGCCACCTGTACAACCTGCGCAAGGTCATCGACAAGCCGTTCGACCGGCCGCTGCTTCACACCATCGCCGGCGCCGGCTACCGGCTCTCGGTGGACGATGGCCACTAGCGGCGGGCTGCGCGCCCGGCTCGGGCGCACCCTGCTGCTGCAGGCGGCCTTCATCGGTGCCGCGGCGGTGATCGGGGTCTTCCTGTCGAGCGTGCTGCTGGAAGGGGTGCTGATACGCCAGGCGCTGCGCGACGAGGCCGAGTTCTTCTGGGCGAGCCGGGCGCTCGACCCCGCCCACCCGCTGCCGGCGACGCTGAACCTCACCGGCTACATCGGCGACGTCCCGGATGCGCTCGCGGGCCTCGAGCCCGGCTACCACGACTGGGTCGACGGTCCGGTCGAGAGCGTCGTCTACGTCGAAGATCGCGGAGGACAGCGCCTGTACCTGTCCTTCGACCGCAGCGGGGTGGCGCGCCTGGCGACGTTCTTCGGGCTGCTGCCGCTCGCGATGGTGCTGCTGGTGCTGTACGTATCGACCTGGCTCGGCTTCCGGGCCTCGCGGCGCGCGTTCTCGCCGGTGATCGCGCTGGCACGGCGCGTCCGCGAGCTCGACCCCAAGACGCCCGATCCGGCCGCCTTCGAACCCGCCCAGCTGCCGGCCGACGCCGACGACGAGGTGCGCGAACTGGCCGCCGCGCTGGCACGCTACTCGCAGCGGTTGAACGACTTCGTCGAGCGCGAGCGGCACTTCACCCGCGACGCCAGCCACGAGTTGCGCAGCCCGCTGACGGTGATCCAGATGGCCGCCGGGATGCTGCTGACGGATCCCGCGCTCGGCGAGGCCGGGCAGAGGTCGGTGCAGCGGATCCGCCGTGCGGCGCGCGACATGGAGGAGCTGATCGGCGCGTTCCTGCTGCTGGCGCGCGATTCGGAGGCCGGGTTGCCGGTCGAGTCGGTCTGTGTCAACGACCTCGTGAACGACGAGATCGAGCGCGCCCGCCTGCTGGCCGAGGACCGGCCGGTGACTTCGTCGATCACGGCCGAGTGCCGGCTCCATCTCGACGCGCCCGAGAGGGTGCTGTCGGTGCTGCTCGGCAACGTGCTGCGCAACGCCTTTTCCTACACGGATGCCGGTGAGGTCACGGTGGAGATCCGCCGGGACGGCGTGCTGATCCGCGATACGGGCGTCGGCATGGCGCCCGACAAGGTGCGCGAGATGTACGAGCCGTTCGTGCGCGGCGACGCCGGCCGCCGCGGCGGTCACGGCGTCGGGCTCACCATCGTCCGGCGGCTCTCGGACCGGTTCGGCTGGCCGGTCGAGATCTCGAGCCAGCTCGGCGTCGGCACCCGGGTCGAGATCCGCTTCCCCGGGGCCCGTGCCGAGCCGCTCGATCCGGCCCGCGACGAGCCATCCCGCACCACTTGATCCGGCCCGACGGGGCCTTCACGCCGCCTTCACGGCGGTTGCCGCAATCTCTGCGCCGTAAACCCGCGAAACCTTGCGGCAGGACGTGCACCCATGAAGGTAGACCCGAAGATCCTGTTGAATATCGCCGCGGTCCAGCTCGGCTGGTTCGCCTGCGTGCTCGGCGGCGCCAACGGCCTCGCGCTCACGGGCACGCTGACCGTGATGGTCGTGGTCGGGATGCACCTCGCGTTGGCCCGACGCCCGGGACCGGAGGCGCTGCTCATCGCGGTCGCCGCCACCATCGGCCTCGCCTGGGACAGCATGCTGGTCGCGCTCGGGCTGATGAGCTACCCGTCGGGCAGCTTCGCGCCGGGACTTGCTCCCCACTGGATCGTCGCCATGTGGGCGCTTTTCGCCACTTCGCTCAACCTTTCGATGAGCTGGCTCAAGGGCCGGCCGCGGCTGGCCGCGCTGTTCGGCGCCGTCGGCGGCCCGCTCGCCTACCTGTCCGGCGCGCGGCTGGGCCCTCATCCTGCCGCTGCTGGTCCTGCTGGCGGAGCGCCTGAACGGCTTCGAGACGACGCCGGCGCGAGCCCTTGCGCGCGCCTCCCAGGAGTCGAGCCGTGTTTGACCTGGGGCTGTGGCTCGCGGCGCTCGCGGCACTCGCCGTCCTCGCCGTGGCCGGCTGGCTGCTGAGCCTGCCGCTGCGCAACGTCAGCATCGTGGACAGCCTG
>JBBINN010000012.1:0-27700 GCA_037443885.1 Gammaproteobacteria bacterium | reverse complement strand
CCAGGTTCACGATGCGCACCTGCACTCCCTGCTGCTGCAGGTAGCCCGCGATCGTGAGGAAACCGATCGGGTAGATCTCGAACACCACGGAGGACGGCACCATGTCGCTGACCGGGCCGTACAGGATCGACTTCTCGCGGAAGTCGTAGACGCTCGGCGGGTGCAGGAGCAGGAGGTCGACGGAAGGCTTCGAGGCCATGCCGGGGGGCTTCCTGTCGGAGTTCGAGGCCACAGGCTGGCCGAGGCGGCCGGGTGGCGCCATACCGGTTTGCCGCGCCTGTATGCTTGATCGCGGAACCGCCCGCCGCCTTGCGGCCCTGCCGAGTTGCACCGGGAGACAGGACCATGCCGGACCAGCCGATCGACCCGTTCGTCTACGACCTCTACGACGAGTACTGCCACGGCCGCATCGACCGCCGCGAGTTCTTCCGCCGCGCCGCGGCGATCACGGTCGGCGGCGCCTCGGCGCTCGTGATGGCCGAGGCGCTGCTGCCGCGCTACGCCGAGGCGCAGACCATCTCCTTCACGGACGAGCGCATGAAGGGCCTGTATGTCGAGTACCCCTCGCCGGGCGGCAATTCCGGCCGGATGCGCGGTTACCTCGCCACCCCGGCCGGAGACGGTCCGTTTCCGGCAGTGCTGGTGATCCACGAGAACCGCGGGCTCAACCCGTACATCGAGGACGTGGCGCGGCGCGCGGCCGTCGCCGGATTCCTGGCGCTGGCGCCGGATGGCCTGGCCCCGGTGGGCGGCTACCCGGGCAACGACGACGTGGGCCGGGAACTGCAGGCGAAGCTGGACCAGGCGAAACTGCGCCAGGACATCGTCAATAGCGCGCGGTACCTGAAGGCGCACGCCCGGTCGAACGGCAAACTGGGAGCCGTGGGCTTCTGCTGGGGCGGTGGTATGGTCAACCACCTGGCCGTCGTGATGGGCAGCGAGCTTGCTGCCGGCGTTCCGTTCTACGGCGCCGCCCCCGCCGCGCAGGACATGGACAAGGTGAAGACGCCGCTGCTCATCCACTTCGCCGAGGACGACGAGCGCATCAACGCGATGTGGCCGGCCTACGAGGCTGCGCTGAAGGCTAACCGGGCGCCGTACGAGGCGCACTTCTACCCTGGCACCCGGCATGGCTTCCACAACAACTCGACGCCACGCTACGACGAGGCCGCCGCGAAGCTCGCCTGGGACCGGACGCTGGCGTTCTTCGAGAAGCACCTGCACTGAGGACTGCTTCGCGATGCCGGATAGTCCCGATGTGCCTCGCTGGCGCCGGGTGTTACTGAATACCTGAAGACCGCGGGCGGCCGCCCGAGGGGGGGCGGCAGTGTAGGGAACGGTGCCTATGTTGGGCGTGGATGCGTCGCGGCTGCTGCAGCTCCTCGAGGAGCTGCAGGAGGCCAGCGACGCGCACGAGCGCTGGCAGCAGCAGATTGGCCGCGTGGTGTTGTGCCGGCTCCCGCCGGATCCCCGTGACCTCCGCGACGACTCGCACCTGAACTGCGCCTTCGGGCGCTGGTACCACCGCCACCCGCCGTCGGACCTGCGCGACCACCCCGCCTTCGCCGCGATGGCGGCCGAGCACGAGAAGCTGCACCGTGTGGCCGCGCGAGTGATGCGCTCGACAGCCGCCGGTGCGCCCGTCGCGCCCGAGGACTTCGACGAGTATGTCGGCGCCCGTGAGCGGCTCATGCTCGAGCTCGACTCCCTGCGACACGAGATCGGGGTCGTGCTCGAGAGCCGCGATACGCTCACCGGCGCCCATCGGCGTTTCGACCTGCTCGGTGAGCTCCGGCATTGCCTCGACCTGTCCCGGCGCGGCATCCAGTCCTGCTGCATCGCCTTCATGGACCTGGACCGCTTCAAGTCGGTCAACGACACCCACGGCCATCCCGTGGGCGACGGTGTCCTTGCGGGGGCCGTGGGCTTCGTGATGAAGCACCTGCGGCCTTTCGACAAGGTGTTTCGCTACGGCGGCGACGAGTTCCTGATCTGCATGCCGGGTGCCGACCTCGAGAACGGCCGCGCCGTGATCGAGCGGATAAGAGAGGGCCTGGAGGCGCTGCCCCTGGGCCCGCAGGGTGGCCCGACCGTCCGCATGACGGCTTCCTTCGGCGTCGCGCTGCTCGATCCCGGTTGCAGCGTCGAGGAGTCCATCGCCCGTGCGGACCGGGCACTGCTCGCGGCCAAGACGGCCGGACGGAACCGCGCGTGCGTCTGGGAGAGCGCTGCCGTCCGGGCCCAGGACGAGCTCCCGCTCGAAGTGCCGGGCAAGGCGCGCGGTTGAGCGTGCCGCCAGGGCGACCGCCCGCCGTGCACATCCGGAGCATTGCTGGCGGCAGTCAGCCGTACAGGTGACAGGCCACGGCGTGCGGCCGCCCCGGGCCTCCGACGTCCACCGGCTGCGGCACCGCGCGCGAACAGGCAGGCAGCGCTTTGGGGCAGCGGGTGTGGAACGGGCAACCGGGCGGCGGATTCATCGGCGAGGGCACGTCGCCGGCCAGCACGATGCGCTTCGACTTGTGCCGCGGATCCGGGACCGGCACCGCCGAGAGCAGCGCCTCCGTATAGGGATGGCGCGGGTTGGTGAAGAGTTCGTGGGTGGGCGCGAGCTCGACCAGCTTGCCGAGGTACATCACGCCGACCTGATCGCTCACGTGGCGCACGACGGACAGGTCGTGCGAGATGAACAGGAAGGCGATGCCCTGGTCGCGCTGCAGGCGCGCGACCAGGTTCAGCACCTGCGAGCGCACCGACACGTCGAGCGCCGAGACGGGCTCGTCGGCCACGATCAGCTTGGGATTCAGCGCGAGGGCGCGGGCGATGCCGATGCGCTGGCGCTGGCCGCCGGAGAACTCGTGCGGGTAGCGGTCCTGCACGCCGGCGCGCATCCCGACCACGTCGAGCAGCTCCAGCACGCGCCGCGCCCTTTCCTCCGGCGTGCCGATGCGGTGCACGTCGAGCGGCTCGCGGATGATCTGCGCGACGGTGCGCCTGGGGCTCAGCGACGCGAAGGGGTCCTGGAAGATGATCTGCATCTGCCGGCGCATCGCCAGCAGCTCGGCCGTCGACAGTATCGACAGGTCGCGGCCCTCGAGCAGCACCTGGCCGCCGGTCGGCGCGTGCAGGCGCAGGATCGCGCGGCCGAGCGTGGACTTGCCGCAACCTGACTCGCCCACGAGGCCGAGCGTGCGCCCGGGCTCCAGCGTGAAGCTGACGCCGTCCACTGCCTTGACCTGCGCAACGACCCGGCGCAGCAGGCCGCCGCGGACGGGGAAGTACTTGCGCAGGTCCCTCACTTCGAGCAAGGCGCTCACCGCGGCGTCTCCACCGGGTTGAAGCAGGCGACGCGGCCCTCGCCAGCCGGGGCGAGGCCTGGCTGCTCCGCGTCGCAGCGCGCCAGTCGCCTGCCGCAGCGGTCGGCGAAGCGGCAGCCGGGCGGCAGGTGCAGCAGGTCGGGCACCATGCCCGGGATCACCGGCAGCTCGCGCCGCTCGTCATCGACGCGGGCGGGGATGGACGCGAGCAGCCCGGCGGAGTAGGGGTGCCGCGGCCGCGCGAACAGCTCCTCGATCGGGGCCTGCTCGACGATCTTGCCGCAGTACATGACCATCGCCCGGTCGCAGGCCTCGGCGATCACGCCGAGGTCGTGCGTCACCAGGATCATCGCCATGCGGAACTCCTCCTGCAGGCGCACCAGCTGCTCGAGCACCTGCGCCTGGGTGGTCACGTCGAGGGCGGTGGTCGGCTCGTCGGCCACGATCAGCTTCGGGTCGCAGGACAGCGCCATCGCGATCACCACCCGCTGGCGCATGCCGCCGGAGAGCTGGTGCGGGTACTCGTCCACCCGCCGATCCGGGGCCGGGATGCCCACCCGCGCGAGCAGCTCGATGGCCGCCGCGCGCGCCTGGCGCCGGGACAGGCCCTTGTAGCGGCGCAGCACGTCGGTCATCTGGCTGCCGACGGTGAAGACGGGATTCAGCGCCGTCATCGGCTCCTGGAAGATCATCGCGATGTCGCGGCCGCGGATGGCCCGCAGGTCGGACTCGTCCAGCCCGACCAGGTCGCGGCCCTCGAACTCGATGCGTCCACCCGCGATGCGCCCCGGCGGTCTCGGCACCAGGCCGAGGATGGAGAGTCCTGTGACCGTCTTGCCGCAGCCGGACTCGCCGACGAGCCCCACGGTCTCGTTCGGGAAGACGTCGAAGCTCACGCCGTCGACGGCCCGCACCACGCCCTGCTCGGTCGTGAACTCGATGGCGAGGTCGCGGACGGACAGGAGCGGCGCGCTCACGACACCTGTCTCGGGTCGAGCGCGTCCTGCAGCGCGTCCGACAGGAAATTGAAAGCCATGACGAGGCCGAACATCAGCAGCGACGCAGCCAGGAAGTTGCCGAAGAAGCCCGCCAGCACCTCGATGGTGCTCTCGGCGATCATCAGTCCCCAGCTCATGCCGTCCTTCACGCCGAGGCCAAGGAAGGAGAGGATCACCTCGGCCTTGATGGCCGCCACGAAGGTGATCGTGGACTGCACCAGCAGGATGTGCAGCGTGTTCGGCAGGATGTGCCGGAACACGATCGTGTACTCGGGCACGCCGATGGCGTGTGCGGCCTCGACGAACTCGAGCTGCCTCAGCTTGATCACTTCGCCGCGGACGAGGCGGGCGGTCGTGATCCAGAACGTCGATATCATCGCCACGTGCATGGCGTAGGGATTGCCGGCCATGGCGAAGGCGATCGCCGCGACCAGCAGGTAGAAGGGGATTGAATCCAGCACGCCCATGAGCCAGACGACGAGCTCGTCCGTGAAGCGCCCGGCGAAGAAGCCGGCCAGCGCCCCGAGCACGCCTCCGAGCAGGGTGGCGAGCACAGCGACCACCATGCCGACCTCGAAGGCCGTGCTGATGCTGTAGATGGCGCGGGCGAAGATGTCCTGGCCGATCAGGTTGGTGCCGAACCAGTGCGCGGCGGACGGCGCTTCCCACTTGCCGCCCGCGACCTCGGCCCATCCGGTCGCCCACCAGCCCAGCCAGACGCCGACGGCCGCGACGAAGTACAGCAGCACGACCGCGAGGCCCGCCATGCCGGTGCGGTCCCGGCGGAGCTTCCACAAGGCCTTGTGCCAGAGGGTCTCGCGGCGCGCCGCGGCGGGCAAGCCGCTTCCGACCGCGACGCCGGCTGCCGGCGCGCTCATTGCAGCGACACCCGCGGGTCCACGGCGCGGTAGAGGATGTCCACGGTGAGCTGGGCCAGCACGAACAGCACCGCGGTCAGCCCGACCACGGCCTTCAGCACGGGCTGGTCGCCGACCATGATGGCGTCGTAGGTCTCCTTGCCGATGCCAGGGATGCCGAAGTAGCTCTCGACGATCAGCGAGCCGCTGATGGCGATCAGCGGGATCGAGAACACGATCCGCGTGACGATGGGGATCAGGCAGTTGGCCAGCACGTTGCGCAGCATCAGCCGCGCGGGCGGGGTGCCGAAGGCGCGCGCCGTCCGCACGTGGTCGCGCGTCATTTCCTCGACGATCACCGAGCGATAGAAGCGGGTGTTGTAGCCGAGCGAGACGAAGACGATGGCGAGCGTCGGTACCGTCACGAAGTGCAGGTACTCGCGGAAGCTCGAGGCGCCCCAGCCCCGGACCGGGAAGATGTTCAGGCCAGAGGCCGAGGAGAACACGATCTGGAAGGCCACGATCACGATCAGGAAGCTGATGCTCATGCCGATGACGGCGAACCCCATGATCGCCTTGTCGGGCCAGCGGCTGCGGTAGTGGGCCGCGAGCAGGGCGAGCAGGATCGCCAGGACGTTGCCGAGCACGAAGCCCGGCGCCACGAGCATGAGCGACACCGGCGCGGTTCGACCCAGCAGCTCCGAGACGGGCTCGCCCGTCGAGTTCGAGTTGCCGAAGTCCAGCGTGGCGAGCTCGCGCAGGTAGCCGGCGTAGCGTGTGACGAAGGGCTTGTCGTAGCCCAGCTGCGAGCGGATCTCGGCGATCTGCTCCGGGGTCGGGTTCTTGCCGAGCAGGGTGTAGGTCTGGTCCGGGCCGAAGTAGACCATCAGCAGGAAGCTGACGAGCGTCACGCCGAGGATCAGCGGGATCCCCGCGAGAAGCTTGCGCAGCGAGTACTGCAGCATTTCCACGTCAGCGCTTCCCCGCCGAGGAGCTGTCGAGGACGTCCACGTACTTGAGGAAGAACCCGCCGACGATCTCGCGATCCGGCAGCGCGACGACGTCGCGGTGCCACAGGTGGATGCGCTTGCGCGACAGCCCGGTTACCGCAACGCAGTCGTCGATCACCATGCGGTTCATGCGCCGGTAGATTTCGGTGCGCTCCGGCGACGGCAGCATCACGCTCGCCTTCTCGTAGAGGCGGTCGAACTCCGGGTTGCGGTAGTTGGCGTCGTTGGAGCCGGGCGAGCCGTTGGGGCCGTAGAAGAGCTGCAGGGTGTTCTCGGCGTCGGGATAGTCGAGGCCCCAGCCCTTGGCGACCCACGGCAGCTCACTCTCCTTCCAGGCGCGGCTGATGTCGCCGAACGTGGCGTACTGCTTGAGCACCACTTTGGAGGACGGGTAACCGATCTCCTTGAGCCACGCCCGGAACTGCTCGAACATGAGCCGCATGACCACGCTGCCCGTGGTGCCGTAGGTGAGCACCGGCAGGTTCTGTGCGTTCCAGCCATGCTCGGCAAGGAGCCTGCGAGCGCCCTCGACGTCGTGGGTGATGCTGTCGTGGGGCAGATCCTCGTCGAACTCTGGTACGACCGGGACGATGATGCCGGGGTACACGGCCGCGATGCCGCCGTAGAAACTCTCGTTGCGGGCATCCCAGTCGAAGGCCTTGATGATGGCGCAGCGCAGCGCCTTGTTGCGTCGCTCCTGCTCGGGGTCGGGGTGGTAGCCGAACTCCGGGAAATCCAGGTTGAACACCTGGAAGATGAAGCCGGCCTCGATCGCCGCGAAGCTGTGGAAGCGCTCCTCGTACTCGCGCTTCAGCGTCACCGGCGAGCGTGACGCGAGCACCCGGTCGAGCTGCTCGTTGGGCACGTTCGTGTACTGGATCTCGTTGCCCTTGGTGAACGAGTTCCAGCGGGCCGAGGGCTCGCCGATGAAGTCGATCCGCAGCAGGTCCACGAAAGGCGGCGACCGGCCGGCAATCTTCTCGAGTCCGAAACGGCCCTGTGTCTCCGGGTCGTAGCCCTCCGCCTCGAGGTCCACCGGTTCCTGACGGAACTTCGGGTTGCGCTCGAGCAGGATGCTCGAGGTGTCGAAGGACAGGAGCCGGAAGGGACCCGAGCCGACCGGACGCATCGAGAATTGCGCGCGATAGCGCTCGACCGCCTCGCGCGGCACGATGGCGGAGTAGCCCTGCGCGAGCGAGTCGAGGAGCTGTGGATAGGGCCGTGTCAGCTGGATGCGAAGCGTATGGCGGTCGAGCGCGACCAGGCCGCTCGCCGGCTGGTCGTAGTCGGCGCCGGCGGCCTTCCACTCCTCGAGCCCCGCGACACGACCCTGCCACAGCCACGCGCCCTGCGGCCGCATGGCGGGATCGAAGTGGCGCTTGATGGAGTATACGACGTCGCCGGCCGTGACTTCCCGGCCGACGCCGCCCTCGAACACAGGGTCGTCGATGAAGTGCACGCCCTGCTTGAGCCGGATGGTGTAGGTGAGCCCGTCCTCCGAGATCTCGGGCCAGCCATCGGCGAGATTGGGTTTCAGCTCGTAGGGGCGGGCCAGGTACTTGTAGGCGTAGAGCGTGTCGTAGACGTTGATCGCCACGTGGTTGGCATACACGTTCGAGGCCTGAACCGGGTCGAGGCTCGAGGGCGCCTCGTCCATCGAGTGACGGTAGATCTTCCGCCCCGCGGTCGTGTCCCCGGCGGGCGTGCGCGATTCGCCGCAGCCGGCGAGCAGCACGGCGGCAAGGAGGGCGGCAACGATGCTGGGAACCGGCGGGAGGGGCTGCACGAAGCCACCATACACAGCCTCACCGTGCGGCGCTAGGATGCCTGTCACGCAACACAGGAGGATGTCATGGACCTTTTCGGATTCGTCAAGGATGTCGGCCGCCGCCTGTTCAGGAAGGACGAGGAGGCCGCCGACAAGATCAAGGAGCACATCCTCGCCAACAACCCCGGTGTCGAGGGGCTGGAAGTGACCTTCGACCGGGGCATCGTCGGGCTGTCGGGGCGCTGCACGCGCCCGGATGCGTGGCAGAAGTGCGTGCTGATGGCCGGTAACGTCGAGGGAGTGGTGGATGTCTACGCCTCGGCGCTGACGCCGTTCGTCGCGCCCAAGCCGCAGGAAGTGCCCGTCGGCGGCCCGCACCAGCACGCCCAGGAGACTCCCGCCGCGCCGCGCGAGGAGTACTACGTGATCGTCAAGGGCGACACGCTCTCGCACATCGCGCAGCGCTACTACGGCCGTGCGAGCCGCTGGAAGGACCTATTCGAGGCGAACCGCGAGGTGATCCTCGACCCGGACAGGATCTTCCCCGGCCAAAAGATCCGCGTCCCGCTCGACTGATGCCCGCCGGCGGCGTGGTCTTCCGGGCGCGCCCGCCGCGCCGTGAGTGAGATCGTCGGTCGCCATCCCGAGCATGGCGGGGTTCCGGGTGCCCTGGAACGGGCGAGCGCAAGCGAGCCGGGCCGCCCCGGCTTGGCTTGACCACCGGGAGACGCTGCCGGACGATGCGACCGTCCGGCGCGCTTTGCGCCGGCCGCACGAAGGCGATCTCCTTGACCCGCGCCCTGCGTTCCCTGCTGCTCGCCGTCCTGCTGGCCGCGCTGCTCGCCGCTGCGCCGGCGCGGGCCGGCGAGATCACCGTTGCCGCCGCCGCGAATCTCAAGTACGCGGTCGATGAGCTCGTAGCCGCGTTTCGCGTGGAGCGGCCGGACGTCGAGGTGAAGGTGACCTACGGCGCCTCGGGCAACTTCTTCGCGCAGCTGTCGCAGCGGGCGCCCTTCGACCTGTTCCTGTCGGCCGATGCCGTTTATCCGGCCCGGCTCGTGGAAGCTGGCCTCGCGCTCGACGACGCCATGTTCCGCTACGCCACCGGCCGGCTCGCCCTGTGGATCCCGCCGGGCTCCACGCTGCCTGTCGGATCGCTCGGCCTCGCTGCGCTGCGCGATCCGCGGGTCAGGCGCATCGCGATCGCCAATCCCCGCCACGCCCCCTACGGCGTGGCGGCGATCGAGGCGCTGACCGCGGCGGGCCTGCGCGAAGAGCTGAGCGGCCGGCTGGTGCTCGGCGAGAACGTCGGCCAGGCCGCGCAGTTCGTGCAGAGCCGCGCTGCGGATGCCGGCTTCATCGCGCTGTCGCTCGCCGTCTCGCCGCCGCTCGCCGGCGGCACGCACTACGTGGTGCCGGCGGAGCTGCATGCGCCGCTCGAGCAGGCCGGCGTGATCCCGCAGCGGGCGCGTGATCCCGCCGCCGCGCTGGCCTTTCGCGACTTCCTGCTCGGCGAACACGGTCGCGCCATCCTCAGTCGCTTCGGCTACGGGCCCTGATGGACTGGCAGGCGATCCGGTTGAGCGTCGAGCTCGCCGCCGCGACCACCGCCGTGCTGCTCGCACTCGGCCTGCCGCTCGCCTACTGGCTCGCGCGCACACGCTGGCGCGGCCGCGCGATCGTCGAGGCGATCGTCGCCCTGCCCATCGTCCTGCCTCCGACGGTGCTGGGCTTCTACGTGCTGGTGGCGCTCGGCCCGGCGAGCCCGGTCGGCGCCGCGTGGGAGCGCCTGTTCGGCCAGGGGCTGGTGTTCACCTTCGAGGGACTGCTGATCGCCTCCGTCCTCTACAGCCTGCCGTTCGCCGTGCAGCCTTTCGCCGCGGCGTTCGCGACCCTCGACCGACGCCTCGAGGAGGCCGCCTGGTGCCTCGGCGTGGGCCGCCTCGCGACGTTCTTCAAGGTGTGCCTGCCGCTGGCCTGGCCCGGCGTGCTCACCGGGATCGTGCTGTCGTTCGCTCACACCCTGGGCGAGTTCGGCGTGGTGCTGATGATCGGCGGCAACATTCCCGGCGAGACGCGCACCGTCTCGATCGCGATCTACGACGAGGTGCAGGCGCTCGACTATGCGGCGGCCGGCAGGACCTCCGCGATCCTGCTGGCGTTCTCCTTCGCCGTGCTGCTCGCGACCTACGCGCTGCAGCGGCGCTTCGTGCAGGCATGGCCGGTTCGCTGAAGGCGGATTTCTCGCGCCGCTTCCCCGGCGGCCCCGTGGTCGGCGCCGCGCTCGAGCTGCCGCTCGACCCGCCGCGCGTCACCGTGCTTTTCGGTCCGTCGGGCTGCGGCAAGACGACGGTGCTGCGCTGTCTCGCCGGCCTGGAGCGGCCGGACGAGGGTGAGATCCGCTTCGGCGCGCAGTGCTGGTTCGAGGCGGCCGCGGGCATCTCGCTGCCAGCCCAGCGCCGCGGGATCGGCTTCGTTTTCCAGGACTACGCGCTGTTCCCGCACCTCGACGTGGCGGCCAACGTGGGCTTCGGTCTCGGCGGCATGCCCGCCGGCGAGCAGCGCCGGCGCGTCGCCGCAATGCTAGATCGGCTCGGGCTCGCGGGCATGGCGGCGCGCAGGCCGCGCGAGCTGTCGGGCGGCCAGCAGCAGCGCGTGGCGCTGGCGCGGGCGCTCGTGCGCGAGCCGCGCCTGCTGCTGCTCGACGAGCCACTCTCGGCGCTGGATGCGGTCCTGCGCGACGCGCTGCGCGACGAGTTGCGGGGGCTGTTGCTGCAGGCCGGCATTCCCACCGTGGTGGTCACTCACGATCGCAACGAGGCGCTGGTGCTCGGTCGGGTGTTGCAGTCGGGGCCGGTGATCGAGGTCTTCAACAGGCCCGCGAGCGCCAGGGTTGCTGGAATCGTTGGAGTCGAGACCCGCCAGCCTGGCCGCGTGGTCGCAATCCACGAAGGGCTGGCCGAGGTGGAGGTGGGCACGGCCCGGCTGCACGCCGTCGCCGGGCCCGGGATTCCACGCGACGTGCTCGTCTGCCTGCGTGGCGAGGACGTGATCCTGCAGCGCGAGCCGGGGCCGGCGAGCAGCGTGCGCAACCGCCTGGCCGCGCGCGTCATCGGCATCCAGCCCGCCGTGCCGCTGACACGCATCGAGCTGGACGCCGGGTTTCCGCTGTTCGCCTGGGTCACGCGTCCGGCCTGCGAGGAACTGGGCCTCGCGCCGGGCGAGGAGGTGACGGCGCTGTTCAAGGCCTCCGCCGTGCATCTCCTGCCGCACGAGGGCGCGCCCGCGGCTTCTCAGCGATAGGGCCAGGGTTCACGGCGGTCATCGGGCCAGTGCCGCGGGTCGCGCCGGCGGTCGTCGCGGTGCGCGTGGTGGCGCCGGTCGAGCGCACGCTCGACGTGCTGCGCCGCTCGATCGACGTCCCGCAGGCCAGCGAGCGCCGGACCGCGCCGGATCGCGAAGCGCGGCGTCGTGAGATGCCGGGCGAGCCGGTCGTAGCGCTGCTCGACGCGATGAAAGCCTTCGTGGAGCCGGCGGGGTGGCGCGTTGCGCGCGACCAGGCGCTCGAAGTCGCGGGTCGCCCCGGCGAGGTCGCGCGCCCGCGCGGTCGCCTCCGAGCGGCCCCTCTCGCGGTGGACCTGTTCGTACAGACGGTGCGCCGCCTGGTCCAGCTGCCGGCTCGCGTGCAGCAGTTCGCGCGACGGTCCGCGACCGTAGTGGGAAACGGGCTCCGCGAGGGTCGGCAGGGCGCACAGGATCAACAGCAGTGCCAGCAGGGTCCTCATGGGTCGTCTCCGGTGTCGGTGGAACACGACCCGAGCTTGCAACGCGGCGTCTGAATCGGCGTTGAACAGGCGGTGAACGCCGGATGAACCGACAAAGATTTCCCGGCAAGCCTGCGCGGCGCGGGGTCCCGCGGGTATGATTCACACGAGCATCAAGAGGTGGCGATCCATGGAGCGGCGACATGCCCTTGCGGCGTTCCTGTCCGGCGTGCTGGCACTGGCGGGCTGCGCGCCGGTGACCGGCTCCGTGCCGCCCGACCTGACCGGCAGCCAGTGGCTGCTCGAGGACCTCGAAGGCCGCGGGGTGGTGGACCGCGTTCAGTCCACGCTGGAATTCGGCGAGCGCGGCGCCGCGGCGGGCAATCTCGCCTGCAACCGCTTCACGTCGACGTTCGAGCAGTCCGGGCCGGGTCTGCGCTTCGGCCGGGTTTCTTCGACGCGGATGATGTGCCCCGAGGCGGTGATGGACCAGGAGCGGCGGTTCACGGGGGTGCTGGGCAGCACGCGCGGTGCCCTGGTCAAGGAGCCCTTCCTCTACCTGCTCGACGAGCGCGGCGCCGAACTCGCGCGCCTGATCCGTCAGCCCGTGCCGGAGGCTGGCGAGCGGGTCATGCCGGCGCCCTGAGCCAGCAGCCCGGCACGGGACGGGCGTCACAGGTCTGGCCTGAACCCCGGCAACCCCCAACGCGATCTCGGAATCTGCGGAGGCAGCGGCGCCCGCTGTGCCCTAGCTTTTCTTGTTGACCCGGAATTGGGAGACGACTTGTGGACCAGACCGTAGCCGCCAAGCCCTCGAGGCCCTCCAAGGCCCGCAAGGCCGCTGCCCGCCCCGCGAAGCGCCGCCGCCGCGCGGGGGAGGGCGACATCGCCCCTGACCTGACGCCCGCGGGCATCGAGGGGTTCTCGATCGGCGAGGCCATCTCGGCCGCGACCGAGCAGAAGGCCGTCGCCATGACCGACATCCTGGGCGAGCAGGCCGGCGAGCCAGGCGACCGGCTGCTCGAGTCCTTCCAGGCCATCCTGGCCGGCGCCGCCCCGGACGACATCCTGGCGCTGCGCAGGCTGTTCGAGGATCGCGAGCGCGCGGCGCGCAAGAAGCACCGGGTGGAAGCCGACCTCGAGCTCGCCAGGGACTGGCGCGACGGCGGCTATCCCTACCGCAACCTGATGTCGAGGCGGAACTACGAGAAGGACAAGTACCAGCTGCAGGTCGAGCTGCTGAAGCTGCAGGCCTGGGTCAAGCAGACCGGCCAGCGTGTGGTCGTCCTGTTCGAGGGCCGCGACGCGGCCGGCAAGGGCGGCACGATCAAGCGCTTCATGGAGCACCTCAATCCCCGCGGCGCGCGCGTGGTGGCGCTCGACAAGCCGACCGAGGCCGAGCGCGGCCAGTGGTACTTCCAGCGCTACGTCGAGCACCTGCCGACGCGCGGCGAGATCGTGCTGTTCGACCGCTCCTGGTACAACCGGGCCGGCGTCGAGCGCGTGATGGGCTTCTGCAACGACGACGAGTACCTCGAGTTCATGCGCCAGGCGCCGGAATTCGAGCGCAACCTCGCGCGCAGCGGCCTGCACCTGATCAAGTTCTGGTTCTCGGTCAGCCGCGAGGAGCAGCGCCGTCGGTTCAAGGAGCGCGAGTCACATCCCCTAAAGCACTGGAAGCTCTCGCCCATCGACATGGCCTCCCTGGACAAGTGGGAGGAGTACACCAAGGCCAAGGAGGCGATGTTCTTCTACACCGACACCGCCGACGCGCCCTGGACGGTGGTGAAGTCCGACTGCAAGAAGCGCGCGCGTCTCAATGCGCTGCGCTACGTGCTGCACAAGCTGCCCTACGCCAACAAGGACCTCACCCGCATCGGGCCGATCGACCCGCTGCTGGTCGGTCGCGCGCACGTGGTCTACGAGCGCGGCGAGAAGCACGAGGCGCCGATCCTCTGAGGGACGGCGTCGCCTCGGCTCAGCGCAGCGAGCGACCGATGTGGCGCGAAAGGAAGCGGCGCAACGGTCGCGGGGCGGCCTGCATCAGGCCGTCATAGGCGCGGTTCGTCGCGCCCGGCACGACCACGCGCTCGCCTGCCATGCAGCCCTCGTAAGCGGCCCGCGCAACGTCCGGAGCCTCCGCGAAGAGCTGCCCGCGCCAGGGCTTGAGCCCCGGCGCGCGTTCGAGCGCCGCGTCGGTCATCTCCGAGTTCGTGAGTCCGGGACAGAGGGCGGTCACGCAGACACCGCGATCGCGCAATTCCTCTCCCATGGCTTCGCTGAAGGACAGCACGAAGGCCTTCGTGGCCGCGTAGACGCCGAGCCAGGGAATGGGCGCGAAGGCGGCGATCGAGGCCACGTTCAGGATCCGCCCGCCGCCGCGCGCCAGCATCCGCGGCAACAGCGCGTGGGTGAGCGTGACCAGCGCCGTCACGTTGAGCTGCAGCATCTCCAGCACCCGCTCTCGCGGCATGGTCGCGAAGCTGCCGCCTTCCAGCGTGCCCGCGTTGTTGACGAGGATGCCGATCGGCTCGCGTGCGAGCAGCCGCGCGAGGCGGTCCGGCGTCGCCGGGTCGTACAGGTCCGCCTCGACCACCCGTACGCGAACGGCGTGGTCGCGCTCGAGCTCGCGCCTGAGCGCCTCGAGCCGCGCCCGGCGCCGGGCGGTCACGACCAGGTCGTGGCCGCGCGCCGCGAACTCCCGGGCCAGTTCCCGGCCGATGCCGGAGGATGCGCCGGTTACCAGCGCCAGCTCGCCTTCCGGCCGGGAACCGCTATCGTTCTGCTTCCGTTTCATGCGCTCGCTCCGCGAAAAGTCGTGCCGGTGCATGCAAACTGCGCGGCCGTCGATCCACCGATGCCGTTCCAGTGACGCAAGGACAATGTGCAGCATAAGGCAAGTCGCACGGTCCGCCGCTATGCTTGTACGAAGTATGAAAGTTGAGCAGGAGCCACGGGCCCGCTTGGCGCACACGCTGGTGCGAGGCGCGCTGACGCTCGCGATGCTCGCTGGCGGCGCAGGCGCTCAGGCCGTGCCGGGCGGCGATGCCACTGGCATCGTCCCCGCGGCACCGGAAGTGTCCGTCGTCCGCTTCGAGTCCCCTCAGGCAGGGCAGGGTGGTCATGCCGGAGCTTTCCCGGAGATCTACGTCGAGGGCCCGATCGACGAGACGACCTTCGGGCAGCTGCGCAGCATCGTCGACGGCAATCGGCTGCAGTCGGCGCATGTCCAGTTCAACTCGACCGGCGGCGACCTGCTGGCGGCGATCGAGATCGGCTACTACCTGCGCGAGAAGGGCTTCATCACCGAGATAGGTGCATATGACGGAGGCTGGGGCCGCTTCGCCCCGGGCGAGTGCCACAGCGCCTGCGCGGTCGCCTACCTCGGCGGCAAGTACCGTTTCATGGACGCCGGGTCACGCATGGCGGTGCACCGCTTCGCGACCAATCGCAATGAGGACGAGACCTCGCTACGGGAAGTCGAGCAGGAGACCCAGGCGCTCACCGGGCTGCTGGTCGCCTACATCGAGCAGATGGGCGTGGACGTCGGCTTCTTCAAGCGGATGACCGAGAGGCCGCACGAGGATCTCACCTACCTTGGTATGGACGAGCTGCGGCGGATGAATGTGGTCAACGACGGCCGCGGCGCGCCGTCGTGGGCGCTCGAGATCAGGGACGGGCGGGTGGTGCTGGTCGGCCGGCAGGAGCGCCTCGACAATGGCGGCACGGTCGAGTTTCGCTGTGCCGCGCCGATCGAGATCTCGTTCGCGATGGCGCGCTTCGCAGAGGCCTGGAAGGACACCGCCGGCGCGCCGCCGCTGCAGTGGGTGCTTGGCCACGAGCGCTTCGATGTGAGCCCCGGGATGCTCGCCGGGCCTGCGTCCACCGCTGACGGCAGGTTCCACGTGGACATCCGGCTGGACGAGTCGCAGGCCCGCCGGCTTGCTGCGGCGCCCGCCATCGGCCTCGCGGTCCAGCAGGACGGCAGGCGCTACGAGTTCGAGGTGGACACGGGCAACGGCCGAGACGCGATCCGCCCGTTCCTGGACTACTGCCGCACGCATGCCGCCACCCACTGAACCCGGGGCCCAGTCTCCGTCCGGGCCCTCGCCCTCGCGGCTCGAGCGGTGGTTCGCAAGCACGTTCGTGGACGGTGAGGCGCGCCACTTCGGCAGCGGCTGGGTTGCCGGCGTGCTCGGCGTGTTCCTCGGCGCACTCGGCTGCGGTGCCGTGCTGGTGCTGCACTTCCCGGGCTGGCTGTCCTCCGCCGAACTGCGCGCGGCCTATCCGATGCCGCTGATGCGCGCATTGATCGACCTGGTGATCGGGCTGGGTTTCCTCTGCGCCTGCCTCAACCTGCTCCTGCGGCGGCAGAAGCGACTGGGCTTCGTGGGGCTCGCGCTCACGGGCATGGCCATCGCGCTTGGCGGCGCGGCCGTGGAGGTCGACCCGGCGCCCGGCGGCGCCGTCTACCTCGGCCTCGACTGGTTCCTGCTGAGCCTGCTCGTGCTCGCACTTGTGTTCGTGCCGCTCGAGCGGCTGTTCCCCAGGCGGCCCGAACAGGGCGTGTTCCGGCTGGGCTGGGTCACCGACACCGCGCATTTCGCGGTGAGCCACCTCGCGGTGCAGGTGCTCACCTTCCTGTCGCTCTGGCCGGCGCTCACCGTGGCAGGCGAGTTGCTCGAGGCGCCGTGGCGCGCAGCGGTCGCCGGCCTGCCGCTCCCCGTGCAGGTGCTCGCCATCATGCTGGTGGCAGATCTCACCCAGTACTGGGTGCATCGCGCCTTCCATGCGATCCCGTGGCTCTGGCCCTTCCACGCCGTGCATCACTCCAGCCGCGCGCTGGACTGGCTCGCGGGCTCGCGCCTGCATGTGGTGGATGTCGTGGTCACGCGGGCGCTGGTGGTCCTGCCCGTGTTCGCCCTCGGCTTCGCCGAGCCGGCAGTTTACACGTGGCTGGTGATCATCGGCCTGCACGCGGTGTTCATCCACGGCAACCTGCGCTGGCGGCTCGCCTGGATGGAGCCGCTGCTCGCCACGCCGCGATTCCACCACTGGCATCACGCCGTCGCGCCGGTGGATCGAAACTTCGCGGTGCACTTTCCCTGGCTCGACCGGCTCTTCGGCACGCATCACCTGCCGGGTGACGACTGGCCGGCCGAACTCGGTATCGGCGGGGACCCGGTGCCGGAGGGCTTCCTCGCGCAGCTCGCCTATCCGTTCCGCCGCCCATGACGGAGAGCAGTTGCCAGGTCCTTGAGCTCCTGGACGGCGCCGCACGCTACTGGCCGGTGGCGTTCCCGCGGGCCGAGGCCGATGCGCTGTTCGCCCGGCTCCACGGCGAGATCGAATGGCGCCAGGAGGAGATCGTGATCTTCGGCGAGCGCAAGCGCGTGCCGCGGCTCGTCGCCTGGCACGGTGATCCGGGCGCCGCGTACACCTATTCAGGGGTGCAGCACGAGCCCGAGCCCTGGACCGCCGCGCTTGGCGAGATCCGGGCCAGGGTCGAGGCGCTGGCGGGCTACGCGTTCAACGCCGTGCTGCTCAACCGCTACCGCAGCGGCGCCGACGGCATGGGCTGGCATTCTGACGACGAGCCCGAGCTGGGTCGCAACCCGGTGGTCGCGTCCGTTTCTCTCGGCGCGCCGCGCCGCTTCCGCATGCGCCACCGCCACCGGCGGGAGCTCACACTGGACCTCGACCTCGCCCACGGCAGCCTGCTCGTGATGGAGGGCGCGACCCAGCACCACTGGGTGCACGCCGTACCGAAGACAGCGCGACCGGTGGGCGAGCGCATCAACCTCACCTTCCGGCGCATCGTCGCGCCGCCAGGCCGTGCCATCGGCTAGGCGAGCTGCGTGGCCACCCAGACGATGATCCTGGCCACACTACGGTCCGGCCAGCGCAGCGATGGCTACGAACGCGCAGTAGCGTCGCACGGCGGGGAATGCAGCGGGCCGCCTGATCGCGTCAGGCCGCGAACCGGCGTGTCCCGGCAGGTGGCACCAGCAGGTTGAGTTCCGAGGTCCAGGCCACCGCTTCCCGGTAGAGGCCACCGGCCTCGTCCACGCTGATGCGGTCAAGATCGAGACGGTCGTATTCGCCCGACTCGATGCGTTCGGCGGCGGCGAGAACCTCGCCAATCGGCCCCTGCCGGAAGCGCAGCGCCAGCGACACCTCGGGCCCGACCGGCAGCTTATCGAGCAGTTCCGCCATCGGCCGATTCATGACCGCGTCGAGGCCCGACAGCAGCCCGACCATGAAGAAGGTCGGTGGGCTTGAACGGTGCGAGGCGCGTGCGATGAGTTCGCACAGCCGCGCGCGCACCAGCAACAGCGTCAGCAGCTCGCTCGGTGTCGTGCCGAGGCGCGCCAGCGCGAGCAGCGAGGTCAGGTTGCGGATGGTCTCGAGGCCTAGGACGATCACCGCGCGCTCGATCGAGTCGATCTGCGTGCGCAGGCCGGCGAGCGGCGAGTTCGCCCATCGCAGGACGCCGAGCGACAGGGCGGCATCGGTCTGCACGACGCCCGCCAGGTCGTCGAGCGTGATCGCCGGATCGTTGACCTTCGCAAGCAGCTGCATCACGACCAGCTTGTTGGCCGGAATGCCGGCCGGGGCGGCCCGCTGCGGGCGTGCGAAGAAGAAGCCCTGGAACAGGTGGAAGCCCATGTTGTACAGCGCCGCATGCTCCTCCGGGGTCTCCACCTTCTCGGCCAGCAGCAGCTTGCCGGTGCGTTGCCAGTCGTCCATCTGGCCGGCGAGGGTCGCGAGCCCCACGGCCGCGACGTCCACCTTGATGATTTCGATGAAGTCGAGGAACGGACGACGAGACTCGACATCCTCGCAGTCGTCGAGGGCGAGGCGGTAGCCGCTCGCGGCCAGCTGGCCGAGGCGGCGCAACAGCTCCGGATCGGGCTCGACGTCCTCGAGGATTTCGAGGATGACCCGCCGTGGCGGCAGCAGCTGCAGCAGGTCGCTCATGAGCAGGTTGCGCGTGGCGTTGATGAGGACGGGCCGGCCGCCCGACAGCAGGTCGAGGTCGATTCCGGTGAGCGCGCCGATCATGACGCGCGCCGTCATGCCGTCGCCGTCGCAGGCGTCCACGGGGCCAGTCCCGCGATAGAGCAATTCGTATCCGTAGAGCTGGCCGTCCAGGTCGAAAATGGCTTGGCGGGCGATCGCGGGCCGGTCTGGCCCAGGGCCGGTCTGGGAACTCATGGACGCATTGTCGCTGCGACATGCAACCGCGCGGTGAGACGGCGCTCCCACTTTCCTGCTGGCCGGTCGCACGGGCATCGAGTAGCGAGGGAACGGGATGGCACCGATCGGGGAGCGCACGCGGGTGCGCCGTTTCGTCGCGTGGCGCGGCCACCCAGAGCGAGGGGCAGCAGGCTCTCCAGCATGTTGCGGTGGGCGCGCTGCGCACGCCCGACCCAGCCCTAGCCCTCGACCGGCGCTTTCCGGTTCCCCACCAGTACGGAGAACGTCGCGTCCCCCCTCGATGCGGCGCAGTTCGATGGCTGCGTCGAAGGGAAGAGTGGCGCCATTGACGCGGCCTTCAGCGCAGCGTCAGCAGGTGCCGGCCATAGGCGGCGACGTCGTCCCAGTCGGTGTAGTCGATGATGGTCGTCGGGTCGGTGGGCCCGTCGGTGTACTTCATGATCAGCCGGATCATGAACCGCTCGTGCCAGGCCCAGGACGGGTAGTCCACCTTGCCCGCGATGACCTTGAGGTCCATCGGCTTCCAGGGCGACAGCTCGAGGAACTTCTGCATGTAGCGATTGCCCTCGATCGTCGCCTTCTCGGGGGTGCGCGCGACGACCGAGACGTTGAAGAAGCTATTCGGCTTCCTGGCGAGGTCGCTCGCATGGGCGGTGACGAAGTCGAGGAAGGACTTGTCGTAAGTGCCGTACAGCACCGGTGCACCCAGTGCCACCACGTCGTAGCGGTCCCAGTCCACGCCCTCGTAGGTCGCCTCGACGACGTCCATCATCGCTCCCTTGCCGCCGGCCGCCTCGATGCTCTGGCAGATGTGGCGCGCGATGCGCGCCGTGTGCCCCTGCCGGCTCATGTAAAGGATCAGTACCGAGGTCATCGCCGTGCCTCCCTGTGACCGGCGACAGGGATACCACGTCGGCCGGTCGCTGTGCACCCGCAGAAGCGTCACGGGATTGCGGCCAATCGCCAGGGCAGCACCGGGAGTCGCCGATTTCAGCCCCGGCGGTGGCCTCGCTCGAGGTCGAGCAGGTACTGCTTTCGCCACAGCCCGCCGCCGTAGCCGCCGAGCTTGCCGTCGGCGTTCACGACCCGGTGGCAGGGAATGACGATGGCAATGCGGTTGCGGCCGTTGGCGGTGCCGACCGCGCGCGTCGCCTTGGGTGCACCGACACGGGTGGCGACGTCGCGGTAGGACGCCGTCTCGCCGTAGGGAATCGAGAGCAGCGCCCGCCAGACTCTCTCCTGGAAGGGCGTGCCGCGGATGATGAGCGGCAGGTCGAAGGCGCGGCGTTCGCCGCGGAAATACTCGGAGAGTTGGGTTCGTGCCGCCTCGATCCAGCGGTTGCGGCCGGGTGCGAGCGCCGCGCCGAAGCGGCGCGCGAGCGCGCCGAACTGCGTCTCGAGCATGCGCCGGTCGCTGAACTCGAGCAGGCACAGGCCGTCGGCGGTCGCGCCGAGCACGAGCGGCCCGACCGGGGAGGTAACCCAGTCAAGCAGGACGGGCTCGCCCGGCGCGGCACGAGTCGGCGAACCGCCGAACTGTTGCGCGAAGGCCGAGCGAAAGCCGCTCTCGGACTCGAAGCCGGAATTCATCGCCACGTCGGTCACGGGATTGCCCTCCTGGATCGAGCGAAACGCCTGCGCGAGCCGCCGTGCGCGGCAGAAAGCCTGGAACGTCATGCCGTAGTGCTTCAGGAACCAGCGGCGCGCCCGCGCCGGGTCGACGCCGGCCGCGCGCAGGTCGACCGCCTTCAGGCGCAGGGACGGATCGGCCTCGACGCGCGCGAGCAGCCGCTCCACCCATGCCGGCGGCCGTCCGTCCGCCTCGAGCGGCTTGCAGCGCTTGCAGGGGCGGTAGCCGGAGAACATGGCCTCGCGCGGCGTGGCGAAGAACTCGATGTTCTCCGGTCGCGGCTTGCGCGCCGCGCAGGACGGCCGGCAGAAGATGCCGGTCGTGCGCACGCCGGTGAAGAACACGCCGTCGTAGCTCGCATCCCCGGCGAAGAAGGCGCGGCGCATCTCGGCGGGCGGAGGCAGGGTCTGCATGGGCGGCACGTTATCACCGGGCAGGGCGCCGACCCACCGAAAATGCGACAAGCAATTCCCATGGCTCGTGGGGCAAAGCCGGCCCCTCAGCCACGATCCTGAACGGCGGTCCGCCAGGCGAGCGGCGCGAGGGCAAGTCCCGCGAGCAGGCCGTAGAGGTGTGCGTCCACGATCACCTTGCCCCCGATCAGGCTGCCGGAACCGACATCGGCTCCCGCAAGCTGCTCCCAGGCCACTTTTGCCACGACGCCGGCCAGGAGCAGGCCATGGAACAGCGGGGTGCGGCGCATGCCGGCGACGGCGCCGGCAGCGAACATCCCGTGCAACACGCCGGACAGGCCCACGTACCACTCGAGGTCCGGATCGAAGATCGACAGCCCCCCGCTGACCGCGAGGGCGCAGGCGAGGCACACGGCGAGCCAGGCGCCCGGGCGCAGCTGCGCGCCAAGCAGGGCCCATATTGTGAGCAATCCCGCGAGATTGAGCGCGAGATGCATCCAGCCGAGATGCACCACGTGGGCGGTGACGAGTCGCCAGGGCTCGGCACCGACGAGTGCTCGTTCGTAGCGGAGGGCATTCCCGCCGTCGACGATCGCCACCAGGACGCACAGCACGGCGATGCCTCCCGGTAACGCCCAGGTCTGCAGGCTCTGAAGGCGTTTCGGCGCTATGGTGGGCTGCATGCTGAACCCCGATCGTACAGGTCTGCGACCAGGCTGATTGACGCGCGATGGCCAGCAGCCATGTTCCGCCACGCAGCAGCCGCCGGTGAACTTCCCCCGGCACCCGGGATCACCTTAAGCTCACCGTGACGAAGCCGCCGCCCGGCGGCCAGGGCGAGGAGCCAGGTACATGTCCCGACGCTTGAGCCGCATCGCGGCAGCTGCGGCCGCTACTGCTGCGCTGGCGGTTCCTGCGCTCGCACAGGACGCGGTCCCCGTGACCGTGGTGACCCCGAAGCAGGTCGAGATCAGCGAGCAGGTTCGACTGACCGGCACGCTGAACGCCGAGCGCAGCGCCCGGTTGTCGCCCCGGGTGGATGGCCTCGTGGCCCGGGTTTACGTCGATGCGGGCGACAAGGTCAAGGCGGGCGCACCGCTGCTGGAGCTCGATTCCGCGGTGGCGCGGCTCGCGCTGCAGCGTGCGCAGGCCGGCACGGCGGAGGCAAAGGCGCGCGCGGCCGAGGCGCAGAGGCTCGCGGACGAGGCCCGCCGCCTTGTGGCCGACCGGCACCTGCCGCAGACCGAGCTCGAGCGCCGCGAGGCCGAGGCCACGCTGGCCGCCGCTGCGCTCGAGGCGAGCAAGGCGGCCGAGCGCGAGCAGGCCGAGATCGTCCGCCGTCACGTGATGCCCGCGCCGTTCGCCGGCGTGGTCGCGCGCCGGCTGACTGACGTCGGCGAGTGGGTCGCGCGCGGCACGCCGGTGATGGAGCTGGTCGCGACCGACCGGATCCGGCTCGACGTGCAGGCGCCGCAGGAGCGCTTCAACGACATCCGCAATGATTCGCCGGTGCAGGTCCTGGCCGATGCCGGCGGTCCCGAGCCACTGGCGGGCCGGATCGTCGCGAAGGTGCCGGTGAGCGATCCCACCGCGCGCACGTTCCTCGTGCGGATCCTCATCGAGGGCGCCGCCGGCAAGCTGCTGCCGGGCACCTCGGCGACGGCAGTGATCGGCCTGGCGGGTTCGCAACAGGCCCTGGCGGTGCCGCGCGATGCGCTGCTGCGCTACCCCGACGGCACGCACAGCGTGTTCGTCCTGCGCGAGGCCGAAGGGCGCACCATCGCCGAGGAGCGCCGCGTGCGCCTCGGCCGCGGCGGCGCGCAGGTGGAGGTGCTCGAAGGACTCGCGCCGGGAGACCGGGTCGTGGTGCGCGGCAACGAGCGGCTGCGCAACGGCCAGGCAGTCCGGGTCACCGGCGGCGCCTGAACATGTTCGAGGCGATCATCCGCCACGGCACGCTGCTCGCCGTCGCCGTCCTCGTCTTCTGCGTGCTGGCCGTCGCGGCCGCGTTGCGCATGCCGGTGCAGATGATCCCGGACCTCGAGGTGCGCACCGTCACCGTCGACACGGTCTGGCCGGGCGCGACGCCGCAGGACATCGAGAAGGAGATCCTGATCGAGCAGGAGCGCTTCCTGCGGACGGTGCCGAACCTGCGGCGCATGGTGTCCTCGGCCGAGACCGGCCGCGCCACGATCCGGCTCGAGTTTCCCTTCGGCGTGGACATCAACGACGCGCTCATCCGCGTCAACAATGCCCTGAGCCAGGTGCCCGCCTACCCGGAGAACACCGACGAGCCGCGGCTGTCGACCAGCTCGTTCTCCGAGAATCCCTTCATGTTCTACCGGCTGATCGCGCGCGACGGCAACCCGCTCGGCCTCGACCTGAACCGCATGCAGGACTTCGCCGAGGACTACATCCGACCGCGCCTGGAACGCGTGCCGGGCGTGTCGCGCGTGGACGTCGGCGGCGGCGCGCCGCGCGAAGTCCGCATCGAGGTGGACGCGGCCCGCCTGGCGGAACGCGGTATCACGCTGCTCGAGCTGCGCGAGGCGGTGCGCGCGCGCAATCGCGACGCCTCCGGCGGCGACATCGACAGCGGCAAGCGACGCTACCTCGTGCGCACGCTCGGCCGCTTCGAGACCGTGGAGGACGTCGAGGACCTGATCCTAAGCCGCCGCGGCGACTCGATCACGCGCCTGGCCGACGTCGCGACCGTCAGCCTCGGCCACGCGGAGCTGCGCTCGATCTCCTACAGCGCGGGCCAGCGGACCCTTTCCCTCTCGCTGCGGCGCGAGGCCGGCTCGAACGTCATCGCGATCAAGCGCGCGATGGGGACGGTGGTCGAGGATCTGAACCGCGACCTGCTCGACCGCAGCGGCCTCGAGCTGCGCCTCGTCAGCGACGACGTCAGGTACGTCGACGAGTCGGTGCGGAACGTCATCCGCAACCTCGCGTTGGGCGCGGCGCTGGCCACCTTCGTCATGTACCTGTTCCTGCGCTCCGGCCAGGCGACCCTCGTCGGCGTGCTGGGCATCCCGCTCAGCACGCTGGCGGCATTCTTCGGCCTGCTGGTGTTCGGGCGAACCATCAACGTGATTTCGCTCGCCGGCATCGCCTTCGCGATCGGCATGACGGTGGACAACACCATCGTCGTGCTGGAGAACATCGAGCGCCTGCGCCGCGCAGGCATGGCCCGGCTGCAGGCCACGGTCGCCGGCGTGCGCGAGGTCTGGCCGGCCGTGCTGGCCTCCACCCTCACCACGGTGATCGTGTTCGCGCCGATCCTGTTCGTGGAGCAGGAGGCGGGCCAGCTCTTCTCCGACATCGCGATCGCGATCTCCGCCGCGATCATCGCCTCGATGGCGGTGGCCATCGCGGTCGTTCCGGCAACGATCGCGCGACTGGGCTTCTCGGGGCGGGCGACGGAGCGTCGTGACAGCCGGCTGCACCTGTGGCTGCTCGCGCAGGTCGACCGGCTGCTCGCGTCGCCCGCACTGCGGCGAGCCACGGCCTTCGGGCTGCCGGTCGCGCTGCTGGCGCTGGTCGCAGCGCTCGTGCCGCCGGCCGAGTACCTGCCCGAGGGTGAGGAGCCGAAGGTCTTCGCCCGCATGATCGCGCCGCCCGGCTACAACATTTCCGAGATGCACCGCATCGCCACGCCCATCAACGCCGAGCTGGCCGCGCTGGTGGATGCCGACCCGGCGGGCTTCGATCGCGGCGAGAGCCGCTTCCCGCCACTTGCGACGGTCAACCTCAGCGTGAGCGCGCGCAGCCTGTTCGTGGTCGCCGAGCCGAAGCGCCCGCGCGACGTGGACGCGCTCATGGCGGCCTTCAACGAGCGCTTCCGGGAGGAGCCCGGCATGCGCGCCTTCGCCTCGCGCGGCTCGATCATCTCGAGCAACGACGGCGGCACGCGCAGCGTCAACATCGACATCGCGGGGCAGGACCTCGCCGAGCTGTACGCGGCGGCGGACGGCGCGTTCCGCGCCGCGCAGGAAATCTTCGAGGGCCCGCAGGTGAACTCGGACCCGTCCTCGCTATCGCTCGACCAGCCCCTGCTCGAGATCCGTCCGGACTGGGAGCGGCTCGCGGAACTCGGCTTCACGGCGCAGGGATTCGGGTTTGCGGTGGCCGCGCTGTCGGACGGCGCCTTCGTGGACGAGTTCGTGCTCGGCGACGAGAAGATCGACATCAGGCTCTACAGCGAGGCGGGCTCCTCGCAGGACATCGACGCGCTGCGCAGGCTGCCGGTCGCGGCGCCGAACGGCGCGGTGCTTCCGCTCGAGTCGCTGGCGCGTCTCGACGACACCGTGGACACCGATGCGATCCGCCGTGTCGACGGTCGTCGGACCGTGACCGTCAGCGTCGTCCCGCCGCCCGACGTGGCGCTCGAGACGGCGGTGGGCGTGGTCGAGTCGCAGCTCCTGCCGCGGCTGTCCGCCGAGGGCCTGGTCACGCCGGGCATGACGCTCGAGGTGTCGGGCGCCGCCGACCAGCTCGACGAGACGCGCCGCTCGCTCGCGGCCAATTTCCTGCTCGCGACCGCGCTCAGCTACCTGCTGCTGGTTGCGGTGTTCAGGCACTGGGGCTGGCCGCTGCTGATCCTCGTCACCGTCCCGCTCGGTCTCGCCGGAGGGATCCTCGGGCTGGCGCTGATGAACGGAGTCGGCATCCGCCTGCCGTTCGACATGATCACCATGCTCGGCTTCCTGATCCTGCTCGGCACCGTCGTCAACAATCCCATTCTCGTGGTGGACCGCACGCGGGAGCTGCTCCGCGACGGTGCTGTGACGACGGTCGAGGCCGTGCGGCAGGCCGTGGCGTCGCGCCTGCGCCCCATCCTCATGACGACGCTCACCACGGCCTTCGGCCTCGCGCCGCTGGTGCTGATCCCGGGTGCGGGCACCGAGCTTTATCGCGGGCTCGGCGTGGTGGTGCTGTCCGGCCTCGTCTTCTCGACGCTCATCACGCTTACCGCGCTGCCCGCCCTGCTGGTCGAGCTGCTCGAGTGGCGCGGGCGCGGCCCGCGGGCACGCTTCGCCGGCTGAGCGCCGCCGGTCGGCGACGCCATGGATTTGCCGGCCGCCGGGATCCTGCCTAGGATCACCGCCCGAAGCGGGTGTAGTTCAATGGTAGAACTGCAGCTTCCCAAGCTGCCGCATGGAGGCTTTCCACCATCAGCTTCCTGCCGATGCCACCGCTGACCCCAATCGCATTGAGATCGTCCGGGTCCCCAGGCTGACGGGTTCAGACGCGCTTTGAGCCGCTGCATTTCCGTACCGGCGGGAGGTGGCTGGGTCCCAAAGTGGTGATTCCGTAACCCTATGGCGTTGTCTGGTGGGCTGGCATAGGGGATGGTGAAGGGTTAAGCCACGACTCCAGGGCGGGTTGGGGATAAGAGCTTCATTTTTCATAGAGACAGAGATACCAGTTATCCCCAGATCTGGGCTTTTTTCCTCCATCCGGCCGGCTTTTGGGGTTATCTCGTTGTTTTTGTTGCCGGAATCGGGGGATCGTGGGGCTCCCGCTCAGCCTGCTGCTTCGCTGAGGCCTGCATGAGGCCCTGCGCGCCGGCCCGGGGCGCGCTGCGAGGCCTCTACATAGAGCGGCGAGGCCGCCAGCAGCTGGCTCGGCGCCATGCCGAACATTTCCTTGAACGCCGATGTGAAGTGGGCGGAGCTCGAGAACCCGGCCATGAGCGCCGCGTCGGTGAGGCTCGCACCGGCCACGGCGGCCGCCAGGGCGGCGCGCATGCGCGCCCACAGCCTGAAGCGCCGGAAGGGCACGCCGGTCGTCGCCTTGAACAGGTGCTGGAACCTCGACGAGGACAGGCCGACGCGAGCCGCCATGCCGGCCGCGCCGATCTCGCTCGCCGGTGCCTCGAGCAGGGCCTGCACGGCTTGCTCGATCCGGCAGTCGCGCCCGCCTGTGTGCAGGCCGAGTGCCTCCTCGAGCCGTGTGCTCGTCGCTGCCCAGCCGGCAGTGCTCCTGTCCATCCTCGTCAGCAGCTCGATGGCCTCGCTCTCGCCCTCGAGGTGCCGGTTCACCGGGCCGCCCTGGATCCGGCAGCGGCGGCGCAGGCTTTCGAAATCGCTGCCGAGGGCGTCGACATAGGCGAACGCGCACTCGCCGGCCCGCGCCTCGATCAGGTGCAGCTCGTTCGGCTCGATCAGCGCGGACCGGCAGTGGGCGAAGCCGGCGGCGGGCGCCTCGGGGTCGTATGCAAAGGCGAGCGGCCCGTCGAGCCCGATCGCGAGCACCGCCACGGCATTGCGGTGGGCGGGAAGCCCGAAGATCGGGCCCACGTAGACCGCCCGAGGGCCCCAGCTGACGAGCATCGGTCGTCGCCGCGGCAGGCAGCCCGTTTCTGAAAGCGCGCCACCCGCGCGGGATCTAGGATCGGCCACCTCTGTTCACGCTCCGAGGCTCGAGGCCATGTTGGCACGAATCAGCTCCGCCATGCTCATCGTGGTGGGCGTCATCCACCTCCTGCCCCTGCCGGGCGTGCTGGGCGCCGGGCAGCTCGCGCGCCTGTACGGGACCGTGATCGAGGATCCTGACCTGATCATCCTGATGCGGCATCGAGCCGTCATTTTCGGGCTGCTGGGCGCGTTGCTCGTCGCCGCGGCATTCCGCGCGGAGCTGCGCTGCGTCGCCTACGTCGCGGGCTTCGTCAGCGTCGTGTCCTTCCTGGCGATCGCGTGGAGCGTGGGCGGATACGG
>JBBINN010000011.1:23871-27808 GCA_037443885.1 Gammaproteobacteria bacterium | reverse complement strand
GCGATCCTGGTCGTAGAAGAACTTGGCGTCGGCCAGGCGCGCGCGCACCACGCGCGCGTTGCCGGCGACGATCGCCGCCGGGTCCGCGGTCTCGATGTGCGAGACGAGCAGGAAGCGGTTCAGCAGCTTGCCCTGCGCATCGGTCAGTGCGAAGTACTTCTGGTTCCGCTGCATCGTGAGCACCAGGCACTCGGCCGGCACGTCGAGGAACTCCGCCTCGAAGCCGCTCTCGTAGACGACCGGCCATTCGACCAGCGCGGTCACCTCGTCGAGCAGCTCCTCGGGCATCAGCACCCGTGCCTGGCGCTCCTCGGCCGCGCGGGTCAGCAGCGCGGCGATGCGCTCGCGCCGCTGGTCGAAGGAGGCGATGACCTTGCCTTCGGTCCGAAGCTGCTCGACCCAGGTGTCGGCGGAGTGGATCGCGACCTCGCCCGCGCAGTGGAAACGGTGGCCGAAGGTCTTGGTGCCCGCTTCCAGCCCGAGCGCATGCACCGGCACCACGGCGTGGCCGTGCAGCGCCACCAGCCGGTGCGCCGGCCGCACGAACTGCACGGTGGTCGTGCCGTCTTCGAGCTGGTAGCTCATCACCTTGGGGATCGGCAGCTTCGCCAGCGCCTCGTCGAGCGCGGCCTGCAGGCCGGCGTGCAGCGGCTCGCCGGGGCGCACGCCCGCGTAGACGAGCACCTCCTGCTTGCCGTCGCTCTCGCGGGCGAGATCGGCGGGCGCCGCGGCGAGGCTCGCGCGGATGGCCTCCCCCGCACGCAGGTGTCGATCCACGATGAGAGGCACCGTCACGACCGAGATGGCCAGCACGACGAGCGCCAGCAGCCCGCCGGCGGCGACGTAGGCGACGATCGCCTCGCGGTGCGCGTTGTCCAGGAAGCCGATGTAGTAGGTCTCCGCGATGCTCGGGGCCTGCACGGCGAACACCGTCCGCAGCATCGCTTCCGAGGCAGCGAACCAGGCGAGCGTGAGCGCGGCGAGCACTGCCCCGAACCGTAGCAGCGGGCCATGATTGTTCACGAGTGGCGACAGCGACTCGTTGAAGCCGACCGCGTCGCGCTCGGCGCGCCGACGCGACAGCTCCACGTGCCCCGTCGTCATGACCGGCGCGAAGAGCAGGAAGCCCGATATCGCCGCGACGACGAAATAGGGGTGATTGCCCAGCATCAGCAGCAGCATCCAGCCCAGCAGCACCATCAGCAGGCCGTGCGCCACGCTGGCGGCACCGCAATGGACCAGGTCGCCGGCTCCGCGCCACAACCACGTGAAAGGCCGCAGGATCGACACAGGCTCGATCCCGACCCGCGCGGACGGGTGTCCCGCCGCGTGAATGGTCACGGTCATCGTCCCCCTCCTTGCGCCCGGCAGCCGCGGGCGCGCCGTCCAGGCATGTTTCCAAGATAGACCTCTGTGCCGCGATGGCAAGTCCGGTCCGCCTGTCGGACGGCGCTAGACTATTCCTTCGCGGCGCAGAGCGCCGCGTGGAGGACCTGCCGATGAAGACCCTAGCGCGCCTTGGTTGCGCCCTGCTCGCCGTCTCCGTCGCCTGGCCGGCGGCCGCCGCCGCCCTGGAGCCGCCGCCAAGGTCGCGGATAGGCCTCGTGCTCGGTGGCGGCGGTGCACTCGGCGCCGCGCACGTCGGCGTGCTCAAGGTGCTCGAGGAACTGCGTATCCCGGTGGACTGCATCGCCGGCACGAGCATGGGTGCGCTCGTCGGCGGCGCGTACGCAAGCGGCATGGATGCGGCCGAGGTCGACGACTTCATGCGCGCCGTTCACTGGAAGAGCATCTTCCGGCGCGAGCAGCAGCGCCGCTACCAGCCCATGAGCATCAAGCGGGAGAACCGCACCGTCTCCAACAAGCTGGAGTTCGGGCTCGGCGAGCAGGGCCTGATCGCGCCGCGCGGCCTGATCGAGACCCAGCAGGTCGAATCGCTCATCCGCAACATGGTGGCGACGCAGTCGGGTGTCGAGGACTTCGACCGGCTGCCCATCCCCTTCCGCGCGGTCGCGACCGACCTGAAGTCGGGTGAGATGGTGGTCTTCGGCTCCGGCGACCTGCCAACGGCACTGCGCGCCAGCATGTCCGTGCCCGGCGCCTTCGCGCCCGTCGAGGTCGACGACTGGCTGCTGGTGGACGGCGGCATCAAGCGCAACCTGCCGGTGGACGTCGCGCGCGAGACCTGTGCGGACGTCGTGATCGCCGTCTCGGTCGCGCCAGCCGAGGCGCGGGTCGATCAGATGCGCTCGGCGACGGGCTCGCTGAGCCGCATGGTCGAGATCCTGATCCGCAGCAACGTTCAAGCCTCCCTCGACTCGCTGGGGCCCGGCGACATCGGCCTCGAGATCACCGTCGAGGGTGTCACCAGCGCCGACTTCCACCTCGCGCCCGAAGCCATCGAGCAGGGTGAGCGCGCAGCGCGCGCTTCCGCCGCGCGACTCGCGGCGCTCTCGCTGGCGCCGGAGGACTACGCCGCCTGGCGGGCGGCCCGTTCCACCGCGCTGCTGGCTGCGGACCGGCGCGTGGTGGAGGTCAAGTTCGAAGGCGTCGACCGGGATACCGCCGCCTGGCTCGCGACGCGCGTGCGCACGCGCACCGGCGAGCCGCTGGATGCGAACGTGGTGGCGGAGGACGCCCTGCGGATCTATGCCACCGGCGCGTATGAAGCCGTCGGCCACGACGTCACCGGGCCGGACGACACTCCCACCGTCGTCTTCTTCCCCATCCTGAAATCCTGGGGACCGACCTTCATGGCCTTCGACTATGGCGTGGAGACCTCGCTGGAGGGCAACCCGCTGCTCGTCGCCAGCGCCCTGCTGCGTCACACCTGGCCCGACTCGGCCGGCCGCGAATGGCGCGCACTCGCCCAGTTCGGCGCCGAAACCCGCCTCGAGACGGACCTGCGCATCAACTTCGGCGCCAAGCGACGAACGTTCATCCTGCCCCGCGTGGGCTGGTACGACCACCGCGAAGACATCTTCCTCGCCAACGAGCGCATTGCCACCTACGACGAGCGCAGCCTGTACGCCGAGTTGCGGGGCGGGCTGGAGCTCGGGACGTCCGGCGACCTGCAGGTCGGACTCTTCCGCCGACGCGATGACGTGCTCCTCGACATCGGCCTGCCGGGCCTGCCGGAAATCCGCGACTACCAGGACGGGGGATTCCTGCTCGAGTACGAGCGGGACACGCGCGACTCCGACCTCTGGGCGACGCGCGGTTCACGGCAGCGGGTCGAGTTCCAGGCCGCGCAGACGGCCCTCGGCGCGGAAACCCAGTGGCGCTCCCTGTTGATCGAGTTGAACGAGTCGCGCGTCCTCGACCGGGCCCTGCTGTTCCTGGACGTGGCCGGCGGGACGGCCTTCGACACCGACGTTCCGTTCCAGCAGACCTTCCGCCTCGGCGGCCCGGGAGCGTTGACCGGCCTGGAGTACGGCGCCCTCCGTGGCGCCGAGTTCGCCTACCTGCAGGCGGGCATGGGCTGGCGGCTCGTCGACGTGGATCCCCTGCTGGGCATGACGCTCTTCGCCGGCGGCGCGCTCGAGGCCGGCAACGTCTGGGAGGGCCTCGACAGCAGCAACCCGACCGCCGGCTTGCACTTCGGTGGCCGGTTGTTCCTGGGCGGCAATACGCCTTTCGGACCCGTGTCGATCTCGCTCGGCTACGTGGACAGCGGCGACTTCGCTCTGTTCCTCGGCCTCGGCAGGCCGGTGATGTCGCGCTGGCGCTGAACGGCGCCGGCTACTGCGATGCGCCCGCCGGCTTGCCGAGTATCTGGTTCAGCTCGACGAAATAGCCGTCCGGGTCGCGCACCATCGTGACCATCACCGGGATCACGCCGCCACCCGGCGCCGGGTACTCGATGCGCTCGGGCTCCGAGACCACCTTGACGCCTGGCACGGCCTTGACGCGCTCCCAGCGCGCATCGAGGTCCGCG
>JBBINN010000011.1:16206-23861 GCA_037443885.1 Gammaproteobacteria bacterium | reverse complement strand
CATGATGAAGTCGCCGATGCCCGCTCGGTCCTCGCCCATGCCCGGGTCCGGCCGGCGCGGCGAGATGTACTCGAGCAGACCGACCGCGCCCACGAAGGTGTCGTTGGCCCGCAGCAGCACGAGCCGCATGCTTCGGACCGTGCCAAGCGGATCTTCCGGCCGGCCGGGCCGCTCGATGACCTCGTCGTAGACCACCGTCAGGCCGAGCGCGTCGCGCCAGAAAGGCAGCGAGCGGTCGATGTCCCGCACGATGAGCGTGGTGCGGCGAACGTCCACGGGTCCGCGCAGCTCCTCGGCGACGGGCGCCGCCAGCGAGGGCGCTGCGGCGGCGAGTGCGAGCGACGCACCCAGCAGCAGGGCGAGCGGCTTGTGGAGGGTCATCATCGCGGCGCTCCTTCGGTGGCGGTTTGCGCCGGCATTATAGGCTGCCGGGCCGGCGGCTCAGCCACGCGGACGCTGCCGGCGCATGACCTCGAGGACCGGTTGGGCCGAGGCGCCCTCGAACAGCTCCGCCAGGTCCCCGGTCAGCTTGCGCAGCCAGTTCGGATGCTCGGAGCCCGTACCCGGGACGTTCACCGGCTCGAGCATGCCGAGCAGGTCCTCGGCCTGCACGGCCACCAGCGCCGAGCGTGACGCGCCGAGGAAGGAGTGCACGGCGGCTGCGAAATGCGGCTCGAATCGATCCACGGGCCAGTCCGGCCGCAGCCCGGCCTCGGCCAGCGCCCCGACCAGGCGCTCGCGGTCGCGCTGCCGTTCCTGCCGGACTGCCAGGAGCGTGGCTTCATCAGGGTAGAGGCCCAGCTGCTCGCGCAGCTCGATGTCGGAGCCGGCCCACCAGCTCGCCAGCGTCGGCAGGTCGTGCGTCGTCACCGCGGCGATCGCGCCGCGGCTCCACTCCCCGGGCGGCGTGAACCTGCCGTCGGCCTCCTTCTCGAACATGAGCACCTTGTAGTGGTACACGCCGAAGGCCTTCATCGCGAGGCTCATCTCGCGGGGCACCGTGCCGAGGTCCTCGCCGATCACGAGGCAACGGCAATCGCGACTGGCGCGCGCCAGCGCGGCGAGAAGCTCATCGAGGGGATAGTGGACGTAGCCGCCGTCGGTCGCCGGCAGTCCGCCGGGGACCCACCACAGCCGGTACAGCGACATCACGTGGTCGATACGCAGCGCGCCGAAGTGGCGCATGTTGTCGCGCATGAGCTCGGCGAATGGCCGGAAGTCCTCGGCCCTGAGGGCGAGCGGGTCCATCGGCGGGATGCCCCAGTCCTGGCCCTTCAGCGCGAGCGCGTCGGGGGGTGCGCCCACACCGGCGCCGAGCCGGTACACGTGCTGGCGGGACCAGACCTCCGATCCGCCTGCATTCACGCCCACGGCGTAGTCGCCATACAGCCCGATCCCCATCCCGGCCTCGCGGGCCGCCGCGGCCGCGGCGGCGAGCTGCCGGTCCGCGACCCATTGCAGCCAGGCGTGGAAGCCGACGCGACGGGCGGCAGAGCGCTCGAAAGCAGCCACCACCCGGCCGCGCGGGTCGCGGTACGCCGCCGGCCACGACAGCCAGCCGCCCGCGGCCTCGCGCCGCGCGCGCATGACCTCGTCGATCGCCTCGAACAGCGCGTGCAGCCGCAGCGTCTCGCCGCGCCCGGCCACGAAGGCCTCGAACTCGAGCCCCTCGGAGCTGTCCTTCGCGACGTGCTCCTGCAGGAAGCCCTCATAGACGTTGCGCAAGACCGGCAGCTTGACGCGGGCCACGCCCTCGTAGTCCACGAAGGCGGTGTTCCGCAACCGCGTGAGCTCCTGCTGGAACTGCGGGTCGGCTACCCTCGCGCGCGCTTCGGCGCATCCGGCGAAGCCCGGCGCCTGCTCGACCGCGATATACAGCACGTTGAGCACATGCCGGCTCGAGGCGCTGTAAGGACTGGAGTGGGCGGGATCGCCGGCGAACAGCGCGTGCAGCGGGTTGAGCCCGACGAAGTCGGCGCCGGCCGCGGCGGCACGGCGGACGAGCTCGACGAGGTCACCGAAGTCGCCGATGCCCCAGTTCGACGCGGATCGCAGCGTGTAGAGCTGCACCGACACTCCCCAGCGCCGCCCGCCGCCCGCGAGCGCGGGGGGCTCGAAGCAGCGCCGGGGCTCCCCTACGGTCCCTTCCGTTTCCCCCCCGCCCGCGCTCGCACCGGAGGACTGCAGGCCCTGCGCCTGCTCGATCGCGGTCACGACGGCCCTGGGCGACTCCACGTCCACGCCCATCGCGCGCAGGATGGCCGTGCGGGTGCGCTCGGAAACCCGCTGCGGCTGGTCGCGGAAATCGAGGTATTCCTCGCCGATGCCCCGCAGCGTCGCGAGCTCGGTCAGCGCCACCGGGTCCGTCATTCGGACCGCCCTCCCGCCACGCTGCGCGGCCGCGCCGCGTCGCGCGCCAGGAGGATGGCGCTGCGGCCGGTGACGACACAGCGCTGGTCGCATTCGGCAGGCGGCGGTTCCGCCGACTCGCACGCGGTGTCGAGCAGCACCCGCCACGGCCGCCCCGCAGGCCCGGGCAGAAGGAACTCGCCCTCCGCGGCGTCGGCCGACAGCAGGATCAGCAGGTCGCCACGCGCGGACGACAGCCAGACTCCCAGCCGCCGCAGGCGCGGGTCGGCCCAGTCCCCGTCGGCCATCTCGCGCCCGGCCGGGTGCCACCAGTGCACGTCCTTCCCGGACTGCAGGGTAGACGCGCCCTTGAGGAAGGTGCTGCGGCGCAGCTGCGGCCACTCGCGCCGCAGCCGTGCAAGCCGCGCGACGAAAGCGGCGAGCTCGCGCTCGGCCGGTCCGTGCTGCCACGACAGCCAGCCGAGCTCGTTGTCCTGGCAATAGGCGTTGTTGTTGCCCCGCTGGCTGCGCGCGAACTCGTCACCCGCCTGCAGCATGGGCACGCCCTGCGACAGGAACAGCGTTGCCAGCAGGTTGCGCATCTGCCGGAACCTGAGCCGCTCGACGTCCGGATCAGTGCTGGGACCCTCTACGCCGCAGTTCCAGCTCAGGTTGTGCCCGTGCCCGTCCCTGTTGGCCTCGTGGTTCGCCTCGTTGTGCTTGCGCTCGTAGGAGACGAGGTCGCGCAGCGTGAAACCGTCGTGCGAAGCGACGAAGTTGACGCTGGCGCCCGGCGTACGGCCCTCCTGCCGGAACAGGTCACTCGAGCCGGCGAGCCGCTCGGCGAGGCTCGGCACGACGCCGTGCTCGCCGCGCCAGAAGGCACGCACGGTGTCGCGGTAGCGGTCGTTCCACTCCGACCACCCTGCCGGGAACCGGCCGAGCTGATAGCCGCCCGGCCCGACGTCCCAGGGCTCGGCGATGAGCTTCGAGTAAGCGAGCAGCGGGTCGAGGCGCAATTCGGCGAGCAGCGGCGCATGTGCCGAGAAGCCCGAGGCACCGCGGCCGAGCACGGGCGCGAGATCGAAGCGGAAGCCGTCCACGCGCAGGTCGCAGGCCCAGTACCGCAGGCAGTCCAGCACGACCTCGCGCACGACGGAACGCTCGAAGTTCACGGTATTGCCACAGCCCGTGAAGTCCTCGTAGCGTGCAAGGTCGTGCGGCACCAGCCGGTACCACGTGGGGTTGTCGAGGCCCCTGAGGCTGAGGACGGGTCCGCCGGGACCGCCCTCGGCAGTGTGGTTGAAAACCACGTCGAGGATCACCTCGAGGCCGGCGGCGTGCAGCGCCGACACCATCTGCTTGAACTCGCGCACCGGGTCCTCGACCGCATAGCGCCGGTCGGGCGCGAACCAGCCGAGGGGGTTGTACCCCCAGTAGTTGACGAGTCCCCGCTCGCGCAGGAAGCACTCGGTGTCGAATGCCTGGCAGGGCATCAACTCCACCGCGGTCACGCCCATGCGGACGAGGTGGTCGAGCACCGCGGGGACCGTCAGGCCGAGGTACTTGCCCCGCCACTCGGGCGGCACCTCGGGGTGGCGCTGAGTGAATCCTTTGACGTGCAGCTCGTAGATCACGGTGTCGCGCCAGGGATTGGCCGGCGCGCGGACGGAACCCCAGTCGAATTCGCGGTCCACGACCCGTGAACGCGGCACGAAGGGTGCCGAGTCGCGCGGATCGGACGCCTGCAGCGCCGGGTGGCAGGCCGCCTCGCCGACCACGTCGAGCGCGCAGGGATCGAGCAGCAGCTTCGCAGGGTTGAAAAAGAATCCTCGCTCGGGCTCCCAGGGACCGTGGGCCCGGTACCCGTACAGGGTCCCTGGCACGGCCAGCGGCGCCGGCACGAAGGCGTGATGCACGTGCCCGGTCCGTCCCGGCATTTCGATCCGGCAGGTCTCCTCGCGGGTCCCGGGGTCGAACAGGCACAGCTCGATGCACTCCGCGTGCGCCGAGTACACCGCGAAGTTGACGCCACCGGCCGACGCCAGCGCGCCGAGCGGCGCCGGCTTGCCGGACTGCACCGCGGGTGTGGACACGCCGCTCAAGGGCCTTCCCGCCGGTAGATCACGGCTGCGAGCGGCGGCAGCGTGATCGAGATGGAACACGGGAATCCGTCCCGCCCGCCCGGTTCGGCGCGCGCCGCGCCCTGGCTCGAGTAGCCCGAGCCGCCGTAGAACGGCGAGTCGGAGTCGAAGATGCAGCGGTACTCACCGGCGGCCTCGACACCGACACGGTAGCCGTCGCGCGGCACGGGCGTGGCGTTGAACATGCAGACGAGTGGCTCTGCGGCCGGATCACCGTCGTAGCCCCTGCGGAAGCCGAACACGCTCTCCGCCTCGTTGTGCAGATCGAGCCAGCGGAACGCGGCCGGGTCCCAGTCGCTGGCGTGCAGTGCCGGCAGCTCGCGGTACAGGCGCGACAGGTCGCGCAGGCAGGCGCTCAAGCCGACGTGGCCCGCGTCGCCTAGCAGGCCCCAGTCGAGCTCGCCCTCGCAGCGCCACTCATGCCACTGACCGAGCTCGGCGCCCATGAACAGCAGCTTCTTGCCGGGGTGGCAGGCCATGTACGCGAGCAGCAGGCGCAGGTTGGCGCGCTTCTGCCAGGGATCGCCCGGCATCTTGCCGAGCAGGGAGCCCTTCCCGTGCACGACCTCGTCGTGCGACAGCGGCAGCAGGAACTTCTCCGACCACGCGTACATGAAGGAGAAACTGATCAGGCGGTGCTCGTGGCGCCGGTACACGGGGTCGAGTGAAAAATAGCGCAGGGTGTCGTTCATCCACCCCATGTTCCACTTCAGCCCGAAGCCGAGGCCGCCGTGCTCTGGCGGCGCAGTCACGCCGGGAAAGGCGGTGGACTCCTCGGCGATGGTAAGCACGCCGGGGTGATAGTGGCGGATCGTGCCGTTCAGGTCGCGAAGGAAGTCGATGGCCTCGAGGTTCTCGCGTCCGCCGAAGCGGTTCGGGATCCACTGCCCGGGCTCGCGGCTGTAGTCGAGGTAGAGCATGGAAGCCACGGCGTCCACGCGCAGCCCGTCCACGTGGAAGCGGTCGATCCAGTACAGCGCGTTCGAAACGAGGAAATTGCGCACCTCGTGGCGGCCGTAGTTGAAGATCTTGGTGCCCCAGTCGGTGTGCTCGCCGAGCCGCGGGTCCTCGTGCTCGTACAGCGCGGTGCCGTCGAAGTGTGCGAGGCCGTGCTCGTCCTTGGGGAAGTGGCCCGGCACCCAGTCCATGATCACGCCGAGGCCGGCCTGGTGGCAGCGGTCCACGAAGTGCATGAGGTCCTGCGGAGTCCCGTGCCGGGCCGTCGGAGCGTAGTAGCCGGTGACCTGGTAGCCCCAGGACTCGTCGAGCGGGTGCTCGGCCACGCCCATCAGCTCGATGTGGGTGAAGCCGAGGCCGAGGACGTAGGGAATCACCTCGTCCGCCGCCTCGCGCCAGCTCATGAACGGCGGGTGGCGCCCATGGCGGCGCCGCCAGGACGCGAGGTGCAGTTCGTACACGTTGACGGGCTCGCGCGCGACGTCGAGCCGGGCACGCCGCTCGAGCCACGCGGCGTCGCCCCAGGCATAGCCGTCGAGGCTGCAGACCAGCGAGGCGCTGTCGGGCCGCAGCTGCATGGCGAAGCCATACGGGTCCGACTTCAGCAGGCGGCGTCCGTCGCGGGTGCGCAGTTCGTACTTGTACAGCGTGCCCGGCCCGACGCCAGGCACGAACAGCTCCCAGCAGCCGCTGCTGCCGCGCTGCTGCAGCGGGTGACGCCGCCCATCCCAGTGGTTGAACGGCCCGACGACGCTCACGCGCTCGGCGTTGGGCGCCCACACGGCGAAACGGGTGCCGTCGAGGCCGTCGCGCCGCTGCGGATGGGCGCCCAGCTTCTCGTGAATGCGGTGATGGCGGCCCTCGCCGAACAGGTACAGGTCGAAATCCGACAGCTCGTGGCCGAAGAAATACGGGTCGTGGCGCAGGTGCTCGCTGCCGTCGCGGTAGCGGATCCTCAGGCGGTACGGGACGAACGGCCGACGGAACCGAAGCCGCCCTTCGAACAGCCCGGCCGGATGCAGCTGCGTGAGCGGAACGGCCGCCTCCGCCGGCTCGTCCTGCCAGCGGGCCTCGACCGACACCGCGTCGGGCTCCAGCACGCGCACGACGACCAGCGGGTCGCCGTCCGCAGCCGGGTACTCGTGGTAGCCGAGGACCGACCGCGGTTCGCCGTGACGGGCCTCCACCAGTGCCTCGACCTCCTCCCGCGCGAGTCGCGATGCCCGGTTCATGCTTTGCTCCTGGCCGGTTCCCGTCCGTCAGACGACGGGACGGACGCCCCAGATGTCCTCGGCGTACTCGCGGATGCTGCGATCGCTCGAGAACGGGCCCATGGACAGGATATTGATCGCGGCGCGGCGGCTCCATTCGTCAGGGTCGCGGAACAGCCGGTCCACCTCGCCCTGAACCGCGGCGTAGTCGGCGAAGTCGGCCAGCACGAGGTAGGGTTCGCCGAGGCCGAGCAGGCGGTTCACCACGGGCCGCGCGGCGTCGACGTTGTCCGGATTGAAATAGCCGTGCTCGATCATCCTGAGCGCCTCGGCGAGCTCGGGGTCGATCTGCAGGTAGTCCTGAGGCACGTAGCCGCGCCTGCGCAGGGCCACCACCCCGTCGGCGTCGAGGCCGAACACGAACATGTTCTCCGCGCCCACGCGCTCGCGGATCTCGATGTTCGCGCCGTCGAGGGTGCCGATGGTCAGCGCGCCGTTCAGGGCGAGCTTCATGTTGCCCGTGCCCGAGGCCTCCATGCCCGCGGTCGAGATCTGCTGCGACAGGTCGGCCGCCGGCATGATCTGCTGCGCGAGGGACACGTCGTAGTCAGGCAGGAACACGACCCTGAGGCGTCCCTCCACCGCGGGGTCGGCGTTGATCACCCGCGCGGCGTTGTTGATCAGGCGGATGATGCACTTCGCGAGCGCATAGCCGGGTGCTGCCTTGCCCGCGAACATAACCGTGCGGGGCACCGGGTCTGGATCGGCTCCAGTGCGGATGCGGTTGTAGCGCGCGATGACGTGCAGGAGGTTGAGCACCTGGCGCTTGTACTCGTGGATCCGCTTCACCTGGACGTCGAACAGCGACTCCGGATCCACCGCGATGCCGCAGCGCCGGCCGATCACGGCCGCGAGCCGGCGCTTGTTCTCCAGCTTGATCGCGCGGACCTGCTCGCGGAAGCCCGGCTCATCGGCCGCGGGCCGCAGCCGGTCG
>JBBINN010000011.1:5594-16196 GCA_037443885.1 Gammaproteobacteria bacterium | reverse complement strand
CGAGGTCGTTCTCCCAGGCGTGGCCGAGCCGGCCCGTGATCAGCGCCGCGAGCCCCGGGTTCGACTGCTTCAGCCAGCGGCGCACGGCGATGCCGTTGGTGACGTTGGTGAACCGCCCGGGGTACATCTGCGCCAGGTCCGCGAAGATCGTCTTCGTCATCAGCTCGGAGTGCAGCCGCGCGACCCCGTTCACGCGGCGGCTGCCGACCACCGCGAGGTGCGACATGCGCACCTGCCGGCCGTGGCTCTCGTCGATGATGGACAGCCGCTCGAAGCACCCGTGGTCGTGCGGAAACCGCTCCGCCGCCGCCAGCATGAAATCACGGTTGATAAGGTAGATGATCTGCAGGTGGCGCGGCAGCAGCCGCTCGAACATCGCCACCGGCCAGCTCTCGAGCGCCTCGGGCAGCAGCGTGTGGTTGGTGTAGGAGAAGGTCCGGCGGGTGATGTCCCAGGCCTGCGCCCAGTCCATGTCGTGCTCGTCCACCAGCAGCCGCATCAGCTCCGGTATGGCGAGCGTCGGGTGCGTGTCGTTCAGCTGGATCGCCACGGAGTCGGGCAGGTCCGCGAGTGCGCGGCCCTCGACGAAGTGCGTGGCCAGCAGGTCCTGCAGGCTGGCGCTGACGAAGAAGTACTGCTGCCGCAGCCGCAGTTCCCGGCCCTGCGGGGTCGAGTCGTCCGGGTACAGCACCCGCGAGACGTTCTTGGCGGTGACCTGCGACTCGACCGCGGTGGCATAGTTGCCCGCGTTGAAGTCCTCGATGTGGAAGGGCGTCACCGAGCGGCCGGACCACAGGCGCAGGTGATTGACCGTGGGGCTGCGGTTGCCCGGCACGAGGTGGTCGAAGCCGACCGCAAGGATGTCCTGGGTGTCCACCCAGCGATGGCGCTCCCGGCCGTCGGGGCCGCGGTGGGATTCGCAGCGGCCGCCGAACCGGACGCGGTACTGCGCGTCCGCGCGCGGGATCTCCCAGGGATTGCGAAGCCTGAGCCAGCTGCTCGCGACCTCGCGCTGGCCACCGTCCGGCCCGATGACCTGCGTGAAGATGCCGTAGTCGTAGCGGATACCGTAACCCACCGCGGGATAGCCGAGAGTGGCGAGCGAGTCGAGGAAGCAGGCGGCGAGCCGGCCGAGGCCGCCGTTGCCGAGCCCGGGGTCCACTTCGAGCTGGGCAAGGTCCTCGAGGTCGAGGCCGAAACCCGCCACCACCTCGCGGGCCTCCCGCTGGAGTTCACCATCCAGGCTCGCCAGCGCATTCATCAGCGAGCGCCCGGTGAGGAACTCGACGCTCAGGTAGCACACGCGCTTCACGTGGGCCGTCGCCACGCGGTGCTGCGTAGCGAGCCAGCGCGAGGTCAGCTCCTCACGCAGCGCGAGCGAAAGCGCGTCGTAGAAGTCGCGCGGCGAGGCCGTATGGGGACTCCGACCGAGCGAGCGCGTCATCCGGTCGAGCACGACGTGGCGCAGGTTGCCGACGGTCAGCGCCTGGCCGCCGCGGTGTGGAAGTTCGTCACGTATCGTATCCATCCGCAATCCTCGTCGCCGTCACGAGCCGCACCCCCCGCGCCGCGCCGGAACTTTAACCCTAAAACGCCCGGGCGGGGCCGGATAAGCCTCACAGACGCGTTCAGTCAACCCGGTCGCAGGGCGAAGACCTGGCGCTGGCGGGGCCGGCGGGCAAAGTCCCGCGGCAGGGTGGCTACGGTCCAGTCCTGGATCCCGACGCCAGCGAAGGCGTCCGCGTCGAGGCGGAAGCGCCGGTGGTTGGTCGAGAATACCAGCAGGCCGCCCGGCGCCAGCCGTTCCAGAACCCGTTTGAGCAGGTCGGCGTGGTCGCGCTGCACGTCGAACTCGCGGTCCATGGCCTTGGAATTGGAGAAGGTGGGCGGGTCAACGAAGGCGAGGTCGTAGCGCTCCAGGATGGGGCGCTGCACCCATTCGAGGCAGTCGGCGCGCTCGAGCACGTGACAGGCGCCGCCGAAGCCGTTGAGCTCGAGGTTGCGGCGGCTCCAGTCGAGGTAGGTGTTCGACAGGTCCACCGTGCGTGTGAAGGCCGCGCCGCCGGCCGCGGCATAGACGCTGGCCGTGCCCGTGTAGGCGAAGAGGTTCAGGAAGCGCTTGCCGCCCGCCAGCTCGCGGATCCGGGCCCGTGCGAGCCGGTGGTCGAGGAACAGGCCCGTGTCGAGGTAGTCGGTGAAGTTCACCGCGAACCGGAGCCCGCCCTCCTCCACGACCTCGAAGCGCCCCTCCTCGTTCAGCTTCTCGTACTGCGCCTTGCCCCTCTGCGGGCGCCGGACACGCATGTAGATCGCCTCCGGTGCGACACCGGTCACCTCACCCAGCACCGACAGCACCTCCTCGCGGCGGGTGCGCGCGCGGTCGCGGTCCACCGAGGCCGGCGCCGCGTACTCCTGCACCAGCAGCCAGCGCCGGGCGTCCGCGCCAGGCGCGCTCCGGTAGAGATCGATGGCGAAGGCGTACTCGGGCATGTCCGCGTCGTACAGGCGATAGCAGGCCACGCGCTCGCGCGCCGCCCAGGCCGACAGCTCGCGCAGGTTCTTGGCGAGACGATTGGCGAACATCTGCGCGCCTGGGCGCGCACGGGCCGCCGCGGCGTCGAAGGGTGGGGGACGGGACGGGTCGCGCGGCCGCTCGAAGCGTTCCGGCGATACGTCGAGCCGGAGCAGCCGGCACTCGATCGGCCCGTTCATCATGCGGTGCGCTCGGCGCGCCTCGATGCCGAGCGCGCGCCCGAGCGGCGGATTGCCCGTGAACACCGCCGCCCGCCAGCCGAGGTAACCCTCGCGCAGGCGGCGGCCGAGCAGCTCGTAGAGCTCGGGCAGCCCCGTCTCGCTGCCGATACGCTCGCCGTAGGGCGGGTTGACCGCGAACAGCCCGATGGGAGCCGGCGCGTCCGGAAGCTCCGCAAGCGGCACCCGGCGGAACTCGATACTGCGGTCGAGTCCCGCGTGGCGCGCGGCTTCGCGCGCCGCGGCGATGGCGCCAGCGTCGCGGTCGAACCCGAAGATCCGTCCCGGCGCAAGCTTGCCGCGGCTGCGGCGCTGCTCGGCCTCGATCGCGAGGCGCTGCCAGGCGGCGGCATCGTGCCCGAGCCAGCGGCTGAAGCCGAAGCGCTCGCGCAGCAGCCCGGGCGCAACGTCACCCGCGATGAGCGCAGCCTCGATGGGGAGCGTTCCGGATCCGCACATCGGGTCCACGAAAGCGCCGCCGGACGCCGCGATGGCGGGCCAGCCGCTGCGCAGCAGGATGGCCGCCGCCAGATTCTCCTTGAGCGGTGCCGCGACCTGGCGGGCCCGGTAGCCGCGCCGATGCAGGCTGTCGCCGGCGAGGTCGATGCTGGCCACGGCGTGCTGCCGGTCCAGTCGCAGGTTGACCCGCAGGTCCGGCGCCTCGGAATCCACCGAGGGCCGGCGGCCGGTGGCCTCGCGGAACTGGTCCACGATGGCGTCCTTCACCCGCTGCGCGCCGAAGCGCGCGTGGGTGATCGCGCCCTCGTGCGACGTGAAGTCCACCAGCAGCGTGCCGTCGGCCGCGAGGTGCCGCGACCAGTCGACGCCGCGCACGCCGTGGTACAGAGCCGCCTCGTCGGCCGCCTCGAAGGCCGCCACCGGCCAGAGCACGCGCAGGCCGACGCGTGACCACAGGCAGGCGCGGTACGCCGTCTCGAGCGTGCCGGTGCAGTACACGCCGCCGCGCACCTCGCGCAGCTCCTCGCCGCCGAGCGCGGCCAGTTCGGCCGCGAGCAGGTCCGACGTGCCGGCCGCCGCCGTGACGAAGAAGGTGGTGGGAAGGGCGTTCAATCGAGCTCCACGAGGCGGGTGCGCGGCGCCGGCTTGCGCAGGAGACGCTCCAGCATGCGGTAGATATCGATGTCGAAGCCGGCGGCGGGCCGGTTGAGCGCAGCGAGGGAATCCTGGTCGCGCACCGTACCGAGGTATCGCCACTGGTCGAAGACGTGCAGTTCCTGCTCGCCGCGCCAGTCGCGCTCGCAGACGGCGAGGCGCCCGCGGAACGACCATGACCTCAACCGGTGCGGCGCGAACGCAAGCTGCGCCCGTGCCGCATGCAGCGCGGCCGGCTCACCGCCGGCGCAGGCGCCCCGGCAGCGGCCGACCTGAAAGCCGAAACAGCTGCCCTCGCCGGGCTCCAGGCCCAGCACCTTGCGGCACAGCTGCTGCGCGCGGACGATCTCGTCGAGCGCTTTCGTCGCATCGCGCTTCGAGCGGAACGTGCCGAAGAAATGGGGACATCCCCTATTTCCGCCTGGCGATCCGCCTCGTTGGATCTCTGAATCGGAAGCAGGGAATGTCCCCATTTCCTCGACCCGGGCGCGCAGGCCGGCGCCCCCCCCTTCCAGCACGATGGTCCAGCACTCGCGTGCGGTACGCAGGCGACGGTTGTGCAGCGGCTCGAGCTCCTTCACCCAGCGCGACTCGAGGAGCAGCGCGCCGAACTCGCCGGACGTCTCCTGCCAGTCCACCCGGCGCACCTGCCGCGACAGCTTGAGCTCCTTGGAATCGCGGTGGTCCGCCGCGAAGTGCGACAGGACGCGGGTCCGCAGGTTCACGCTCTTGCCGACGTACAGCAGCGCGTCGCTTTCGCCCCAGAACCGGTACACGCCCGGCCCCTCGGGCAGGTCCTCCGCCAGCTCGGGGTCGAGCTGCGGCGGCAGCGGCGACTCCCGCACCAGCTCGGACACGACCCGGTCGAGCTCGTCCGCCGCGTGGCGGCGCCGCAGGATGGGCAGGAACCGCGCGAGCACCTGCGCGTCGCCGAGGGCGCGGTGGCGCGCCGCGCACTCGATGCCGTGGCGCGCCATCACGGCGTCGAGGCTGTGGCCGCGCTCGCCCGCGTCCATGCGCCGCGAGAGCTTCACCGTGCACAGCACGGGCGACTTGAAGCGCACGCCGAGGCGGCGGAACTCGTTGCGCAGGAAACCGTAGTCGAAGCGGGCGTTGTGGGCGACGAAGAGGCGGCCCTCGAGCCGGGCGAGCACCTCCTCGCGCAGGTCCGCGAACCGAGGCGCATCCGCGACCATTTCATCGGTGATGCCGGTGAAGGCCGAGATCCCGCGCGGAATGTGCCCGCCCGGATTGACGAGCGAGCTCCACTCCTCGACCACCTCGCCGCCGCGCAGCGTCACGATACCGATCTCGATGACCCGGTGCAGCAGCGGGTGGCCCCCGGTCGTCTCGAGGTCCACGCAGGCGATGTCGCCGTCGAGCATCGTCGTCAGCGGGGCTCGCCCCCGAGCGACAGCAGCGGGCCGTACAGGTCCGGACGGCGGTCGCGGAACACGCCCCAGGCGTGGCGGTAGCGGCGCACGGCCTCGAGGTCGAAGCTCGCCGTGAGCACGCACTCGCAGTGATCGTCGGCCTGCGCGACCACGGCGCCGGTGTGGTCGGCGATGAACGAGTGGCCGTAGAAGGTCATCTCGACCTTCTCGCCGCGCTCGGCGCCGATGCGGTTCGAGGCCACCAGCGGCATGACGTTCGCCGCGGCGTGACCCTGCATGGTGCGCTGCCAGTGGAAGCGCGAGTCGAGCGTGGGGTCGTGCGGCTCGGAGCCGATCGCGGTCGGGTACAGCAGCAGCTCCGCGCCCATCAGCGCCATCGCGCGCGCGCACTCCGGGAACCACTGGTCCCAGCAGACCCCCACGCCGATGCGCCCGAAGCGGGTGTCCCACACGCGAAAGCCCGTGTCGCCCGGCGAGAAGTAGTATTTCTCGTGGTAGCCCGGCCCCTCCGGGATGTGCGACTTTCGGTAGATGCCGGGGATCGAGCCGTCCGCGTCCACCATCACCAGCGTGTTGAAGTACGCGTTGTTGGCGCGCTCGAACACGGACAGCGGCAGCACGACGCCGAGCTCGGCGGCCACCGCGCGCAGCCGGCGGATCGCCGGGTTATCCGCCACGGGCGTGGCCAGCTCGAAGTGCGCCGCGAGGTGGTCCTTGCAGAAATACGGGGTCTCGAACAGCTCCTGGATCAGGATCACGTGCGCGCCGCGCGCGGCGGCCTCGCGCACGAGGCGCTCGGCGCTGGCGATGTTGGCGTCGCGGTCCCAGCCGCAGGCCATCTGGGTGGCGGCAACGGTCACGTACATGGAATCACTCCTCAGGAGCCCAGGTCGATCCAGGTCGTCTTGAGCTCGGTGTACTTGTCGAGCGCGTGCAGCGACTTGTCGCGGCCGTTGCCCGACTGCCTGAAGCCGCCGAAGGGCACGGTGATGTCGTCGGCGTCGTAGCAGTTGACGTACACGGTGCCGGCGCGCAGCGACTTCGCGACGCGGTGCGCCGTGCCGATGTCGCGCGACCACACCGCCGACACCAGCCCGTATATCGTGTCGTTGGCGACCGCGAGCGCCTGGGTCTCGTCGCGGAAGCCGATGACCGACAGCACCGGCCCGAAGATCTCCTCCCGGGCGATCTTCATGTCGCCGTGCACGCGGTCGAATACGGTCGGCTCGACGAAGCAACCGCCGGTTTCCTCGAGCACGCGCTCGCCGCCGAGCCTCACGCGCGCGCCCTCGCTGCGCCCGGAGGCGATGTAACCCATGACGGTGTCGAGCTGGGCCCGGTCCACCAGCGCGCCGACGCGCGTGGCCGGATCCAGCGGATCGCCCGGCGCCATGCCGCGGCCGATCTCGACGATGCGCTCGACCAGCGGCTCCAGGATGGACTCCTGCGCCAGCAGCCGCGAAGCTGCCGAGCACATCTCGCCCTGGTTGAAGAAGATGCCGAGCGCCGCGGCCTCGGCGGCGCGCTCGAGGTCGGGCGCGTCGGCGAAGACGATGTTCGGCGACTTGCCGCCACACTCCAGCCAGACGCGCTTCATGTTGGAGCGGCCCGAGTACTCGAGCATGCGCCGGCCGATGCGGGTCGAACCTGTGAAGGCGATGCAGTCGACGTCCATGTGCAGGGCGAGCGGCTCGCCGGCCCTGTCGCCGAAGCCGGGGACGACGTTCAGCACGCCCTCCGGCAGGCCGGCCTCGACGGCGAGTTCCGCCACCCGTAGCGCCGTGAGCGGCGACTTCTCGGAGGGCTTCAGCACCACCGAGTTGCCGGTCGCGAGCGCCGGGCCCAGCTTCCAGGCCGCCATGAGCAGCGGGAAGTTCCACGGGACGATGGCGCCCACGACGCCGACCGGCTCGCGCGTGACCATGGCCACCGTCTGGTGCGCCGTCGGCGCGACCTCGTCGTAGACCTTGTCGACGGCTTCCGCGTACCACTCGATGCAGCGCGCCGCGCCGGGGATGTCGACCGCGAGCGAGTCGGCGATCGGCTTGCCCATGTCGAGCGTCTCGGTGAGCGCGAGTTCGTCGCAGTGCTGCAGCAGCAGCTCCGCGAAACGGCGCAGGACCATCTTGCGGGCGGCCGGCGCCATGCGGGACCAGTGGCCCGCGTCGAAGGCGCGGCGGGCGGAGGCGACTGCGGCATCCACGTCCGGTGCCGCGCAGGAAGCGACGCGGGCCAGCACCGCGCCGGTGGCGGGGTTGACGCACTCGAAGGTCTCGCCGGAAGCGGCGCCGACGTAGCGCCCGCCGATGAACGCCTGCGTGCGGGGCTGCAAAGCCCGGGCGCGCGAGTGCCACGTCGCACGGTCATCGATGGCTGCCATGGACTTACTCCGTCGTTTCTCAGAAGGTCGGCGGCGTGGAGGCGCTGATGATCTCACACTCTTCGCGGCCGGGATTCCGGAAGCGGTGCGGCAGCGAGCTCGTGAAGTAGTACGCATCACCGGGCCCGAGCAGCTTCGCCTGCCCGCCGACCGTCAGCTCGATGCGCCCGCGAACCACGATGCCGCCCTCCTCGCCCTCGTGGCTCAGCATCTCCTCGCCGGTGTCGGCGCCGGCGGCGTACACCTCGCGCAGGATGGACATCCGCCGGCCGGGGCGGCGCGCGGCGACCAGCCGCAGGGATACCTTGCCCGAGCCGAGGTCGGTGAGCTCGTCGCCGCCGAAGAACACCTGCGGCGCCGCCTCGAGGTCCAGCGTGAAGAACTCCGCGATCGTCATCGGCACGCCGTCGAGGACCTTCTTGAGCGAACTGACCGAGGGGCTCACCCTGTTCTGCTCGATCAGCGAGATGGTGCCGTTGGTGACCCCCGCGCGCTTGGCGAGCTCGCGCTGCGAGAGACCGTAGAGCTGCCGCACGGCCTTGAGCCGCGATCCCACGTCCAGCGTCATGGAGACTCGGGTCCGGGTGTCTAGGATATTAAACGAAAGGCGGCTAATATCGGCAATCGCCGCCCCCGGTGTCAAATATCCTCAACGCACACGCGCCCCTTGGGAGACCTGCGCATGACTGCCGCCGACCCTGGCTCCTTCCGGCCGGACCGCCTCGAAGCCTTCTGGATGCCCTTCACGGCCAACCGCCAGTTCAAGGCCGCGCCCCGCCTGCTGGCGCGCGCCGAGGGCATGCATTACTGGACCCCGGAGGGCCGGCGCATCCTCGACGGCGTCGCGGGCCTGTGGTGCGTCAATGCCGGCCACGGCCGCGAGGAGATCACGGCCGCCGTCTCGCGGCAGATCGGGACGATGGACTACGCACCGCCCTTCCAGATGGGCCATCCGCCGGCTTTCGAACTCGCCAGCGAGATCGTGAAGCTGGCCCCCGCGGGCCTCGACCATGTCTTTTTCACCAATTCCGGCTCGGAGTCCGTGGACACCGCGCTCAAGATCGCGCTCGCCTACCACCGCGTCCGCGGCGAGGGCACGCGCACGCGGCTGATCGGCCGCGAGCGCGGCTACCACGGTGTCGGTTTCGGCGGCATTTCCGTCGGCGGCATGGTCAACAACCGCAAGTTCTTCGGCTCCATGCTGCCAGGCGTGGACCACCTGCCGCACACGCACTCGCTCCAGCAGAACGCCTGGTCGCGCGGACTGCCGGCCTGGGGCGCCCACCTCGCCGACGAGCTCGAGCGCCTCGTCGCGCTGCACGATGCGAGCAACATCGCCGCGGTGATCGTCGAGCCGGTCGCCGGCTCGACCGGCGTGCTGCTGCCGCCGCAGGGCTACCTGCAGCGGCTGCGGGACATCTGCACGAAGCACGGCATCCTGCTCGTCTTCGACGAGGTGATCACCGGCTTCGGCCGCTGCGGCTCGCCCTTCGCCTCGCAGGAGTTCGGCGTGGTACCGGACATGATCACCTGCGCCAAGGGCCTCACCAACGGCGCGGTGCCCATGGGTGCGGTGCTGGTGCGCAAGGAGATCTACGAGGCGTTCATGTCCGGGCCGCCGCAGGCCATCGAGTTCTTCCACGGCTACACCTACTCGGCGCACCCGGTCGCCTGCGCGGCCGGCCTCGCGACCCTCGGCGTGTACGCGCGCGAGGGCCTGCTGACGCGGGCGCGGGAGATGGCCCCGTACTGGGAGCAGGCCGTCCACTCGCTGAAGGGCCTGCCGAACGTGATCGACCTGCGCAACTACGGCCTGATCGCCGCCGTCGAGCTCGAGCCCATAGCCGGCAAGCCGACCGCCCGCGCCTACGACGTGTTCCTGCGCTGCTTCGAGCGTGGGGTGCTGGTGCGCACCACGGGCGACATCATCGCCCTCTCGCCGCCGCTCGTCATCGAGCGCAGCCACGTGGACGAGATCTTCGGCACGCTGGCCGACGTGCTCGCCGGCCGCTGAGAGCGAAAGGGCCCCGGCTCGGCCGGGGCCCCGAGTCGCACGAAGGCCGCCCGGGCAGCCGGGCGGGCCGCGTTCACTTGTTCCAGGGCAGTGTGGTGCTGATGGAGAAAAGCACCCGGTTCTCGTTGTTGAACAGGTCTTCCTTGACCCTGAACTCTTCCGGAATGTCCAGACCCTGGTAGCGCAGGTTGATGTCGAAGTTGCCCCAGGTCTTGGTCACGCCTACCGAGTAGACCCAGTAGGAGCCATCCCTGGAACCGGGGATGTCGCCCCAGCCGTTCTTGAAATACTGGCCGGTCTGGTAGCCGATGCCGAAGTTGAGCATCCAGCTCTCGGCGATCTCGAAGTCGGCGGTGCCGGCGTAGTACCAGGTCTCGTAGCCGCTGTTGCCGTAGTCGGGCGCATACCAGACCTCGACGCCGTAGTTGCCGTAGCCGACCTTGGCGGAGAACTCATTGTAGTCGGCGTCCGCCCCGTCGTTCGGGTAGAAGTACCGGGTGAGGCCGAAGTCCCACGAGACACCACCTGCGCCTTCGAAGGCCCAGCCGAGATAGCCGTCGATCTCGACGCTTTCGTCGCCACCGAAATCGATGTTGCTGCCCCAGACGCCCATGTAGAAGCCGTTGTCGGCGGCAAAGTCGAGACTTGCCTGCAGCGCCGGGTCCGTGGCCGACTGCGACACGCCGCGGAAGTCGTACTCCGAGGCCGCAGTGATCGTGGACGAGAACTCGGCCGCCCCGGCCGTGCCCGCCGCGGCCATCAGCGCCGCCGCCAGAACCCAGTCTTTCTTGCTCATCATGAACTAGTCCCCAAACTCAGGTTGCCGGAGATCATCGGGCCGCAATGTTACTAAATTTGCGGCGCGACTCGCAGGACGGCGGCACCAGCGCCGGGCGCCCGCTCGACAGGCCGGCGGCCCCGGCGCGCCTGGGGCGCCCGGGGCCCGCCGG
>JBBINN010000011.1:0-5531 GCA_037443885.1 Gammaproteobacteria bacterium | reverse complement strand
CGCAGGACGGCGGCACCAGCGCCGGGCGCCCGCTCGACAGGCCGGCGGCCCCGGAGCGCCTGGGGCGCCCGGGGCCCTCCGGAATTGACGCCGCAATCACGGCCAGGCTGCGTTACCAGGGCAGCGTGGTCGAGACCGAGAACACGATGCGACCTTCGTTGTTGCCGACATCGCCGGTGATCTTCTGGTCGCCGCTGGCGTCGGTGCCCGTGTACTTCAGCGCCAGCGAGAAATGGCTGAAGTCATAGCCAACGCCGATCGAGTAGTCGAACAGCTCGCCGCCGAGGTCATCGTCCCAGGCATCGCCCCAGCTGTAGCCGACATGAGCCAGGATCGAGAAGCCGCTCTCTCCGATCGGGAAGGTGGCGTTGGCCTCGGTGTACAAGCCGCTCGAGCCGCTCTCGTAGAGGTCGTCTGCATACCACTGCTTGAGCGAAACGGGCCCCACGTCCAGGCCAACGTAGGCTTCCCAGTACTCGCCGAGGGCCGGCAGCCGCTCGGGACCGTCACCGAGGTCGACCGTCACGGCGTCAGAACCCGGGTAGAGGTAGTAGACAGCGCCAACAGACCACGACAGGTTCTCGCGGATCTCGGCCCCGTAGCCCGCGTAGAGGTTCGCCTCGATGTCTCCATCGAAGGGCTCGAAGTCGATGTTGCTGGCCCAGGCGCCGATGTAAAAGCCGTTGTCGAAGGCGTAATCGAGGCTCGCCTGCAGCGCAGGGTCCTTCGCGCTCTGGCTGACGCCGCGGAAGTCGTAATCGGAAGTCGCGGTGATCGTCGAGGAAAATTCCCCCGCGCTAGCCGTACCCGCCAACGCGAGCGCGGTGCTCGCCGCCAGCCACTTGACGTGATTCATCGAGATACCTCTCTGGGTTGAACCGCCCGAACAGATTCGAAAGCCCTGCAACGCCGTTGCGTCACTTTTCCACAACACTGTATTCCGGGCTGTTCCGTTGCGGTTTCGACGGGAGTTCGCCGCGCAACTTAACACAGCCGCCATACGCCGCGCCTGATCGTCGTCAAAATGCAACAGGAGGCGGGCTATTCACCGCTAGAGCAATGCATCGACCGTGCCATGACAGGCGCTGCGATATGCCCTTTTTAGAACAAAGGCTTGCGGGTGCACGCTCCATCTGCCCGCACCATGTTGTGGCGCAGGGGCTAATCGGGCGCACCGCCGGGGTGCGACCGGTCAGCCGGCCTTCTCGAAGATCGCGTAGCGCTTGGTGGCCGGCTCGACCGTCTCCCAGGTGCCGGAGAACCCGGGGGGGATGACCCAGGCATCGCCCGGGCCGAAGCGCCATTCGCGGCCGTCGTCCGAGGTCAGCAGGACCCGACCCTCCAGCAGGTGGCAGAACTCGTGCTCTGTGTAGGACACGCGCCACTTCCCGACGGTGCTCGACCACGTGCCGGCAAAGAACTGGCTGCTGGCGTCGGCGTAGTGATTCCTCACCGTGGTGCGCGGCGATCCGGCGAGGACGCGGTCGGCCGCCGGCATGGACACGTCGGGCTCCACAGGCTCGCGGAAATCGACGATGGGGGGAACGCTCATTGAACCTCCGTTGGCCGGCACGGTCAGGATCGGTGGACCGGCGGCGCGACTGCTTATACTGGCGGCGCGACTCCAACGACCCGACGAGGCACGACTCATGCGCCGACTGATCGCCGCCGCCTCCCTTGCGCTCGCACTGGCCGCGGGAGCATCCGCAGCGCCGGTCGAGATGATCGTCGGCGGCACGGCCTTCCGCAACACCGAGGGCGAGCGGCTCTGGCTCGGCTTCCGCGACCGGCTGCTCGCCGACACCGCCGCGAGCGTCAGGCCGCGCATGCTGATCTACGGCGAGCTCGGCACCGAGGAGCAGATCGTCTCCGGCCTGCGGCGCGGCCGGGTGCACTTCGCCAACCTCTCGGCCAACATCGCCACGACCGTCGTGCCAGAGGTCGCGCTCATCTACGTGCCCTACCTGTTCGAGGACCAGGCGGAGGCTGACTACGTCATCGACCGACACCTCACGCCGGAGTACGAGAAGCTCTTCGCCGCGAAGGATCTCGTGTTCATTTCCTGGTTCGAAATCGGCTTCCACCACGTCTACAGCCGCAACAGGCCCATCCTCGTGCCCGCCGACGCCAAGGGGGTCCGCTTCCGCGTCGCCGCGAGCGAATCGGCTCGCCAGTTCGCCCGCGCCATCGGCGCCGACGTGATTCCCCTCGCCTACGCGGAAGTCATTCCCTCGCTGCAGACGGGGCTGATCGCCGCCGGCGAGCAGTCGGTGTCGCTGTACGCGCGCAGCGGTATCGCTCCCGAGGCACCGCACCTCACGCTCACCGGCCACAGCATGGGGATGTCGGTGATCGTCGCGCAGAAGCGCTTCTGGGACCGGCTCAAGCCCGAGCAGCAGCGCGCGATCCGTGCCGCCTTCCCCGGTATCGCCGACAGCCGCAAGGTCATCCGCGCCGAGGAGCAGCGCGACCTGGAGCAGGCGGCGCAGCTGCGCTTCCAGGTGCACCGGCTCACGCCCGAGCAGCGCCGCCAGTGGTCCGCCGCGACCCGTCCCACGCACCCTGCCATCCTGCGCTCGATCGGCGGGGACGCCGAGCGGCTCTACCAGGTCGCCCTCAAGGGGAAGCAGGATTACGCCTCCAGACAAACGACGGCACGCTAGGGTGTCGGGATGAACGCCCGACACCTCCGGATTGCACCCGTCGCTCTGCTGCTGGCTGCCTGCGGCGACGCTCCCGTGCCGCCACCTGCGCCGGAGATCCGGACAGCCTCGACCGAAGCCGCTCCCCGATCGTCATCGGCAGGTCAGGAGACCGCCACACCAGCCGACCAGTTTCTTGCACGTCTGGCGAGCCACTGCGGCCAGGCCTTCGAGGGACGCGTCATCGCCAACGAGCCGCCGCAGGATAACGATCCCTTCGCCGGCCTGCGCCTGGTGATGCACGTGCGCGAGTGCAGCGCCGGGGAAGTGAGGGTGCCGTTTCACGTGGGCGATGATCACAGCCGCACCTGGATTGTCGCCCGCACCGGCAGCGGACTTCGCCTCGAGCACGACCACCGCCACGAGGACGGCAGCGACGATGCCGTCACCCTGTACGGGGGCGATACCGAAGCGCCCGGCAGCTCGCAGCGCCAGGACTTCCCCGTCGATCAATTCTCCATCGACATGTTCCTGCGCGAAGGCCTGACCGCCTCGGTGAGCAACGTCTGGGCGATGGAGATCGAGCCTGGTATGCGTTTTCTCTATGAACTCTCCCGGCGCGCCGAGCAGCGTCTGTTCCGGGTGGAGTTCGACCTGACCACGCCGGTGGCCACGCCGCCGACCCCTTGGGGGCATCCACCGCTGCCGGGCGACGGCGAGCCCTGACGCGCGGGGTGGTACGCGGCGGGAGACACAGCTCGCCTCGTACGTGAGCTCGCGAGCCTGCGAGACCGCCTCCCGGCGCTCGTCAGCCGTGCGCAGCGGGATGAATACGTAATTGCGCCGCAGGTCCGAGGCGTTAGGATGGATCCGTCACTCGAGAGAGGCGGCAGTGGCCCGCGAGGAGGAACACGGCATGGGAACGCGGCTTCATCCGGTCGTGGGACAGTGGTACAACCACCGCGACAAGGGCGACCTGTTCCAGGTCGTGGCGATCGACGAGGACGACGGCACCGTCGAGATCCAGGAGTTCGACGGAGCGCTTGACGAGCTCGATCTCGACGAATGGTACGCGCAGTCCATCGAGACGGCCGCGCAGCCCGAGGACTGGACCGGCCCGGTGGATGACGTCGAGCCGGACGAGTTGGGCTACACGGACATGAACGAGCAGCCGATCGCCGCCGACGCCATCGACGGCGCGTTCACCTCCTGGGAGGAGATCGTCGAGGAAGACGATCTGGACCTGCTGCCCGAGCCCGCCGCGCGGTCGCGGTCGCCGCTGCCCGGATCGCTGCGCCGCGATCACTGACCCGGCTGTCCCAGAGGCTCCGGCGGGGCTCCCGGGGAGGGTTTCATGAAGGGCCTGCCGGAAGCCCTGCTCGATCCGGCCGCATGGCCCGGGCCGGTCGAAGGGCCGAGGCTCGTCGAGACCCACATCTCCTGGGTCTTCCTGACCGGCCACTTCGCCTACAAGGTCAAGAAGCCGGTTCGCTTCGACTTCCTCGATTTCTCGAACCGCGAGCGCCGCAGTCACTTCTGCGAGGAGGAACTGCGCCTCAACCGGCGCTTCGCCCCCGACCTGTACCTCGGCCTCTCCCGGATCGTGCGAACCGACAGCGGGCTTGCGGTGGACCGGGAAGGCGGGCTCGTCGAGCACGCCGTCCGCATGCGGCAGTTCGACCGGACCCAGGAGCTCGACGCCCTCGTGGCAGCGCGCGCGGTCGAGGCCGGTGAACTGCAGCGGCTCGGCGCGCGTATCGCGGCACAGCAGGCACAGGCGCCGGTCGCCGGGCCGCCCCACTGCGACGACGACGCCCTCATCCACGCCTGCCGGAACAACTTCGCCACGCTGCGCCGGGCGGGCGCGGAGAGCGATTCGGTCGAGTCCCTGGCCCGCTGGACCGAGGCGGAGCATGCGCGCCTCGCGCCCCTTCTCGCCCGACGCCGTGCCGCAGGGCGCTGGCGCGAGTGCCACGGCGACCTGCACTGCGCGAACGTCGTACGCCACGAGGGCGAGCTGTGGCCTTTCGATGCGCTCGAGTTCGATCCGGCGCTGCGCTGGATCGACGGCGCCTGCGACGTGGCCTTCCTCTGGATGGACCTCGAGGCACGCGGCCGCATGGACCTCGCCGCAGCCCTGCTCGACGGCTGGCTGCAGGCATCCGGCGATTTCGAAGCACTCGAGGCGCTGCGCCTCTTCGGCGTCTACCGCGCCGGCGTGCGCGCCAAGGTCGCCGCATTGCGGCACGCGCAGTCGCACGACACGGCGACCGAGGGCGAGCTCGCGCGCTACCTCGTCGAGGCCGGCCGGCTCTCGGCCCCGCGTTCACCGTGCCTCGTGGCGATGACGGGCCTGGCCGCCAGCGGCAAGAGCAGTCTCGCCGAGGCGCTGCTCGGCCCGCTCGGCGGCGTACGGGTGCGCTCGGACGTGGAGCGCAAGCGCATCGCCGGCCTTGCGGCGACCGACTCGAGCGGCGGCACGATCTACGGGCCGGAGATGACCGCGCGCACCTATGACCGACTCGCCGAGGCCGCGGTCCATGGCCTGGCGGGTGGCTTCAACGTCGTCGTGGACGCAGCCTGCCTGCTGCGGCGGGAGCGCGATGCGCTGCGCGCGCTCGCCCGGACCTGCAGCGCGCCCTTCCGGCTGCTCGAGGTGACGGCGCCGCGGGACGTGCTGGAGAAACGCCTCGATGCACGCGCCGCCGCCGGCACCGACGCCTCCGAGGCGACCCGCGAGGTGCTCGCGAAACAGCTCGGCTTTGCCGAGCCGCCAGCTGCGGACGAGCGCGCCGACACCCTGACCGTGGATGGCTCCCGCGCCGTGGACGTCGCGCGACTCGCAGCGCAACTGCTCGCCGGCAGCTAGGGCCGGCGGGCGCTGCGGGC
>JBBINN010000010.1:19116-28269 GCA_037443885.1 Gammaproteobacteria bacterium | reverse complement strand
GGATGCCGCGCCGACCGGCCCCGCGATGGTCTATGGCGCGCAGAAGCTGATGATCGAGGTCGCGCTGGCGGAGTTCGCGCGGCGCGGCTGGCTGGACGCGCTTTCGCTCAGGCTGCCGGGTGTGGTGGCGCGCGACGGCGGCGATGCCGGGCTGAAGTCGGCCTTCCTGTCGCGGCTGTTCCGGGCGGTGCAACGGGGCGAGGACATCGTGCTGCCGGTTGCGCCCGAGGGGCGGACCTGGCTGTGCTCGGTCGAGGCGGCGGCGCGCAACCTGCTGCACGGCGCGCTGGCGCCCGACCCGGGGCCCGATCGCGCGTTGACCCTGCCGGCGCTGTCGCTCACCTTCGGCGAACTGGTCGCGGCGCTGCGCCGGGCCTTTCCCGCCAGCCCCGCCCGGATCGACTGGCGGCCCGAGGCCGAGGCGACGGCGCTCAATCCCGGCTTCCTGTCGCGCATGGGGCGCGGCCGTCCCTTCGTGCGGCTGAAGCTCGCGGCGAGCCTCGACGGCCGCACGGCGCTCGGCTCGGGCGCGAGCCGCTGGATCACGGGCGAGGCGGCGCGAGCCGACGTGCAGCGTCTGCGCGCGCGGTCGGGCGCGATCCTGACGGGCATCGGCACGGTCCTGGCCGACGACCCGCGCCTAGACGTGCGCCTGCCGGGCACCACCCGTCAGCCGCTGCGCGTGGTGCTGGACCAGGGCCTCGCCCTGCCGGCGGACGCGCGGCTGCTCGATCCGCCGGGTGAGGCGCTGGTGTTCACTACCGTGCAGTGCATGGCCGCGGCCGACACGCTCGCGGCCCGCGGGGTGCGGGTCGAGGCCCTGCCCGAGGCTGGCCGCGGGCTCGACCTCGCGGCGATGCTCACCCGCCTCGCCGCGCTCGAGGTCAACGAGCTGATGGTCGAGGCCGGCCCGACGCTCGCCGGCGCGCTGCTCGAGGCTGGTCTCGTGGACGAGTTCGTGCTCTACCTCGCACCGGTGCTGCTCGGCCCCGAGGCGCGGCCTCTCTCGATGCTGCCCCCGCTGGCCGACATGCGGGACCGGCTCGGATTCGACATCGTGGGCTCGCGGCGCGTCGGCGCCGACCTGCGGCTCATCCTCGCGCCGCGCAACGCTTCCTCATGAGGATTGCCTGATGTTCACCGGCATCGTGCAGGCCGTCGGCCGCATCCGTTCGATGGAGCCGCGAGGCGGCGACCTGCGCCTCGCCGTGGAAACGGCAGGCCTCGATCTCGCGGGCGTTGCCGTCGGGGACAGCGTCTCCGTGAGTGGCGCCTGTCTGACGGCGGTCGTGCTGGAGCCGGGCGCCTTCGCGGCGGACGTGTCGCGCGAGACGCTCGACAGGACCATTCTCGGCCAGCTCGGGCCGGGCTCGCCCGTCAACCTCGAGCGCGCGCTGCGGGCCGGCGACGCGCTTGGCGGGCACTACGTCACGGGCCACGTGGACGGCCTCGCGCGCGTCGTCGACCTGCGCGAGGACGCCCGCTCCTGGCGGATGCGGTTCGAGGTCCCGGCGGAACTCGCGCGCTACCTCGCGCCCAAGGGCTCGGCGACAGTGGACGGCGTGAGCCTCACGGTCAACGAGGTCGAGGGCCGGGTGTTCGGCGTGAACCTGATCCCGCACACGCTCACGGTCACGACCCTCGGGTCGCTTGCGCCGGGGCGCCAGGTGAACCTCGAGGTGGACATCATCGCGCGCTACGTGGAGCGCCTGATGGCGGCGGGCCCCGCCTCCGGCGTACAGTGACGCCCCCCTGCGGCCGACCGACGACCATGACCGGACTCAACAGCATCGAGGACATCCTCGCCGACCTGCGCGCCGGGCGCATGGTCGTGATCATGGACGACGAGGACCGTGAGAACGAGGGCGACCTGATCATGGTCGCCGACAAGGTGCGGCCCGAGGACGTGAACTTCATGGCGCGCTACGGCCGGGGGCTGATCTGCCTGACGCTGACCCGCGAGCGCTGCCGGCAGCTGCGCCTGCCGCTGATGGTCGGCGAAACCGACGCCGGGCACATGACCAACTTCACCCTCAGCATCGAGGCGGTGGAGGGCATCACGACCGGCATCTCCGCCTACGACCGCGCACACACGATCCGTACCGCGGTCCGCCCCGATGCGCGCCCCGAGGACCTGCGCCAGCCCGGGCACATCTTCCCGCTGATGGCGCAGCCTGGCGGCGTGCTCACGCGCGCCGGCCACACCGAGGCCGGCTGCGACCTCGCGCGGCTGGCGGGCTGCGAGCCGGCGGCGGTGATCGTGGAGATCCTGAACGAGGACGGCACGATGGCGCGCCGACCCGACCTCGAGCGCTTCGCGGCGGAGCACGGCCTCCGGATCGGCACCATCGCGGACCTGATCCGCTACCGGCTCTACAAGGAGCGCTCGGTCGAGCGTGTGTCCGACCAGCAGGTCGAGACCGACTTCGGGCAGTTCCGCATGTGCTGGTACGAGGACCACGTCCACCGGACGGTGCACGTGGCGCTGGTGCGCGGCGACCCGGCCCGCGGCCCACCGCCGCTGGTACGCGTGCACCTGAAGGACACCCTGCGCGACGTGGTCGGCGTGCACGGCGATGGCAGCGGCTGGACGCTCCGGGCCGCCATGCAGCGCATCGCGGCCGAGCCGAGCGGCATCCTGATCGTGCTGCGCCAGGAGGAGAGCGCGCGCTCCATCATGGACGCGGTCGCCGCCCTGGAGCACGGGCGCGAGGCCGCCGGGACGGCCACGGCCGCGGGTGGCACTGTGCTCCGGACCTACGGCATCGGCGCCCAGATCCTGAAGGATCTCGGCGTCACCCGCATGCGCGTGCTGTCGTCGCCGAAGCAGATGCTCGGCATCTCGGCGTTCGACCTCGAGGTCACCGAATACGTGGACTGACGGCTATACTCAGCGCATGGAAAACCTCCGCCTCATCGAAGGCGACCTGCTCGCCCGCGACCTCCGGTTCGCCATCCTTGCCGCGCGGTTCAACGAGCGTGTCGTCGAGGGGCTCGTGCGCGGCGCGGTGGACGCGCTGCGTCGCCACGGTGCGGGCGACAAACAGATCGAGATCGTGCGCGTGCCCGGCGCCTACGACATGCCGGTGGCCGCCCGCCGGCTGGCGCAGTCGCGCCGCTACGACGCGATCGTCGCCCTCGGGGCGGTGATCCGGGGCGCGACGGCGCACTTCGATTACGTCGCCGGCGAGTGCTCTTCTGGCCTCGCGCGGGTGGCCCAGGAAACCGGCGTGCCCGTGGGCTTCGGGGTGCTGACCACGGACACGGCCGAGCAGGCGATGGATCGTGCCGGCGGCAAGGCCGGCAACAAGGGTGCGGACGCCGCGCTCGCCGCGATCGAGCTCGCCAACCTGCTCAGGCGCCTGGAGCCCTGAGATGACGGACGACCGCCGCCGGACGAACCGCGCGCGCAGCGTGGCGCGCCGGCTCGCCATGCAGGCCCTTTACCAGTGGCAGCTCGGCGGGCAGCCCTGGCAGGACGTTCACCAGCAATTCGCGGCCGACCCTGACTTCGGCAAGGCCGACGCCGACTACTTCCGCTCGGCACTCATGGACGTCGCGACGGGCCGTGAGGCGCTCGACCGCGAGCTGGGCGCTTTTGCCGACATCCCCGGCCCGCAGCTAGATCCGGTGGAGCGTGCGGTCCTCTGGGTCGGCCTGTGGGAGCTGATCCACCGCCCGGATGTTCCTTACCGGGTGGTCATCAACGAGGCGGTCGAGCTCGCGCGACGGTTCGGCGCGACCGAGGGCCACAGGTTCGTCAACGCCGTCCTCGACCGCGCCTCACGCGTCCACCGCGCCCCGGAGCGGGGCGCAGCCTGAGCCCGTACCCCGAGCGGCCGTGCCCGCCGGCGAATTCGAACTCATCGAGCGTCACCTGCGCGGCCTCGGCGCGGCACGCGGCGACGTCGTGCTCGGCGTCGGCGACGACTGCGCGCTCGTCACGCCGCCGCCGGGCCACGAGCTCGCGCTGGCCGCCGACACGATCGTCGAGGGCGTCCACTTCCCGCGCGGGCTGGCCCCAGCGGACATCGGCCACCGGGTCCTCGCCGTCAACCTGAGCGACCTGGCCGCGATGGGCGCAGAACCGGCCTGGGCACTCCTGACCCTGACGCTGCCGGTGCCGGACGAAGCCTGGCTCGATGCGTTCGCCGCCGGCTTCGGCGCGCTTGCGCTGCGTCACGGCATCGCGCTGGTCGGCGGGGACACGACCTCGGGCCCGCTGACGGCGACCGTCGCGATCACGGGCTTCCTGTCGCCCGGAACGGCGCTCAGGCGCTCGGGCGCGCATGCGGGCGACAGCGTGTGGGTGAGCGGTTTCCCCGGCGAGGCGGCGGCCGGTCTCGCCGTGCTGCAGGGGCGCGTCGAGGGGCCCCGGCAGGCACGCGCCCGACTCGCCGCGCGCTTCCTCCGTCCCGAGCCACGCGTCGCCATCGGCCGGGCGCTGCGCGGCGCGGCGACGGCCTGCATCGACGTGTCCGACGGCCTCGCCGGCGACCTCGGCAAGCTCTGTGCCGCGAGCGGCGTCGGCGCGGCGCTGGAGGGCGGGCGCCTGCCGGTCTCGACCGATCTCGTCGCCTGCACCGGCGACGGTCAGGCGCGTCGTTACCTGCTCGCCGGCGGCGACGACTACGAACTCCTGTTCACGCTGCCGCCCGGCGTCGAGCCTCCCGCCGTCGACGGCGTGCCGCTCACGCGCATCGGCGTGATCGTGGCGAAGCCCGGCTTGACCCAGGACGGCGTGCCCCTGCCGCGTGACCTCGCTCACGGTTTCGACCACTTCGCCTGACGCTGTTCCGGCCGGGACTGAAGCGGGACGCAGTTCACGGTCGCACCGCGATTTGACCGAATAACCTGCGTCCGTTGCCCGCCGCCGCCGCCGCGACGGCCCGACAAAGGCCTGCCCGACCTTGAGCAAGACGCTGCCGATCCTGCGCCACCCGCGCGAAAACGCCCCGGCCGAGCGGCCGCCGCCCGAGCGCATCGGCCGCTACGAGATCATCCGCGAGGTGGGCCGCGGCTCCACCGGCTGCGCCTACCTGTCGCACGACCCGGAGTACGGGCGCGATATCGCCATCAAGGTCTACCAGATCGATACGCTCGACGACCCCGAGCGGATCCGCGTCGCCCGCAAGATGTTCCTGTCGGAGGCCCACATGGTGGGCATGCTCCAGCACCCGAACATCATGCCCATCTACGACGCTGGCGAGCAGGACGGCCTCTACTACATCGTCACCGAGTTCGTGCACGGCGCGCGCACCCTGGCCGCCTACACGCGCCCCGATAACCTGCTGCCGCTCGACGACGTGGTCGGGATCGCCTACAAGTGCGCCAAGGCGCTGCACTACGCGCACGTGCGCGGCGTGGTCCACCGGGACATCAAGCCCGGCAACGTCATGCTGACCATCGACAGCGACGTGCGCATCATCGACTTCGGGATCGCCCTGCTGCGTGACTCGGACATCTCGCGTATCCAGGGCATCGCGGGCAGCCCGAGCTACATGTCGCCGGAGCAGGTCCAGGGCGGCGAGATCACGGCCCAGTCGGACCTCTATTCCCTGGGCGCGGTCCTGTACGAGCTGCTGACGGGCTTCAGGCCTTTCCGCGGCGGGACGCTCGCGAAGCTGCTGCAGCAGATCGTGCACGCCTCGCCGGCGCCGGCGACGTCGCTGCGCCAGGACATCCCGATCGAGCTCGAGGGCATCCTGGCGATGGCGCTGCGCAAGGATCCGGGGCGCCGTTATTCGAGCGGCGCGGAGTTCGCCGCCGCGCTGGGCCGTGTGCATTCACACCTGCGCGCCAGCTCCGACAAGCTGGAGTGGCAGGAGCGCTTCGCGCGCCTGCGCAAGCTGTCCTTCTTCCACGAGTTCTCGACGGCGGAGATCTGGGAGATCCTGCGCGCCGCCGGCTGGCACAGCTACGCCGCGGGCGACGAGATCGTGAAGGAAGGCGCGACCGACGACCGCTTCTACGTGATCGTCTCGGGCAGCTGCGCCGTGGAGCGGCATGGCCGCGCCATCGGGCGTCTCGAGACCGGCAGCTGTTTCGGCGAGACCAGCTTCGTCCGCGGCGCGAAGCGCCAGGCGAGCATCCTCGCGGAGACGCCGGCGACGATCCTGCAGGTCAGCTCCACGCTTCTGGAGCAGGCCTCGCAGGCCAGCCAGCTGCGCTTCCACCGCGTGTTCCTCAAGAGCCTGATCGGCCGCCTGCAGGGCGGCAGCTCCGACGAGGGCAGGTAGCGGCCAGGCGGAATCGGCGCAGACCGCACACGTCGCGGTGTCGAGGGGGCCCCGCAGCCGAGCATCAGCGGGGCGAGAAGCGCCCCCCGCCGGATCCCGGCCGCGGCAAGAAACTACGAGGCCTGCTTCCTACCCGGCCGCCTTCTCGCGCTCCACCCGCGCATATGCCGAGTGGTTGTGTATGGACTCGAAGTTCTCGGCCTCCACAACGTAGGACTCGATGCGTGGATCGGCGTTCAGCTGCACCGCGATGTCGCGCACGAGGTCCTCGACGAACTTCGGGTTGTCATAGGCGCGCTCGGTGACGAACTTCTCGTCCGGGCGCTTCAGGATCCCGTAGAGCTCGCAGGACGCCTCGCGCTCGGCGACCTCGATCAGCTCCTCGAGCCAGACGTGGCCGCGGACCTTCGCGGTCAGCGTGACGTGCGAGCGCTGGTTGTGCGCGCCGTACTCGCTGATGTCGCGCGAGCAGGGGCACAGCGTCGTGACCGGGACGACGACCTTGAGCCAGGTCTCGGTGCGACCCTGGCGGTGCTCGCCGACCAGCGTCACGGCGTAGTCCATCAGGCTCTCGACGCCGCTGACGGGCGCGCGCTTGCTGACGAAGAAGGGGAAAGCCATCTCGATGTGACCGGCCTCGGAATCCAGGTAGCCGGTCATCTCGGCGAGCATCACGCGGAAGGTCTCCACCGAGATCTCCCGCTCGTGGCGGTTCAGGATCTCGACGAAGCGGGACATGTGCGTGCCCTTGAAGTCGTGGGGCAGGAACACGTACATGCTGAACGAAGCCACTGTGTGCTGCTCGCCGCCCGTGCGGTCGCGGATGCGCACCGGGTGGCGGATGTCCTTGATGCCCACCTTGTTGATCGGGATGCGGCGCAGGTCCGCACGGCCCTGCACGTCCTCGATCTCGGCGGTGAGCGGCTGTTCGGTCACGGCGGTCATGGGCTGATCCGGTAATGGCGCCGGGCAGGGCGGTTCAGGCGCCCGCCGGCACTGCGCGCGGCAGGCCCAGCGGGGACCAGAACCGGTCGATGGCGACCCTGAGGCTCGCGTCATCGAGGCCGGCATCGGCAAGATTTTCGTTGCGGGAGCCATGGTGGATGAAGCGGTCGGGGATGCCGAGCAGCAGGACCGGCAGCTGCACGCCATGGGCCTGAAGGCACTCGAGCACCGCGGCGCCGGCGCCGCCGGCCACGACGTTCTCCTCCAGGGTCACGATCGCCCGGTGGCGGCGGGCGACTTCCATCAACATGTTCTCGTCGAGTGGCTTCACGAAGCGCATGTTGACCACGGTGGCGTCGTAGCTGGCGGCGAGGCGCTCGGCCGCCGGGACCATCGAGCCGAAGGCGAGCAGGACGAGGCCGCTGCGGCCCTCGCGCCGCAGGACGGCCTTGCCGACCGGCAGCGCCCGCATCTCGCGCTGGGGCACCGTCCCGGTTCCCTGTCCCCGCGGGTAGCGGACAGCGGCCGGCTGCTCGAGGGTCGTCGCCGTATAGAGCATCTGGCGGCATTCGTCCTCGTCCGACGGCGCCATCACTACCATGTCCGGGATACAGCGGAGGTAGGTCAGGTCGAAGGCGCCCTGGTGCGTCGCGCCGTCGCCCCCGACGAAGCCGCCGCGGTCCACTGCGAACACCACCGGCAGCTTCTGCAGGGCGACGTCGTGGATGAGCTGGTCGTAGGCGCGCTGCAGGAAGGTCGAGTAGATCGCCACCACCGGCTTCTGGCCGTCGCAGGCGAGACCGGCGGCCAGCGTCACCGCGTGCTGCTCGGCGATGGCCACGTCGAAATAGCGCTCCGGGAAGCGGCGCTCGAACTCGACCAGTCCCGAGCCCTCGCGCATCGCCGGGGTGATGCCGACGATCCTGGGGTCGAGCTCTGCCATGTCACACAGCCACTGGCCGAAGACCTGCGAATAACTCGGGCCGCTGCCGGACTCCTTGCGCATCTGGCCGCTGGTCGGGTCGAAGGGACCGGGACCATGCCAGGTGATCGGGTCGGCCTCCGCCGGCGCGTAGCCCTTGCCCTTCTGCGTGACGATGTGGAGGAACTGCGGGCCCTTCAGCTGGCGCATGTTGCGCAGCGTCTCCACCAGCAGGTTCACGTCGTGGCCGTCGATCGGGCCGACGTAGTTGAAGCCGAGCTCCTCGAACACGGTGCTGGGCAGGATCATGCCCTTGGCATGCACCTCGGAGCGGCGCACGAGTTCCCAGGCCACAGGCATCTTGCGCAGCACCTTCTTGGAGTTCTCGCGCAGGTGGTCGTAGGTCCGGCCCGACAGCAGGCGCGCGAAGTAATTCGACAGCGCGCCCACGTTGCGCGAGATGGACATGTCGTTGTCGTTCAGCACCACCAGCAGGTCGTTGTCGAGGCTGCCGGCATGGTTCATCGCTTCCCAGGCCATGCCGGCGCTGATGGCGCCGTCGCCGATCACGGCCACGACGCGCCGGTTGCCGCCACTGCGCTCGTTGGCGATGGCCATGCCGAGGGCGGCGCTGATCGAGGTGCTGGAATGTCCGACGCCGAAGGTGTCGTAGTCGCTCTCCCGGCGGCAGGGAAAGGGCGCCAGGCCGTCCTTCAGCTTGATGGTGGCGAGCCGGTCGCGGCGGCCGGTCAGGACCTTGTGGGGGTAGGCCTGGTGGCCCACGTCCCAGACGAGGCGGTCGTGCGGCGTGTCGTAGACGTAGTGCAGGGCGACGGTCAGCTCGACCGTGCCCAGGCCGGCCGCGAAGTGGCCGCCCATGCGCGCGACCGTCTGCACGAGGTACTCGCGCAATTCGGCGGCGACCGCGGGCAGCTCCGATTGCGGCAGGCGGCGCAGGTCCTCGGGCGAGGCGATCGCAGTGAGCCTCGGGTAGGTGTCGTCGGCCATCCGCGAAGTCTAACCGAGTCGGCCCGCAAGGGGCCTAGT
>JBBINN010000010.1:11798-19106 GCA_037443885.1 Gammaproteobacteria bacterium | reverse complement strand
TGGCGACGGGTGGCCACATAGCGGGCGAGCTCGCGCAGGCCGTCCGCCTCCGGGCCGAAGCCCTCGAGCGCGTCCAGCGACTCGGCGCACAGGGCCTCCACGCGCGCATGCGCAGCCGCGACGCCCGCCATGGCCGGAAAGGTCGGCTTCTCCGAGGCCGCGTCGGCGCGGACCGGCTTGCCGACGACGATGGCTTCGCCCTCGACGTCGAGCAGGTCGTCCACGATCTGGAAGCTGAGGCCAAGGGCGGTGGCGTAGCGCGCCAGCGCGGCGCGGCGTGCCGCCGGCAGCCCCGGCTGCGAGTCTGCCGCCATCAGGACGCTGGCCTCGATCAGGGCGCCGGTCTTGCGCCGGTGCATCTCCTCGACCTCGGCCAGGCTGAGGCGGGCGCCGACCGCGGCAAGATCCATGGCCTGGCCGCCGGCCATCCCGCCGGTGCCGCTGGCAGCTGCCAGGACCCGGATGACCGCGAGCCGTGCCGCCGCGGACTCGACCATCGCCGGGTCCGTGGCGAGGATCTCGAAGGCGAGTACCTGCAGGGCGTCGCCCGCGAGGATCGCCGTGGCCTCGTCGAAGGCGCGGTGGGTGGTCGGCCGGCCGCGGCGCAGGTCGTCGTCGTCCATCGCCGGCAGGTCGTCGTGCACCAGCGAGTAGGCGTGGATGATCTCGACCGCGGCCGCCGGCCCGTCGAGCCGCGCCGGCTCGACGCCGACTGCATCGCCGGTCAGGTAGCAGAGGATCGGGCGCACCCGCTTGCCCGGGCCGAGGACGGCGTAGCGCATGGCCTCGTGCAGGCGCTCGGGCGGCCGGGACGCGGCAGGCAGCAGCTGGTCGAGCGCTGCCTCGACGCGCAGCCGATAGCGCTCCACGCGCTGGTGGAGATCCTCATCGACGGCTGCCACGGCGGGGTTCAGGCCTCGTCCCCGTCTTCGGGCTCGAAGTCCTCGAGCCCGGGCTCGGTACCTGGCCGTTGGCTCAGCACCTTGACCTTCTGCTCGGCCTGCTTGAGCGCGGCCTCGCAGCTGCGGGTAAGGGCGACCCCGCGCTCGAACTGGCGCAGGGACTCCTCGAGCGGCAGGTCCCCCTGCTCGAGGCGCTCGACGATCTGCTCGAGCTCGGCCATCGAGGCCTCGAAGTCGGTCGTGCGGGGCTTGCGGGACACGGTTTGTCGCGATTCGGCCTGTGCGGGATCCCTGTAACTTTTACAGGTCGGGTGCGGCCGGTCAACGCGTCCGGGCGCCGGCTTTCAGCAGGGCGCTGGCCGTGGTCCGCGCGGTTGACTTGGCTGCCGCCGCGTCGGAAGATCGAAACGGGTGTTAGACCATGTCTAAACGAGGTCCGACACGCGAGAATCCACAGCCGTTTCACCAGCCGAGGAGGAAGTCGCAGTGAACCTCAAGGGCAGCAAGACCGAGAACAACCTGAAGGAAGCATTCGCCGGCGAGTCGCAGGCGAATCGCCGCTACCTGTATTTCGCCCAGAAGGCGGACGTGGAGGGCTACAACGACGTCGCAGCCGTCTTCCGCTCGACGGCGGAGGGCGAGACGGGCCACGCGCACGGCCACCTCGAGTACCTCGAACAGGTCGGCGACCCGGCCACCGGCCTGCCGATCGGCGGCACATCGGACAACCTCAAGGCGGCGATCGCCGGCGAGACCCACGAGTACACCGACATGTACCCGGGCATGGCCAGGACCGCGCGCGATGAGGGCTTCCACGAGATCGCGGACTGGTTCGAGACGCTGGCCAAGGCCGAGCGTTCGCACGCCAACCGTTTCCAGAAGGCGCTGGACCAGCTGGCCTGAGCCCGTCCCGGCCGGCAGCGTGACAGGTCCGACGGGGCGGGCGCCACCGTGCCCGCCCCGTCGGCTTTTCGAGGCATTGAAAGGCGGAAGCGCATGAGCGAGCAGATCACGTCCTCACGCGAGGGCAGCCTGGAGGCGCCGACGCGCCATCCCCTCGACTGGAAGAGCCCCGACTTCTGGAACGAAGACTCGCTGTTCGAGGAGCTCGAGCGCGTCTACGACATCTGCCACGGCTGCCGCCGCTGCGTCAGCCTGTGCAACGCGTTCCCGGTTCTGTTCGAGCACGTGGACAGCTCGCCGAGCGGTGAGCTCGATGGCGTGCCCAGGTCGGCCTACTGGGAGGTGGTGGACCACTGCTACCTGTGCGACATGTGCTACCTGTCGAAGTGCCCCTACGTGCCGCCGCACCCGTGGAACCTGGACTTCCCGCACCTGATGCTGCGCGCCAAGGCGGTCAAGTTCCGCAAGGAGGGCGCGAGCTTCCGCGACAAGCTGCTGACCTCGACCGACCTGGTCGGCGGCATCGCCGGCATCCCGGTCGTCTCCGAGGCCGTCAACGCCGCGAACCGCAGCCCGGGCGCGCGCAAGCTGCTCGGCAAGGTTCTCGGCGTGCACCCCGAAGCGCCGGTTCCCGAGTACCACTCGGCCTCCTTCCACAAGCGCGACGCGCGCCGACGCCAGCCGGCGCTCGAGGCTGTCGCGACCGCCGAGACGCGCGGCAAGGTGGTACTGTTCGCCACCTGCTACGGCAACCGCAACCTGCCGCAGATGGACGAGGACCTAGTCGCGGTGTTCGAGCACAACGGCATCCCGGTCACGACGATCGCGCAGGAGAAGTGCTGCGGCATGCCCAAGCTCGAGCTCGGCGACCTCGAGGCCGTCGAGAAGCTGAAGGACCACAACATCCCGCGGCTGGCGCAGATGGTGGACGAGGGCTTCGACATCGTCGTGCCCGTGCCGTCGTGCGCTCTGATGTTCAAGCAGGAGCTGCCGCTGATGTTCCCCGGGGACGAGGCGGTCAGGAAGGTCCAGTCGCGCACGTTCGACCCCTTCGAGTACCTGATGCTGCGCCACAAGGCCGGCAGGCTGAGCACGGAGTTCAGGAACCCGCTGGGCAAGGTGTCCTACCACGTGCCCTGCCACCTGCGGGTGCAGCGCATCGGCCTGAAGACCCGCGACGCGCTGAAGCTGGTGCCCGGCACGACGGTCGAGGCGATCGAGCGTTGCTCGGGCCACAACGGCACCTACGCCGTGAAGTCCGAGTTCCACCAGGCCTCCGTCAAGATCGGCCGGCCGGTCGTGCAGCGTGTTGCGGGCTCGGGCGCCGACCACTACTCGAGCGACTGCCCGATGGCCGGCGAGCAGATCGCCCACGGGCTCGCCGACAAGGGCAAGGGCCCCGAGCACCCGTTGAGCCTGCTGCGCCACGCCTACGGAATCTGAGAGGAGTCCCCCGACCATGACCAGCCCCGCCATCGTGCTGCGCGGCCCGCTGCGGCCGAAGGACCTGTTCAGCCTCGAGCAGTACGCCCGTCAGCGCGGCGACTTCCGCAGCCGCGTCCTCGCGCACAAGAAACCCCGCACGGTCGCGGTCGGCCCGAACTGCACCTGGGTGTTCGAGGATCGGCTGACGATCCAGTACCAGGTGCAGGAGATGCTGCGGGTGGAGCGCATCTTCGAGCCCGACGGCATCCAGGACGAGCTCGACGCCTACAATCCGCTGATTCCCGACGGCGGCAACTGGAAGGCGACGATGATGATCGAGTTTCCCGATGCCGACGAGCGCAAGGCGGCGCTCGCGCGCATGAAGGGCGTCGAGTCGCGTTCATACGTCCAGGTGGCAGGCTTCGAGCGGGTCTGGGCCGTCGCCGACGAGGACCTCGAGCGCGAGAACGAGCAGAAGACCTCTTCGGTCCACTGGCTGCGCTTCGAGCTGACACCGGCGATGCGCGCGGCCGTCAGGGCCGGCTCGCAGGTCAGCGTCGGCGTGGGCCACCCGGCCTACGACCACGGGGTGAGTCTCGGCGAGGAATCGCGCCAGGCGCTGGCGCAGGACCTCGATTGAGCGGATCCCGGCCCCGGCCCGGCGGCCTGCTAGAATGCGCCCGCCTCCGGCGGGCGCTTTCTTTCACCGGGGCATTCACAGGGGCCTTCACCCGGCGATGACGCAGTCCTACACCGCTTCCGACATCGAGGTCCTCACCGGCCTCGAGCCCGTGCGACGCCGCCCGGGCATGTACACCGACACCCGCAACCCGAACCATCTCGCCCACGAAGTCGTCGACAACAGCGTCGACGAGGCGCTCGCCGGCTACTGCCGGCTTATCGCTGTCACGGTGCACGCCGACGGCTCGCTCGCCGTCGAGGACGACGGCCGCGGCATGCCGGTGGACATCCACCCCCGCGAGAAGATGCCCGGCGTCGAGCTGATCCTCACGCGCCTGCACGCGGGCGGGAAGTTCTCGGAGAAGGCCTACCAGCAGTCCGGCGGCCTGCACGGCGTGGGCGTCTCGGTGGTCAACGCGCTGTCGCGCAACCTCGAGTGCTGGGTCCGCCGCGACGGCCGCGAGTACAACATCTCCTTCAAGGACGGCAAGACCGCGTCGAAGCTCGAGGAGGTCGGCACGGTCAGGCGCGGTGTCACCGGCACGACGGTGCGCTTCTGGCCGGATCCGAAGTTCTTCGACTCGGCCAGCTTCTCGGTGCCGCGCCTGCGACACGTGCTGCGCGCCAAGGCCGTGCTGTGCCCGGGCCTCCGGGTCCGGCTCGCCGTCGAGGCGACCGGCGAGGTGGAGGAGTGGTTCCACAGCGGCAACCTGGCCGACTACCTGCTCATCCAGCTCGCCGGCGCGAAGACGCTGCCGGCGGAGCCCTTCGCCGGCAACCTCAAGGGGGGCGACGAGGCCGCGGAGTGGGCGTTCTGCTGGGTGCCGGACGCGCCGGCCCAGGTCGCCGAGAGCTACGTCAACCTGATCCCGACTCCGGAGGGCGGCACGCACGTCAACGGCCTGCGGGCCGGGGCGACCGAGGCGGTGCGCGAATTCTGCGAGTTCCGCAACCTGCTGCCGCGGGGGCTCAAGCTGGCCCCCGAGGACGTCTGGCAGAGCGTGAACTTCGTGCTGTCGGTGCGCATGCGCGAGCCGCAGTTCGCCGGCCAGACCAAGGAGAAGCTGGCCTCGCGCGAGTCGGCCGCCTTCGTCTCGGGCGTGGTGAAGGACGCCTTCGCCCTGTGGCTGAACCAGCACCCTGACGCCGGCGAGAAGATCGCGCAGTTCGCGATCGGCAACGCACAGGAGCGGCTGCGCGCGGCGCAGAAGGTGAGCCGCAAGCGCGTGGTGAGCGGGCCGGCGCTGCCCGGCAAGCTCGCCGACTGCACGCTGCAGGATCCGGCGCGCTGCGAGATCTTCCTGGTGGAGGGCGATTCGGCCGGCGGCTCGGCCAAGCAGGCGCGCGACCGGGAGTTCCAGGCGGTGATGCCGCTGCGCGGCAAGATCCTGAACACCTGGGAGGTGGACGCGGCCGGCGTGCTGCAGTCGCAGGAGGTCGCGGACATCTCGACCGCGCTCGGCGTGGACCCGGGCTCGGCCGACCTCGCGCGGCTGCGCTACCACAAGGTCTGCGTCCTCGCCGACGCGGACTCCGACGGCGCGCACATCGCGACGCTGCTGTGCGCGCTGTTCCTGCGCCACTTCCGGCCGCTGGTGACGGCCGGGCACGTGTATGTCGCCATGCCGCCGCTCTTCCGGATCGATGTGGGCAAGCAGGTCTTCTACGCGCTCGGCGAGCACGACCGGCAGGGCATCCTCGACCGCCTCGCCGCCGAGGGTGTGCGCGGCCGGCCCGTGGTCACGCGCTTCAAGGGCCTCGGCGAGATGAGCCCGCTGCAGCTGCGCGAGACGACCATGGCGCGCGAGACGCGCCGCCTCGTGCAGCTCACGGTGGACGCGCAGGACGAGGCCGACCGGCTGCTCGACATGCTGCTGGCGAAGAAGCGCGCCGCCGACCGGCGCGAGTGGCTGGAGAGGAACGGCAACCTGGCCGAGGTTTGAGATGCAGTCCCGGGAACTCGACTTCGAGGGCATCGAGCAGCGGCCACTGACGGCCTTCACCGAGAAGGCTTACCTCGACTACTCGATGTACGTCATCCTCGACCGCGCGCTGCCGCAGCTCGCGGACGGACTCAAGCCCGTGCAGCGTCGCATCGTCTACGCGATGAGCGAGCTGGGTCTTTCGGCCGCCTCGAAGCACAAGAAGTCGGCGCGCACGGTGGGCGACGTCATCGGCAAGTTCCACCCGCACGGCGACTCGGCCTGCTACGAGGCGATGGTCCACATGGCCCAGCCGTTCTCGTACCGCTACCCGCTGGTGGACGGGCAGGGCAACTGGGGCTCGACCGACGACCCGAAGTCCTTCGCCGCCATGCGCTACACCGAGGCGCGGCTGCACGCATACTCGCAGGTGCTGCTCGCCGAGCTCGGGCAGGGCACGGTCGACTGGCAGCCCAACTTCGACGGCACGCTCGACGAGCCGAAGCTGCTGCCGGCACGGCTGCCGAACGTGCTGCTGAACGGCGGCTCGGGCATCGCGGTCGGCATGGCGACCGACATCCCGCCGCACAACCTGCGCGAGGTCGCCGCGGCCTGCATCCACCTGCTCGACGACCCGGAGGCCGGCGTTCGCGACCTGTGCAAGCACGTGCGCGGGCCGGACTTCCCGACCGGCGCGGAGATCGTCACGCCCAGGGCCGATCTGCGCGCTATGTACGAGACCGGCAACGGCTCGTTCCGCGCACGGGCGGTCTACGAGGTGGAGGAGGGCGAGGTGGTCGTCACGGCCTTGCCCTTCCAGGTCTCGGGCTCGAAGATCCTCGAGCAGGTCGCGGCGCAGATGCGCGCGAAGAAGCTGCCGATGGTCGAGGACCTGCGCGACGAGAGCGACCACGAGCACCCGGTGCGCCTGGTCATCACGCCGCGCTCGAACCGGGTGGACGTCGAGCAGCTCATGGCCCACCTGTTCGCCACCACCGACCTCGAGCGCAGCTACCGCGTCAACATGAACGTGATCGGGCTCGACGGCCGGCCGCGGGTCATGGGCCTGAAGCCGATGCTGCTCCAGTGGCTGCAGTTCCGCCAGGCGACGGTGCGCCGCCGCCTCGAGTGGCGGCTCGGCAAGGTGGACGCCCGCCTGCACGTGCTCGACGGCCTGCTCGTCGCGTTCCTGAACCTCGACGAGGTGATCCGCATCGTGCGCAGCGAGGACGAGCCGAAGCCGGTGCTGATGCGCCGCTTCGACCTGTCCGACGTGCAGGCCGAGGCGATCCTCGAGACGAAACTGCGGCACCTCGCGCGCCTCGAGGAGATGAAGATCCGCGGCGAGCAGGCCGAGCGCGAGGCCGAGCGCGCCGACCTCGAGGCCACGCTCGATTCGAAGGCCCGGCTGAAGACGCTGATCAAGCGTGAACTGGAGGCCGACGCGCGCCAGTACGGTGACGATCGCCGCTCGC
>JBBINN010000010.1:0-11788 GCA_037443885.1 Gammaproteobacteria bacterium | reverse complement strand
CTCGCCACGGAGAAGGCCGAGCTCGAGAGGACGCTCGGCAGCGACGCGCGGCTGCGCAAGCTCGTGCGCGCCGAGCTCGAGCGCGACGCGGAGCAGTTCGGCGACGCCCGTCGCACGAAGATCGTCGAGCGTTCGGCCGCGCAGGCGATCGACGAGGCGGAGCTCGTCGCCAGCGAGCCGGTCACCGTGGTGCTGTCCACGGCAGGCTGGGTGCGCTCGGCGAAGGGCCACGACATCGACCCGCGGCAGCTGTCCTACAAGACTGGCGACGCGTTCCAGGCCGCGGCGCGCGGCCGCAGCACGCAGCAGGCCGTCTTCCTCGACTCGACCGGCCGCGCCTACAGCCTGCCGGCGCTCGGGCTTCCCAGCGCGCGCGGCCAGGGCGAGCCGCTGTCCGGTCGCCTCGACCCGCCCGACGGCGCCAGCTTCGCCGCGGTGATGCTCGGCGAGCCGTCGGACCGCTGGCTGCTCGCCTGCGACAGCGGCCACGGCTTCGTCGCGCGGCTCGAGACGCTGCAGGCCCGCAACCGCGCCGGCAAGGCGGTGTTCAACCTGCCGGAGGCGGCACAGGTGCTGCCCGCCTGCCCGCTGCCGGCGGAAGGACCCGCCCTCGTCTGCGCGGTGAGCAGCGACGGCCGTCTGCTCGCGTTCCCGGTCGCGGACGTGCCGGAGATGGACAAGGGCCGCGGCAACCTGCTGTTCGGCATCCCGGGCAAGAAGGCGCGCGCCCGAGAGGAGCTGATGACCTCGGTTGCGCTCGTGCCGGAAGGAGCCAAGCTCGCGGTCTGGTGCGGCGACCGGCGCATGACGCTCTCGGCCAAGGACCTCGAGGCCTACCGCGGCGAGCGCGGGCAGCGCGGCGCGCTGCTGCCGCGCGGCTGGCGCAAGGTGGACCGCGTCGAGGCGGAGTGACGGTTGCCGCGACCGACTACTGCCTGCGCCGCGGCCGGGATCCGGCCGGGGGGCGCCGCGCTCTGCGCGGCATCCCCCACGGCCACCTCGGCCGCAGCGCGAAGCGTTTCGGTAGCACTAGGCAGTGCCGAATCAGGCGCAATATCACGCGCGCGCGGGCGAGGTGGCCAGTGGCCCCCCCAAGAGCGAGCGCGTAAGTTCCGACCGCGCGAGCGACGCGGGGGGCCCGGCCGGATCCCGCCCGCGCGCGAGGCGACAGTCCCCTAACCGATCGTCACCGCCTCCGGCGCGTTGACGAAGTAGCCCTGGACGTACTCCACCCCGAGCTGCCACAGCACCGCCATGGTGTTGGCGTCCTCGACACGTTCGGCGATCGTGACCGCCTTCGAGCCGCGCGCCAGGTCGACCAGCTGCTTCACCCGCTGCTGGTTGTCCTGGTCGAGGGCGAGACCCTGCATCAGCCCGCCGTGCACCTTGACGAAGTCCGGCTTGAGGTGGGCCAGCAACCGCTCCGTATCGCGGCCGCTGCCGAAGCCGTCCAGCGCGAAACGGAATCCGAGCGCATGCAGTCGGTGCTGCAGCTCGCCGGCTTCCTTGACCTGGTCCGCGGCCACCGATTCGCTGACCTGGAAGATGAGTCGCTGGGGTTCGATCTTGACGGCCTTGAGCTGGTTGGCGAGCCAGGTGTGGAGCGAGGCGTCGCCTACCGAGTCGGCCGACAGGCGCACGAACATGGCGCCCGGCTTGCGCGCGGCGCAGAAGCGCAGCGACGCACCGACCACCCAGCGATCGATGTTCTTCGCCAGGTCGTTGCGTTCGGCAACCGGGATGAACTCGGAGGGCAGCACCTCCTCGCCGGCCTCGTCGAGCATCCGGACCATGACGTCGAACATGGCCCGGTCGTCGCCCAGCAGGCTGGCGATAGGTTGCTGCACCAGCCGGAAGCGGTTCTCCATCAGCGCCGCCTTGATGCGGCGCACCCAGAGCTTCTCCGAGTCCGACAGCCGGATCATCGTGTCGGTCTGGTCGATCGCGTGGACGCGGTTGCCCCCCGCATCACGGCCGCGGCGCTGTGCGTTGAAAGCGTCCGAGGCGGGGCCGGCCGGATCGGCGAGCGAGGCGGGCACCTGGGCGAAGCCGACGGTGCAGGTGCTGGAGATGGAACGGTTGCCCATCTCAAAGACCTGCTGGGCGATCCTGCGCACCACGTTCTCGCACCAGCCCTCGACGTCGCGGAGGTTACCGCGTTCGAGCAGGATCATGAAGCCGTTGCCGGCGAAGCGGCCCGCGATGTCGCCAGCCTGCAGCTGCTCGCGCAAAACGCGCGCGAACTCGACCAGGAAGTCCTCGCCGGTCAGAACGCCGAGGTCGGAGAGGATCGCGTCGTACTTGTCGGGCTCGATGTAGACGAGGTAGCGCAGCCCGGCGCGCGGCGGCTCCGCGAGGCGCTTGCGGATCTCGTCGAGGAAAAAGCGCCGGTGCAGGAAGCCCGTGGCAGGGTCGCGCTGCACCGCGTCCGCAAGCTGCTCCTCGATCTGGCGTGTGTCGCCGCGGCCGGCCGCGACCACGAGGCGCACGCAGGGCTCGCCCTCGAACTCCCCTCGCGAGAGCCGCAGCTCCACGCCGAGCGTCCCGCCGTCGGGCAGCAGCGCCTCCGCCTTGAGGCCGTGGTCCTGCCAGCGCCCCTGCAGGCAGGCCACCAGCGCCCCCTTGAGCGCCGCGTGGGAGTCCTGGTCGAAGGTGTCCATCAGCGGCGTGCCGACGGGCGAGTCGGCTACGTCGTGGCCGAACAGCTCGAGCCAGGCCGGGTTGGCATCGACGAGGATGCCTTCCTGCACCTGCGCGATCGCGTCGTTCGAGCCCTTCAGGAAATCGTTGAGCTGCTTCTGGTACTCCCGGGCGCTGGCCAGCGTGGCCTTGAGGGACCGGCTCAGCCGGTAGGTGGTGAGCTCGCGGCCGGCCACCAGGGCGAGGCGCGGAAGGTTCGAGAGGGTGACGGCATCCTGGGCCCCGAGCTCGAGCGCCGCGGCGATCGCGGCCTCGTCCACGGCGTCCCTGACCACCAGCACGGGAACCTCGGCTGCGAGCCGCCGGCGGAACTCCATCGCGACGGGCAGGTCGACGATGCCCTCGTCGGCGAACATGACCAGCATGTCGGGCAGGATCTGCGTGAGCGCGTCGCCGAGGTCGGCCGCGTTCGGCAGCCAGTGCAGGTGCACGGCGTGACCGGCGTTTCGCAGGGTCCTGTTGATGGTCTCGACGTGGTCCTGGTGGCGGGTCAGGACGATCATCGGCACCGCGGCGGTCGCGTTCAAACAGGCCTCCGGACAGGGGACTTCTGTCGCTTCGCCGGGGATCTTAGCACCCGACTTTCTGTCAACTATGCGACGGGCGTCTTGCTTCCGGCCCCGGGCTCTTCCCGGACGAGGCGCGGCACGAGGTAGCCCGGAAGGCGGTTGCGCAGTTCATCCATCAGGGCGATGGCGGCGGATTCGGGCACCTCGAAGTGCGCCGAGCCGCGCACCCGGTCCAGCAGGTGCAGGTAATAGGGCAGGACGCGGGCCTCGGCGAGCCGCTCGCTGAGTGCGGCCAGCGCCTCGAGCGAATCGTTCACGCCGGCCAGCAGCACGCCCTGGTTCAGGAGCATCACGCCGCGCGCCGCCATCGCGGCCAGCGCCGCGGCGACAGTCCCGTCGATCTCGGCGGCGTGGTTGGCGTGGACGACGACCACTGTGGCAAGGCGCGTTCGGCCGATCAGGGTGAGCAGGCCCTCGTCCACGCGCTCGGGCAGGACGATGGGTTGACGCGTGTGGATGCGCAGGCGCCGCAGATGGGGAATCGACTCCAGCTCCTCGAACAGCGCGGCGAGGCGCGCGTTGCCGAGGGACAGCGGGTCGCCGCCGCTCAGGATGGCCTCGTGGATGGAAGGGTCCGCGGCGATCCTCGCCACTGCCTCGCGCCAGCGGCCGCCGCCCGCGCCGTGGTCGGCATAGGGATACTCCCGGCGGAAGCAGTAGCGGCAGTGCACCCCGCAGGCGCCGGTGGTCACGAGCAGCGCGCGGCCCTCGTACTTGTGCAGCAGCCCGGGCGCGGTCTCGCTGGCGAGGTCGGCCACGGGGTCCGGCACGTAGCCGGGCGTTTCCTCGAGCTCGGCCGCCAGCGGCAGCACCTGGCGCAGCAGGGGATCGTCGGGGTCGCCGCGGCGCATGCGCGCCACGAAGCCGCGCGGCACCTTGAGGCCGAACCGGGCCGCAGCCCGTCGGGCCGGCTCGACCAGGGCAGGGTCGAGGCCGAGCAGGGCGATCAGCTCGGCCGGGTCGGTCACAGCCTCGGCCATGACGCGCTGCCAGCGCTCGGAGTGGTCGGCCAACGGGCTTGCGGCTATCATAGTCGGCTGTTTTCAGTACCTTAAGGCCGCCATTTTGCGGCCAATCACGGCGGAAGCAATGTCGACCTACAGCACCAACGAGTTCAAGTCCGGCCTCAAGATCCTGCTCGATAGCGATCCCTACGTCATCGTCGAGAACGAGTTCGTCAAGCCGGGCAAGGGCCAGGCCTTCAATCGCGTGAAGGTCCGCAACCTCAAGACTGGCCGGACCATCGAGCGCACGTTCAAGTCGGGCGACACCGTCGAGGGCGCGGACGTGGAGTTCTCGTATAACGAGGGCGATTTCTACCACTTCATGCAGGCCGAGACCTACGAGCAGCACACCGCCGGCAAGGCGGCCGTCGGCGACTCCGCGCAGTGGCTCAAGCCCGGCCTCACCTGCATCGTGACGCTGTGGAACGGCCAGCCGCTGTCGGTTGCGCCGCCGGCGCACGTCGAGCTGAAGGTCATCGAGACCGACCCCGGCATGAAGGGCGACACGGTCACCGGCGGCACGAAGCCCGCCAAGCTCGAGACCGGCGCGATCGTGAAGGTGCCGCTGTTCATCAACGAGGGCGAGGTCATCCGGGTGGACACGCGCAGCGCCGCTTACATCGCCCGCGCCAAGTAATCGCCGCGCCTGCGCTCCGCAACGGGGCGCCGGTCGCCGTGGCTCAGCGCCCGTAGCCGTCGATCCCGGCCTGCGCCCAGTCGCAGCCCGCCGCCAGCAGTCGGGCGAGACGCTCCAGCCCACGGGCATCCACGTCGCCGAAGCGGCCGGTCCGAGGGCTGTCGAGGTCGAGCACGCCCACGAGCCGCCCGCCGTCGACGATGGGCACCACGATCTCCGAGTTCGACGCCGCGTCGCAGGCGATGTGGCCGGGAAAGGCGTGGACGTCCCGGACCACGACGGTGCGCCGCGCGGCGGCCGCGGTGCCGCAGACGCCGCGGCCGAGCGCAATGCGTACGCAGGCCGGCTTGCCCTGGAACGGCCCCACCACCAGCTCTCCGCCGCGCAGGAAATAGAAGCCGGCCCAGTTGAGGCCCGGCAGCAGCGCGAATACCAGCGCGGCGACGTTGGCCGCGTTGGCCCAGGGATCCCGCTCGCCGGCCAGCAGGCCGGCGGCCTGTGTCACGAGCGTGTCGTACAGCGCGGCCGGCTCGTGGCCCGTGGTATCGGGTGCCGTGAAGCTCATGTGCTCCTCCTCAGGCGCGCTCGACGGGAAACGCCATCGCAACGGCCAGCGACTCCAGGCCCAGTGCAGCCATGACCAGCCGGTCGAAGCCCAGCGCCACCCCCGAGCAGTCCGGGATCCCGGCGGCGAGCGCGGCCAGGAAGCGCTCGTCCACCGCTGGGGATGGCAGGCCGCGTCGCGCGCGCTCGGCTAGGTCCGCCTCGAAACGTACGCGCTGCTCGCGCGCGTCGGCCAGCTCGTGGAAGCCGTTCGCGAGCTCGACGCCGTCGAGGTAGAGCTCGAAGCGTTCCGCCACCGCGGGATCGGAGGGCTTAAGGCAGGCCAGCGCCGCCTGCGAGGCAGGATAGTCGCAGACGAAGGTGGCTGTGGCCTGGCCGAGCGCCGGGCCGCCCACGGCCGAGACCAGCAGGTCCAGCAACTCGTCGCGCTGCGCCGGAGGCGCCTCGACGCCGTGGCGCGCGAGCGCCGCGGTGATGGCCTCCAGCGGTGCCGCGAGCGGGTCCACGCCGCCGTGGCGGCGCAGGGCGTCGCGGTAGGTGACGCGCTCGAACGGCGCGAGCTCGCGGTGCGGCGCGAGCGCCGCACGCACGAGCGCCTCGACGTCGTCCATCAGCGCTTCGGCGCCGAGGCCGACCCGGTACCACTCCACCATCGTGAATTCCGGGTTGTGCCAGCGCCCGGACTCGCCGTCGCGGTAGACACGGCAGACCTGGTAGCAGTCGCCGATGCCGGCCGCGAGCAGGCGCTTCATCGCGAATTCGGGCGAGGTGTGCAGGTACATGCGCCCGAGTCCAGCGACCTCCGCCGGCACCGAGGCGAGGTGGACGTCCGTCACGGCCGCACGCGAGAGCGTCGGCGTCTCGACCTCCAGCACGCCGGTCGCGGCGAAGTGCGCGCGGATCCGGGCCAGCATCGCCGCGCGCGCGCGCAGCACGCCGTGCGGCGCGGTGGGGCGCCAGTCGGCGCTCACGGCGCGACCGTGGCCAGCCGTTGACCGAAGCTTACCGCCGAGCCCGGCAGCAGGTCCGGCGCGAGCTGCACGCGGCCGCGCGCGAACATGACGATCACCGTCGAGCCCATGTTGAAACGGCCGAGTTCGGCGCCCTTGTCCAGCGCCACGATCGGATCGGTGACGGGCAGGTCGCGCAGCGTGCGGGTGCGCTCCGCGGTGACCTCGCCCGCGAAGGACAGGGACATGCTGCCGACGAACAGCGCGCCGACCAGCACGACCGCCATCGGGCCGGCGGCCGTGTCGAAGACGCAGGCGATGCGCTCGTTGCGTGTGAACAGCCCGGGCACTCCGGCGGCGGTCGCTGCGTTGACGCTGAACAGGTCGCCGCCCACGTAGCGCGCGCGACGCAGCGTCCCGGCGAGTGGCATGTGGATGCGGTGGTAGTTGAAGGGCGCGAGGTAGATGGTGGCGAACGAACCGCCCTCGAATTCCCGGGCCAGCGCCTCGTCTCCGCCGAGCAGTGCGGCGGCGGTGTAGTCGATGCCCTTGGCCTGCAGCAGGCGGTCGCCGCGGATGTCGCCCGCCTGGCTGACTGCCCCGTCGACCGGGCAGGCGACCGCGTCGGCGGCGCGGTCCACCGGGCGGGCATCCGGTTTGAGGGCGCGCGTGAAGAAGTCGTTGAAGGACACGTATGCCTGCGGATCGGGACGCTCGGCCTCGGCCATGTTGACCGGGTAGTGGCGCAGGAAGGCACCGATGAAGAGGTTCTTGAGCGGCGCAACCCGCAGGCGGGCGAGGGCGTGCATGCCGCGCGACAGCGCGAGCTGCGGCAGCAGGTGCTGCAGGCCGACGAACAGGCGGTCGCCGGTGGATCTCACGATGCCACCCCCTTCGCCTGCAGGATGCGGCGGTAGTCGTGCGCGATCCCGTCGGGCGTGTGCGGGGTGCTGAAGATGCCGACCAGCGCGCCGTCCGGGTCCACCAGGAACAGCGCGGCGGTGTGGTCTACGGTGTAGTTGCCGAACTCGTCACGCGCGCCATGGCGCACGGCCACGCCCATCTGCGCCGTCAGCGCGGCGATGGCTTCGGGCGCGCCGGTCACGCCGGCGAAGGCCGGATCGAAGAAGGCGACGTAGGCCTTGAGTTTCTCGGCCGTGTCCCGCTCGGGATCGACCGTGACCAGCACGACCCGCGGCTGTGCCGCCTCGGGCAGGTCGGCCAGCTCGCGGCGGGCCGCGGCCAGCGTGGCGAGCGTGGACGGGCAGACGTCGGGGCAGTGGGTGAAGCCGAAGAACAGGATGCTCCAGCGTCCCTCCAGTGCCGTCCTGCCGAACGCCGCGCCGTCCTGGTCGGTGAGCGAGAAGGGCGGCAGCGGGCGCGGGGTGACGAACAGCGTTGCGCTCTCGAGTTGCGGAAGGGGCGCCTCGGCCGGTCCGCGGCCGACGAGGTAGCCGGCGGCGAGGCCGGCCGCCGCGACCGCCGCGACGAGCAGAATCTGGAAGTGACGTGGCATCAGCTGATTATCCCACAGGCCCGACAGCGGCGCCGGCACAGCCGCTAGAATCGCGCTGCCGCGTCCGCGGCCTTCGAAGGGAAGTGGCGGGTGGCACGGGACCGGGAACCGACGCACGTTTGCGAGGTGGTCGAGGAGGCTGCGGTGCGCCTCGCCGCGGCGCCGCTCGCATACGGCCATGGCACCGACAACCCGCTGGACGAGGCCGCGGCGCTGGTGTTCCACGCGCTGTGCATTCCGCATGCCGCGGCGCCGGAGGCCTACGGCTGGGCCGTGGACGCCGCAGGGCTCGCGCGCGCGCGGCGGCTCGTCGAACGGCGCATCCGCGAGCGAGTGCCGTTCCCCTACCTGACCGGCGTGACCTGGTTCGCCGGCCTCGAGATCGAGGTGACGCCCGACGTGCTGGTGCCGCGCTCGCCGATTGCCGAGCTGTGCGAGCGGCGCTTCGAGCCCTGGGTGCGGCCCGAGGCGGTGCGTCGGGTGGTGGACATCGGCACCGGCTCGGGCTGCATCGCCATCGCCTGCGCGCAGGCCTTTCCGGCGGCGCAGGTGGATGCGGCGGACCTGTCGCATCGCGCGCTCGCGGTGGCGGCGCGCAACATCCGCCGCCACCGCCTCGAGCACCGGGTTCGGCCCGTGCTGTCGAACGTCTACGGCGGCCTCGGCGACGCGCGCTACGATATCATCGTGAGCAATCCGCCCTACGTGCCCGCGCCCGAGGTGGACCAGCTGCCCGTGGAGTACCGTCGCGAGCCGCGAGTCGGCCTCGCCGCGGGACGCGACGGCCTCGACGTGGTGGCGCGCATCCTGGACGGCGCCGCCCGGCACCTCGCCGGCGACGGGATACTCGTGGTCGAGGTCGGCGACTCGCAGCCCGCGGTCGAGCGCCGCTGGCCGAGCGTGCCGTTCACGTGGGTCGAGTTCGAGCGCGGCGGGGGCGGTGTGCTGCTGCTCACCGCCGGACAGGTCAGGTCGCACCGCAGCGCGCTGCGCCTCGCGGCGCGCCCCCAATAGGAATCCCCGTGTCAGGCAACACCTTCGGAACGCTGTTCACCGTCACCACCTTCGGCGAGAGTCACGGGCCCGCGCTCGGCGCGATCGTGGACGGCTGCCCGCCGGGGCTCGAGATCTCGGAGACCGAGCTGCAGGCGGACGTGGACCGCCGCCGCACGGGCACCTCGCACTTCACCAGCCAGCGCCGCGAGGAGGACCGCGTGCGGCTGCTGTCCGGCGTCTTCGAGGGCCGGACGACCGGCGCCGCGATCGGCCTCGTGATCGAGAACACCGACCAGCGCTCGCGCGACTACGACCGGATCAAGGACCGCTTCCGGCCGGGACACGCCGACTACACCCACCAGCAGAAGTACGGCTTCCGCGACTACCGCGGCGGCGGGCGCTCCTCGGCGCGCATCACCGTGGCGACCGTCGCTGCCGCGGCCATCGCCCGCAAGTACCTGCGCGAGCAATTCGGCATCGCAGTGCGCGGCTGGCTGTCGAAGATGGGCCCGCTCGACCTGTCGCCGGTGGATCCGGACGCCGCCGACGGCAACCCATTCTTCAGCCCCGACCCGGCGCGCCTCGAGGAGCTCGAGGCCTGCATGTGGGAGCTGCGCCGCAAGGGCGACTCGGTCGGCGCCCGCGTCACCGCCGTGGCGCGCAACGTGCCAGTGGGGCTCGGCGAGCCGATGTTCGACCGGATCGACGCGGACCTCGCGCACGCGCTGATGGGGATCAACGCCGCGAAGGCGGTGGAGATCGGCGACGGCGTGGCGGTGGCGGCGCAGCTCGGCAGCGAGCACCGCGACGAGCTGACGCCCGGCGGCTTCCGCTCGAACCACGCGGGCGGCACGCTCGGCGGCATTACCACCGGGCAGGATCTGGTCGTGCACGTCTCGCTCAAGCCCACCTCCAGCATCCAGGTGCCCGGCTGGACCATCGACGTGGCCGGCAACCCGGTCGAGGTCGTCACCACCGGCCGCCACGATCCCTGCGTCGGCCTGCGCGCCGTCCCGATCGTCGAGGCGATGGTGCTGCTCGTCCTGATGGATCACGTCTTGCGCCACCGCGCGCAGTGCGCCGGCGTGACCTCGCCCACGCCGGACATTACGCGCCCGCGCTGACTTGGCCGCATCCCGCGCAAGGCTCGCGGCCGGGTTCTTCTGGTACTTCGCCGCGCTCGGCCTGTTCGTCCCCTACTGGCCGGTCTACCTGGATGCGCGCGGCTTCGACGCGCTGCAGATCGGCATCCTGATGGGCGTTTTCGCGGCGCTGCGCATCGTCGGCGCGCCGGCCTACGCGCACTGGTCCGACACCTCCGGGCGGCCGCTGGCGCTGCTGCGCATGGCCGCGGCCGTCTGCCTCGCCTGCGCGCTCGCCTTCCCCTGGCTCGAATCGCTGCTCGCGGTCGCCCTCGTGCTGGCGCTGTACAGCGCGCTGTGGAACGGGATCGTATCCGTCTACGACGCGCACGTGCTGGAGGCGCTCGGCGCCGAGTCGGGGCGCTACGGCTCGCTGCGGCTCTGGGGCTCGGTGGGGTTCATCGCGACTTCTGCCGCGGCCGGCGGCGTGCTCGACGGGGAGCGGGTCATGGCGATGCCGTGGCTGCTCGCCGCGCTCATCGGCTGTACCTGGCTCGCGCTGGCGGGCCTTGGCTCCGGCGCCGGCAGCGGCCATCGCCGCGATGTAACGCCGCTCGGCCCGGCACTGCGGGACCGGCGCGTGCTCGCGTTCCTGCTGGTGTCGTTCCTGATGCTGCTGAGCCACGGTGCGTACTACAGCTTCCTGTCCCTGTACCTCGCGCAGCACGGCTACTCGCGCCTGGCCATCGGGCTGCTGTGGGCCTGGGCGGTGGCCGCCGAGATCGCCGTGTTCCTGCTCGGCCGGCAGCTGCTGGCGCGCTTCAGCCTGCAGGGCCTCGTGGTGACGGCCGTCGCGGCGACCACGGTCCGCTGGTTGCTCATCGCCGCGTTTCCAGGGCAGCTGGCCGTGATGCTGTTTGCCCAGGCCGGTCACATGGCGAGCTTCGGACTCTTTCATCTCTGTGCAGTCGAGGTGGCCCGGCGGCTGTTCCCGGCCGGGGCGGCAGCAAGGGCGCAGGCGCTGCACGGGAGCATCGGCTTCGGTCTCGGCGGCATGGTGGGGGCGCTGGTCGCCGGCTGGACCTGGGAGCACGTCGGGCCGTCCATGGCTTTTTTCGTTGCGGCCGCCGTCGCGGCACTGGCGACCCTGGTGGCGCTGCTTGGCCTGCGCGGCCTGCCCACGGGGTCCAGCGCAGCAATCCAGACAGCGTTGACCGGCCCCAGAGCGTGACCGGCGTCCAGATTTTGGTAAATCGGGCGTGTAAGCTATAGTTCGACGGATCCGCGACTTGTGATTGATTTCACACCGGTTTCGGCCGCCGGAGCCGATGCTTCGGGCAACGGGGACGGCCGCCTGGGAGTCAAGATGAGCTGGAAATTGCGCGCCGCCATGTCGGCGCTGCTGCTTGTGCCGCAGGCTGCTTGGGCGCTGGGACTGGGCGACATCCGCCTCAATTCAGCGCTGAATGAACCCCTATCGGCTGAAATCGACCTCGTGGCCCCGACTGCGGACGAGCTTGGGAGCCTGTCTGCCCAGCTGGCCTCGCGCGACCTGTTCCAGCGCTACGGCCTCGACCGCCCCGCCTTCCTCGATTCGATCCGTTTCAGCGTGGGCCGCGGCCGTGACGGCCGCAGCGTCCTGCTCGTGTCCTCGAGCGCGCCCATCGCCGAACCCTTCGTCACCTTGCTGGTGGAAGTCAACTGGCCGCGCGGCCGCCTGCTGCGCGAGTACACCGTCCTGCTCGACCCGCCGGTGTTCGCGCCCGAGCC
>JBBINN010000009.1:0-32174 GCA_037443885.1 Gammaproteobacteria bacterium | reverse complement strand
TGCGCTCGATCCCGTCGCGCACCTACTGGAGGATGGCCGGGGTCGACCCCGGCTTCGCTGGCGCGGGCGAAGCGATAGACCGCCTCCTCGGGCGCGCTGCGGTAGGTCCCGGGGTCCGTGAGCGGCGCGCAATCCTCGCGCGCCCAGTCGAGCCGCCCGGCCGCCTCGAGACGCGCGCGGAGCTCGGTCGCGACGGGTCCGAGAAAGCGCACGTCGTCCGCCGCGTAGGCGAGCTGCGCGGGCTTGAGCGGCCGGGCTGCCCAATCGGTGCGCGCGTGTCCCTTCTCCAGCTCGACCCCGAGCACCAGCCGGACCAGCTCGCCGTAGCCCACCTGGGCCGGGAAACCGAGGAGCCCTGCAGCGACCTGCGTGTCGAAGACGGGCGCAGCCGGCGCGCCGGTGAGCGGGAGCAGCGTCTCCAGGTCCTGGCGCGCGGCGTGGATGAGCTTGGTGCGGCCGGGATCGCCGAGCAGCAATGCGAGCGGTGCGAGGTCGTCGAGCCTGAGCGGATCCACGAGCAGCACGTGACGGGCGTCCGGGTCCGCGAGCTGCACGAGGCACAGGCGCGGGAAGTAGGTGCGCTCGCGAACGAACTCGGTGTCGAGCGCCAGGCCGTCGGCGCCGGCGAGAGCCTCGAGCGCGGGCGCGAGCTGCTGCCGCCGGTCGATCAGCTGGTATTCGGACACGGGCACCCCGTCACTTGGCTACAATCCGCGCGAGTGCGCCATTATGCGATCCTGGCGCGCGCATCCCAAGGCGGCGCATGCAGGCACTGGTCAAGGCATTCTGGGAGATCGCGCTCTGGCGGCGCAGTCCCGCGGACCTGCCGGATTCCGCCGCGCTGCTGCTGGTCGCGGGCCTCGCCTACACCGCGTTCTCCGCGCTGCAGTCCTTCATGATCTTCGGTTCCGACTCCATCCTCGGACGGACGCTCGCCGACCTGGCGCTGCTTGCGCTGCCCTTATGGGTGGTACTCGCGCTGGCACGCCGGCAGCGCCGCTACCGCCAGACGCTCACGGCGCTGCTCGGGACGGGCGCCGTCCTCGCACCCTTCGTGGTCGTGCTCCTCGCCTTCAAGGCGCCGGCCGAGTCGAGCTACCCGCTGGCACTGCTGGTCTGGGGCGGGTCGATCGGCGTGGTCCTGTGGTACCTGTTCGTGATCGGCTTCATCCTGCGCGCGGCGCTCGACACGGGCCTCGCCACCGGCGTGGCGATCGCCCTGGCCTACGTGGTCGGCAGCTCAGCGCTGCTCTCCGCGCTCTTCCCCGCGGGAGCCTGAATGCACGTCCACATCCTCGGCATCTGCGGCACGTTCATGGGCGGAATCGCCGCGCTCGCGCAGGCGGCCGGCCACCGGGTCACGGGCAGCGACAAGGGTGTCTACCCGCCGATGAGCACTCAGCTCGAGGCGCTCGGCATCGGCCTTATCGAGGGCTACGACCCGGCCCAGCTCGACCCCGCGCCGGATGTCGTCCTGGTGGGCAACGTGCTGAGCCGCGGCAACCCGGTCGTCGAGCAGCTGCTCGACAGCGGGATTCCCTATACGTCGGGTCCGCAGTGGCTGGCCGAGCATGTGCTGCGCGGCCGGCACGTGGTCGCGGTGGCGGGCACACACGGCAAGACCACGACGACCTGCATGGCGGCGTGGATCCTCGAGCAGGCGGGGCTGTCGCCGGGCTTCCTGGTCGGCGGCGTGCCGGCCGACTTCGACCGCTCGGCGCGGCTCGGCTCGGGCGCGCCGTTCGTCGTCGAGGCCGACGAGTACGACACGGCCTTCTTCGACAAGCGCTCCAAGTTCGTGCATTACCGGCCGCGCACTCTGGTGCTGAACAACCTGGAGTTCGATCACGCCGACATCTATCCGGACCTGGCCGCCATTCAGCGCCAGGTGCATCACCTGGTTCGAACCGTGCCGGGGGCCGGCCGCATCATATTCAACGCCGGCGACCCCGCCCTCGAGGCGACGCTCGCAATGGGCTGCTGGACGCCGCGGGAGGGCTTCGCGCATGGTGTCGCCGCCGAATGGCAGGCGCGGCTCGAGGCGCCCGACGGGTCGCGCTTCGAGGTCCTGCGCGGCGGCCGGCCGCTGGGAGTCGTCGCCTGGCCGCTGATCGGGCTGCACAACGTCGACAACGCGCTCGCGGCGATCGCGGCGGCCTGTCACGCGGGCGCCGCGCCGGAGGCGGCGATCGACTCCCTGTGCCGCTTCCGCGGCGTGCGGCGGCGCATGGAGCTGCGCGGCGTGGCGGGCGGCGTCACGGTCTACGATGACTTCGCGCACCACCCGACGGCGATCGCGACGACGCTCGCCGGGCTGCGCGGCCGCGTCGGCAACGCGCGCATCGTGGCGGTGCTCGAGCCGCGCTCGAACACCATGAAGCTCGGCGTGCACCGCGACGAGCTGGCGGGTGTGCTCGCTGGCGCCGACCGCGTCTGGCTCTTCCGCCCGCGCGACCTGGGCTGGGATCTTGGGGCGGTGGCGGCGGCGATCGGCGCGGGCGCCTCGGTCGCCGACGACGTGGGCGTGCTGGTCCGGGCGCTCGCGGCCGAGCTGGCGCCGGGGGACCAGGTGCTGGTCATGAGCAACGGCAGCTTCGACGGACTGCACGGCAGGCTGCTCGAGGCGCTCGGCGCGAAGGAGGTGGCTTGAACGCGAAGACACGCGAAGACCCGGTGGCGCTGGCGATGACCGGGGCCTCGGGGGCGCAGTACGGCCTGACGCTGCTCGAGCGGCTGCTGGCTGCGGGCCGGCAGGTGCACCTCATGGTGTCGAAGCCCGCGCTGATCGTGCTTGCTTCCGAGACTGACGAACAGGTGCCGGGGCGCGCCAGCGAGATGGAGCGCTACTTCATGGGCCGTTTCGGCGCCGCGCCCGGTCAGCTGCGTGCCTATGGCCAGGAGGAGTGGAGCGCCTGCGTGGCCTCCGGGTCCGGCGCGCCACAGGCGATGGTCGTCTGCCCCTGCTCGATGGCCACGCTGTCGTCCATTGCGGTGGGCGCGAGCCGCAACCTGATCGAGCGCGCCGCCGACGTGATGCTCAAGGAGCGGCGGCTGCTGATCCTCGTCCCGCGCGAGACCCCTGCGAGCCTCGTCCACCTGCGCAACATGGTGGCCGTCGCCGAGGCCGGAGCCACGGTGCTGCCGGCGAACCCCGGCTTCTACCACCGGCCGCAGCGCGTCCAGGACCTCGTGGACTACGTGGTCGCGCGCATCCTCGATCACCTCGGCGTCGAACAGGACTTCATGCCCCGCTGGGGCGAGGAGCCCGAGGCGAGCGACCCGCCCGGGCCGTGAGGCCATGATGCGCGAGATCCCGCTCTTTCCCCTGAACACGGTGCTCTTTCCGGGCGGCCCGCTGCCCCTGCGCATCTTCGAGACGCGCTACGTGGACATGGTGCGCCGCTGCATGCGGGAGGACTCGGGCTTCGGCGTCGTGTTGATCCGGCAGGGTGTGGAATCCGGCGGACCGGCCCGCTTCGCCGAGGTCGGCACCGAGGCCCAGATCGTGGACTTCAGCCGGCTCGAGGACGGGCTCCTGGGCATTGCCTGCCGCGGGGTCGGACGCTTCCGCGTGCTCGAGAACTGGCGTGCGTCCGACGGCCTCAACATGGGCCGCGTCGAGGACCTGGGCCCGGAGGCCGCCGTGCCGCTGCCGGCGCAGCACGCGCACCTCGCCGAGGCGCTGCGCCGCGTGCTGCCCGAGCTGGGCGAGGCGTACGCCCACGCCGAGCCCGCCTTCCAGGACGCGGCCTGGATCGGGCACCGGCTCGCGGAGCTGCTGCCGCTCGACCTGCAGGCGCGGCAGGTGCTGCTCGAGATGGACGATCCGCTCGAGCGGATCGCGGTGCTGTCGCCGCTGATACGCCTCGACCCCGCCTGACCGGCCGGCGGGTTCAGCCCAGGTTGGCGAAGACCCTTGCAGCCGCGGCGAGCGTGGCCTCGATTTCCGCGTCGCCGTGCGCCGCGGAGATGAAGCCGGCCTCGAAGGCGGACGGGGCGAGGTACACGCCCTCGGCGAGCATGCCGTGGAAGAAGCGCTTGAAGCGCTCGACGTCGCAGGCCGTCGCCTGCGCGTAGCTCGTCACCGGCCCGGTGCCGGTGAAGAACAGGCCGAACATGCCGCAGACGTGGTTGGTCGTGAACGGGACGCCGGCCCGGCGCGCGGCAGCCTCGAGGCCGTCGCAGAGCTCACGCGTCCGCTGCGCGAGGCGCGCGTGGAAGCCGGGCGCGGCGAGGCCGGCAAGCGTCGCGAGACCGGCCGCCATGGCCACCGGGTTCCCGGACAGCGTGCCGGCCTGGTAGACCGGGCCGAGCGGCGCGAGGCGCTCCATGATGTCGCGCCGGCCGCCGAAGGCGCCGACCGGCATGCCGCCGCCGATGATCTTGCCGAGGGTCGTGAGGTCGGGGCGGATTCCGTAGAGCTCCTGCGCGCCGCCGCGAGAGACGCGAAAGCCCGTCATCACCTCGTCGAAGATCAGCACCACGCCGTGCTGCGTGCACAGCCGGCGCAGGCTCTCCAGGAAGCCGGGCACCGGCGGGATGCAGTTCATGTTGCCGGCGACGGGCTCGACGATGACGCAGGCGGTCGAGTCACCCGCGACCTTGAAGAACTCCTCGAGGGCGGCGACGTCGTTGTAGGGCAGGGTGTTCGTGTGGCGGGCGAGATCCGCCGGCACGCCCGGCGAGGTCGGCACGCCGAGCGTCAGCGCGCCCGAGCCCGCCTTGACCAGCAGCGAGTCCGAGTGGCCGTGGTAGCACCCCTCGAACTTCAGGATGCGGTCGCGCCCCGTGCAGCCGCGCGCGAGCCGGATCGCGCTCATGGTCGCCTCGGTGCCGGAGCTGCACATGCGCAGCAGCTCGATCGAGGGCACGAGCTCGATGACCCTGCGCGCGAGCTCGGTCTCGATGGCCGTGGGTGCGCCGAAAGACAGGCCGTCGAGCGCCTTCTCGCGCACCGCCGCGATCACGTCGGGATGGGCATGGCCGAGGATCATGGGCCCCCATGAGCCGACGTAGTCGATGAACCGCCGGCCGTCCGCCGACTCGACCCAGGCCCCCGAGGCCCGGGCAAAGAACACCGGTTCGCCGCCGACGCTGCGAAAGGCGCGCACGGGCGAGTTCACGCCCCCCGGTATGTAGCGGCAGGCTTCCTGGTACAGGGACACGACGGCTCCTCGATGGTCGCTGCGGGGTGGCCCGGAGGCCGCCGGGCGCGGGAAACGTAGGATACACCGGGGCGGCGGCCGGCCGCGCGGCAGCCGCGTCGCCGCGAGGCCGTTGCGCTAGACTTTCGCGGACGGGTCCTGCGGCAGGTTCCAATTGCGCATCTCGCATCGCTACAAGTTCGTCTTCTTCTCCAACCCGAAGACCGGCTCGGAGAGTGTGCGCCTGATGCTCGATCCCTTCTCGGAGATCAAGTGCGTCCGCCTGCGCGAGCGTACGGCCGAGTTTCCCTTCTACGACCACATCCTGCCGGTGGAGCTGCGCGAGGTCTTCCGCGAGCGCGGCTGGGATTTCGATTCGTACTACAAGTTCACGTTCGTCCGTAACCCCTGGGCGCGACTGGTGTCGGTGTATGCCGCCATCCTCGATCGCGGCGTGGCCGGACGCGTCCGTGACGTCACCGATGCGCTGTCGCGGTTCATCCGTGGCCGCGGTGTCGCGCCCGACGTCGAGGGCTTCCGGCGCTGGGTGCGGGAGGTCGAGACCTCCGGGCGCGGCGGCGGCGGCAAGCCACACCACGGCTGGCGCCGGAAGGGCACGTGGTCGATCGCCGCCTTCGCCGGCGACGGCGAGGGGCACGAGCTCGTGGACGAGGTGATCCGGCTCGAGGACGCCGCGCAGCGGCTGCCGGTTCTCGCCGAGCGGCTGGGCCTGCCGGGCACGAACGCGCTGCAGCTGCCGCACGTGAACGTCCACCGCCACGCGAAGTACACCGCCTACTACGACGACGCCACGGCCGGGCACGTGGCACGGCTCTACGCCGACGACATCGCCCGATTCGGTTACCGCTTCGGCGAGTGAGCCCGCTCGGGGACTTCCTCGAGCCACACCACGCGGGTCTCGATCTCGCCGTCCGGGTAGAGGTGCAGCCAGCGGTAGCCGGGCGGCCGCTCGTCGAGCTTGAAGTCCGTGCAACCGGGCAGGAACTGGAAGCACGTGGACGGGGTGGCCATGTGCACCACGCCGTCGTGCAGCGCGTCGTAGGCCTGGTGCACGTGCCCCCAGAGGAGACCCCGCACGTTGTCGTGCCGCGCCAGCAGGTCGAGGAAGCGGCCGGGATCGCGCAGCATGATGTCGTCCAGCCACGGGCTTCCGGTAGGGACAGGGTGGTGGTGCAGCACGACCAGCGCGTGGGTGTCCGAGTAGCGCGCGAGCGCGTCGTCCAGGAAGTCGATGCTCTCCGGCCCGAGCTCGCCGTGGCCCGCCCCTGGAACCGAGCTGTCGAGCAGGACGAGCGTCCACTCGTCGCAGCGGACCACCGGGTCCAGCCGAAACGGCCGCCGCGAGAGCAGGTCGGCCATCTCGGCCGGCAGATCGTGGTTGCCCGGGAGGCAATGAACCGGGGTGCGGCTGCGAGCGAACAGCCGCGCGAGGCGCAGGTAGCCACGCGCGTCGTCCTGCACGAGGTCGCCGGTCAGCAGCATGGCGTCCACCGGGGCGTGGTGGCGCCGTGCGTGTTCCTCGCAGGCCGCCAGCGAGGCCAGCGTGTCCATGCCACGCACCTTGCCGCCCTCGTCGCCGCTGACGTGCGAGTCGGTGAACTGCAGCAGGCGGAGAGGCTTGTTGCGCCGCTTGCGCGGGCGCCGGGAGGCGCTCATGGCCTGATCCTAGCAAACCGCGCGGCGCGCGCAGCGTCCCGGCCCGCCGCACAGGCGGCGGGCCGGGTTCCACTCAGTACCGGTAGAGCTCCGGCTTGTACGGGCCGGCCTCGGGAACGCCGATGTAGGCCGACTGCTCGGGGGTCAGCCTGGTGAGCTTCACGCCGATGCGCTCGAGGTGCAGGCGGGCGACCTTCTCGTCGAGGTGCTTCGGCAGCACGTAGACGCACTTCTCGTACTTCGCGCCGTGGCAGAAGAGTTCGATCTGAGCGAGTACCTGGTTGGTGAAGGAATTGGACATCACGAAGGATGGGTGCCCGGTGGCGCAGCCGAGATTCACGAGCCGGCCCTCGGCCAGCACGATGAGGCGCTTGCCGTCCGGGAACACGACGTGGTCCACCTGCGGCTTGATGCCCTCCCAGGTGTACTGCTTCAGCGCCGCGATCTCGATCTCGCTGTCGAAGTGGCCGATGTTGCAGACGATCGCCTGGTGCTTCATCCGCTGCATGTGCTCGTGCGTGATCACCGACTTGTTGCCGGTGGCCGTCACGAAGATGTCCGCCTTGTCGCAGGCCTCCTCCATCGTGGTGACCCGGTAGCCGTCCATCGCGGCCTGCAGCGCGCAGATGGGGTCGATCTCGGTCACCCACACCTGGGCCGAGAGCGCGCGCAGCGCCTGCGCCGAGCCCTTGCCCACGTCGCCGTAGCCGCAGACGACCGCCACCTTGCCGGCGACCATCACGTCGGTGGCGCGCTTGATCGCGTCCACCAGCGACTCGCGGCAGCCGTAGAGGTTGTCGAACTTCGACTTGGTGACCGAGTCGTTGACGTTGATGGCCGGGAACGGCAGCTTGCCTTCGCGCGCGAGGCGGTAGAGCCGCTTGACCCCGGTGGTCGTCTCCTCGGTGACGCCGCGGATGTGCGCGAGCCGCTGCGAGTACCAGCCCGGGCTCGTCTCGAGGCGGCGCCGGATGGAGGCGTAGAGAGCGACCTCCTCCTCGTTCGTCGGGTTGGCGATCACCGACGGATCCTTCTCCGCGTCGCTGCCGAGCATCAGCAGCAGGGTCGCGTCGCCGCCGTCGTCGAGGATCATGTTGGCGAACTGGCCCCTGGGCCAGTCGAAGATGCGGTGGGTGAATTCCCAGTATTCGTCGAGCGTCTCGCCCTTGTAGGCGAACACCGGGATGCCGGCGGCCGCGACCGCCGCGGCGGCGTGGTCCTGCGTCGAGTAGATGTTGCACGACGCCCAGCGGATGTCGGCGCCGAGCGCCTTCAGGGTGTCGATCAGCATCGCCGTCTGGATGGTCATGTGCAGGCTGCCCGCGATACGGGCACCCTTGAGCGGCTGCTGCTGGCGGTATTCCTCGCGGATCGCCATGAGACCGGGCATCTCGGTCTCGGCGATGGCCATTTCCTTGCGGCCGAACCCGGCCTCGGAGATGTCCTTGACGTGGTAGTCGGAGAAAGTCGAGCGATCGACGACGGCGTTCATGTCAGTCTCCTGATGAAGCTGAGCGCCGTTGGAACACGGGGGACGGCCCACCGAGCCTGGCAGGGGCATCCCTGGTGCAGCGCTCCTCGGCGGGCCTGATGCGGGAAATGGTAGCCCGGCGGCCTCCCGCGCTCAACGTATCGCAGGCCGCGGCGTGACGGATTCGACGGCCGGGACCGTGGCTCCCGCAGGCGCCGCTCAGTCGACCCGCGCCGGTCCCCAGTAGCCGATCCTGCGGCGCAGCTTGAGTTTGCGCCAGAGGTTCAGGGGCTTGCTGCGGCGGTTGCGCGCACCGGCGGCGATGAAGGCGTCGATCGCGTCGAGGACGCGTTCGCTCGAGGCTCCGTCGCGGTACGGGTGTATGGCATCGCCGTACTCCCGGATCGCCCGAAGGAGTTCCGGCGGCCGCGAGAGCGCCCGGGCGACGGCCGGCTCGAACTCGGCCACCTCGTGGATGTCGATCAGCTGCGGTCCCGGGCGGCGGTTGCGGAAGGTCACCACCGGCTTGCCGGACAGCAGGAACTCGTTCAGCGCCGAGGACGTGTCCGAGCACATCATGTCCACCTGCGGGAAGAGCTCGAGGATGTTGTCGTTCGCGGCGAAACGCAGGTGGTCGTTCTGCAGTGACTTGAACCGCGCGACGGTCGCGGAGCTCATCTTCGGGTGGAAGGTCACGATCCAGCGCCAGCGGCCGTCGCGCGACAGGCGCCGGACCTCGTCGTGAAGGGTCTCGGCCGCGCTCCAGGAGGGCGAGAACGTCGAGTGGAACAGGATGACGGGCGGGTCGCGGACGGCCGGCAGCGGCCCCGCGATCTCGCGCATGAACGGGTCGAGCTTGGGCCAGCCCGTCTCGGCGACGCTGAAGTGGCCGAGCCTTTCGGCCAGCGCCTGGAACAGCGCAGTGTCGCGCGGCCCGGTCGTGCAGTAGAGGTCGAAGAAGCCGCGGATGTAGATGTGCCGCGGCTTGCCGGCGTCGAAGCCGTGGAAGGTCTCGACCTTCACGCCGGGGAAGAAGTGCGGCACCGCGTTCGAGGACGTCACCACGGCGATCGGCCGCCAGCTGCGCACGCCCGCCACGTCGAGCAGGCGCTCGCCCGGCAGGAGGTCCTCTGCGCCCGGGCCGTCGAAGAACCATGCGGCCTCGCCGCCGCGCCGGCGGATCGCGTCCTGCAGGGGACGCAGGATCGCGAGCGCGTATCGCTCGGAACCGTAGAGCAGGTAGCGCTTCTGGCTCACGCGTGCGGCGCCTGGGGGCGGCCGGTGGGTTACTTGAGGCCGGCAGCCTCGCGCAGCGCCTCGGCGCGGTCCGTGCGCTCCCAGGTGAAGGACGTGAAGGTCTCCTTCTTCTCGACCGCGCGGCCGTTGCTGCGCTCCGTCCAGCGGTAGGTCACCTGCTGCGGCTTCCGGCCGAAGTGGCCGTAGGCGGCCGTGGCGCGGTACATGGGTCGAACGAGGTCGAGCATCTGGATGATGCCCCAGGGGCGCAGGTCGAAGTGGTCGCGCACCAGCTTCTCGAGGCGCTCGTCCGGGACCCGGCCGGTGCCGAAGGTCTCGACCGTGATCGAAGTCGGGCGGGCCACGCCGATGGCGTAGGAGACCTGGATCTCGCAGCGGTCGGCGAGGCCGGCGGCCACGATGTTCTTGGCGACGTAACGCGCAGCGTAGGCCGCTGAACGGTCGACCTTGGACGGGTCCTTCCCCGAGAAGGCACCGCCGCCGTGGCGGGCCATGCCGCCGTAGCTGTCCACGATGATCTTGCGCCCGGTCAGCCCGCAGTCGCCCACGGGGCCGCCGATCACGAACTTGCCGGTCGGGTTGATGTGGATGCGGCTCGCGGGCAGCCGGTCCAGCCACTTCTTCGGCAGCACGGGCCTGAGGATGTGCTCCATCACGCCCTCGCGCAGGTCGCGGTACCTGACGTCCGGGTCGTGCTGCGTCGAGAGCACCACGGCATCGAGGCCGGTGATGCGCCCGCCTTCGTAGCGCAGGGTGACCTGCGACTTCGCGTCCGGCCGCAGCCAGGGCAGCGGGGAATTGCGGCCCTTGCGGACCTTCGCCTGCTGCTCGACGAGGCGGTGGGAGTAGTAGATCGGCGCCGGCATGTACTCGGGCGCCTCGTTGCAGGCGTAGCCGAACATCAGGCCCTGGTCGCCCGCACCCTGTTTCTCGGGATTCTTGCGGTCCACGCCCTGGTTGATGTCCGGTGACTGCTTGCCGATCAGGTTGAGGACGCCGCAGGTCGCACCGTCGAAGCCCACGTCGGAGGACGTGTAGCCGATGTCCTTGATCACGCCGCGGACGAGATCCTCGAGGTCCACCCAGGCATGAGTGGTGACCTCACCGGCGACGATGGCCACGCCCGTCTTGACCAGCGTCTCGCAGGCCACGCGGGCACGCTTGTCCTGGGCGAGGATCGCGTCGAGCACCGCGTCGGAAACCTGGTCCGCCAGCTTGTCCGGATGTCCCTCGGACACCGATTCGGAGGTGAATAGATGAGACGTTGCCACTGGTCCTTCCTGGGTTGCGCCGTAGGGTGGCGCGTCGACCGGAAAGTATAGCCGCTGGACGGTGCCGGCGTTCACGCCCTCGGGGGATGACACGATTGCCCGCGCCGGCGCCGATCGGGGACAATGGCGGGTGCTTTCCGGAGTAGACGCCATGCCGAGCCGCCGCGACCGTGCCAACGCCCTGCGTGCCCTCAGCATGGATGCGGTCCAGCGGGCCAACTCCGGCCACCCTGGCATGCCCATGGGCATGGCAGACATCGCCGAGGTGCTCTGGCGCGACCACCTCAAGCACAACCCGGGCAATCCCCGCTGGTACGACCGTGACCGCTTCGTGCTGTCGAACGGACACGGCTCGATGCTGCTTTATTCGCTGCTGCACCTCGGCGGCTACGACGTCAGCCTCGACGACCTGCGTGGTTTCCGCCAGCTGGGCTTCCGGACGGCCGGCCATCCCGAGCGCGAACCGGACATGGGCGTCGAGACGACCACGGGTCCGCTCGGTCAGGGACTGGCCAACGCGGTCGGCATGGCGCTGGCCGAGAAGCTGCTCGCGGCCGAGTTCAACCGGCCGGGACACGACGTCGTCGACCACTGCACCTGGGTGTTTCTCGGCGACGGCTGCCTGATGGAGGGCGTCTCCCACGAGGCCTGCTCGCTCGCCGGCACCTGGGGCCTAGGCAAGCTCATCTGCTTCTACGACGACAACGGCATCTCGATCGACGGCGAGGTGCACGGCTGGTTCACCGACGACACGCCGAAGCGCTTCGAAGCCTATGGCTGGCAGGTGATCCGCAAAGTGGACGGGCACGACCCGGCGGCGGTTTCCCGCGCGATCCGCAAGGCGCGTCGCGAGACGGCCAGGCCCACGCTGATCTGCTGCAAGACCATCATCGGCTACGGCGCACCGAACAAGCAGGGCAAGGAGGAGTGCCACGGCGCAGCGCTCGGGGAGGAGGAGGTCCGCCTGGCGCGCGAGCAGCTCGGCTGGCCGCACGCGCCCTTCGAGGTGCCGGACGACATCCGCGCCGAGTGGGACGCGACCGCGCGCGGCAAGCGGGCCGAGAACCGCTGGAAGCGCGCCTTCAAGGCCTACCGCGCCGAGCATCCGGGACTGGCACGCGAGTTCGAGCGGCGCATGGAGCGAAAGCTGCCCGCGGACTTCCTCGCACGTGCGGCGGCGCTCACCCGCAAGGCCCAGGCGGCGGGCGCAAACATCGCGACCCGGCAGTCCTCGCAGGCCGTGCTGAACGCCCTCGGCCCGCTGCTGCCCGAGCTGCTCGGCGGCTCGGCCGACCTGACCGGGTCCAACAACACCCGCATCAAGGGTGTCGCCGCCGTGGCGGCCGACCGGCCGGACGGCCGCTACGTGCACTACGGCGTGCGCGAGTTCGGCATGGCCGCCATCATGAACGGCGCCGCCCTGCACGGCGGTCTCGTCCCCTACGGCGGCACCTTCCTCGTCTTCTCCGACTACGCGCGCAACGCGCTGCGCATGGCGGCGCTGATGCACCTGCCGGCGATCCACGTGCTGACGCACGACTCGATCGGCCTCGGCGAGGACGGGCCCACGCACCAGCCGGTGGAACATATCGCCTCGCTGCGGCTCATACCCAACATGGAGGTCTGGCGGCCCTGCGACACGGTGGAGACCTGGACCGCCTGGGTCGCGGCGCTTACGCGCACCAGCGGCCCCACCTGCCTGGTGCTTACGCGCCAGGCGCTGCCCCACCAGCCGCGCACCTCCATGCAGGTCGAGGCCGTGGCGCGCGGCGGCTACGTGCTGCTCGACTGCGAGGGCGCGCCCGAGGGCATCTTCCTCGCGACCGGCTCGGAAGTCGGTCTCGCGGTCGAGGCCGCGCGGCTGCTGGCCGCGGAGGGGCGGCGCATCCGGGTCGTGTCCATGCCCTGCGTCAGCGCCTTCGACCGCCAGGATGCACCTTACCGCGAGCGCGTGCTGCCGTCCGCCGTCGCGAGCCGCGTGGCCATCGAGGCCGGCGTGCCGGACGCCTGGTGGCGCTTCGTGGGCCCGCGCGGGCGGGTCATCGGCATGACGACCTTCGGCGCCTCGGCGCCGGCCGGGGACCTGTTCCGACATTTCGGCTTCACGGCGGAGGCTGCGGCCGACGCCATGCGCGGCCTGCTGCCGGCCGGCGCTTCCCGTTCCTGACCAATTGCAACAGGGGTAACAGACATGACCATCAAGCTGGGCATCAACGGTTTCGGCCGCATCGGGCGCATGGCCTTCCGTGCAGCCGTGAAGCACTTCCCGGACGTGGAGATCGTCGGCGTCAACGACCTGCTGGAGCCGGCCTATCTGGCCTACATGCTCCAGTACGATTCGGTGCACGGCCGCTTCGGGGGCACGATCGCCGTCGAGGGCAATCACCTCGTCGTGAATGGCCGCAAGGTCCGGCTGACCGCCGTGAAGGACCCGGCCGAGCTGAAGTGGGGCGAGGTCGGCGCGGACGTCGTCATCGAGTCCACGGGCCTGTTCCTCACCAAGGAGACAGGCGAGAAGCACCTCGCCGCCGGCGCGAAGAAGGTGATCATGTCGGCACCGTCGAAGGACGAAACGCCGATGTTCGTCTTCGGCGTGAACCACGAGACCTACGCGGGGCAGGCGATCATCTCGAACGCCTCCTGCACGACGAACTGCCTCGCCCCGGTGGCGAAGGTGCTGAACGACACCTTCGGCATCAAGCGCGGCCTGATGACGACCGTGCACGCGGCGACTGCCACGCAGAAGACGGTGGACGGCCCCTCCAGCAAGGACTGGCGCGGCGGCCGGGGCATCCTGGAGAACATCATCCCGTCGTCCACCGGCGCGGCCAAGGCCGTGGGCAAGGTCATCCCGGCGCTCAACAAGAAGCTGACCGGCATGGCCTTCCGCGTGCCGACGTCGGACGTGTCCGTGGTCGACCTGACCGTGGAGCTCGAGCGCGCCACGACCTACGAGGACATCTGCAAGGCGATGAAGGCCGCGGCCGAGGGCCCGCTCAAGGGCGTACTGGCCTACACCGAGGACAAGGTCGTCGCGACCGACTTCCGTGGCGAGAGCTGCACGTCGGTGTTCGATGCCGACGCGGGCATCATGCTCGACCCCACCTTCGTCAAGGTCGTCGCCTGGTACGACAACGAGTGGGGCTATTCCTGCAAGCTGCTCGAGATGGCACGGGTGATCGGCCGCTGAGGCCGGCGCCCGAGGGGGGAAAGAGCATGCCCAACGTGCTGCGTATGACCGACCTGGACCTCGCGGGAAAGCGCGTGCTGATCCGTGAGGACCTGAACGTGCCGGTGAAGGACGGCGTGGTCACGAGCGACGCGCGCATCCGCGCGTCGCTGCCGACCATCCGCCTCGCGCTCGAGAGGGGCGCGCGCGTGATGCTGATGTCGCACCTCGGCCGGCCGAAGGAGGGAGAGTTCGATCCCGCCCTCTCGCTCGAGCCCGTCGCGCTGCGCCTCGGCGAACTCCTTGGCCGGCGCGTGGCGCTGGCTGGCGCCGGGCTCGACGGCGTCGAGGTCGCGCCGGGCGAGGTGGTTCTGCTCGAGAACGTCAGGTTCAACAAGGGCGAGAAGAAGGACGCGGAGGATCTGGCGAAGCGCATGGCGGCGCTGTGCGACGTCTACGTCATGGACGCCTTCGGCACGGCGCACCGCGCCGAGGCGAGCACCCACGGCGTGGCGCGCTTCGCGCCCGTTGCCTGCGCCGGCCCTCTGCTCGCGAGCGAGCTGACCGCCCTCAAGACCGCGCTCGGGAGCCCGGCGAGGCCATTGCTGGCGATCGTCGGCGGTTCGAAGGTGTCCACGAAGCTCACGGTGCTCGAGTCCCTGCTCGGCAAGGTGGACCAGCTGATCGTGGGCGGCGGCATCGCCAACACCTTCCTCGCGGCCGCCGGCCTGCCGGTCGGCAAGTCGCTGCACGAGCCCGACATGCTCGACATCGCGCGCAGGCTCGCCGAGCAGTCGCGAGAGCGCGGCGTCGAGATCCCGCTGCCCACCGACGTCGTGGTCTCCAAGGAGTTCTCCGCCACCGCCGAGGCGGATGTCAAGGACGTCCGCGCCGTAGCGGACGACGACATGATCCTCGACATCGGCCCCGACACGGCGGAGCGTTTTGCCCAGCTCGTGCAGAAAGCCGGCACGGTGATCTGGAACGGGCCCGTCGGCGTCTTCGAGTTCGACCAGTTCGGCGAGGGCACGCGGGTGCTGGCCCATGCGATCGCGCGCTCGGGCGCCTTCTCGCTGGCCGGCGGCGGCGACACGCTCGCGGCGATCGAGAAGTACGGGGTGGAGGAGGGCGTTTCCTACATCTCCACGGGTGGCGGCGCGTTCCTGGAGTTCGTCGAAGGCAAGACCCTGCCCGCCGTGGCGATGCTCGAACAGCGCGCGGCCGGCGCCTGAGGAATCCTTCGTGCCGCGGCGCGCCAAGATCCTCGCGACCCTGGGTCCGGCCACGGACGACCCGCTGGTCCTCACCGAAATGTTGCGCGAGGGCGCCGACCTGGTGCGGATCAACTTCTCGCACGGGCGCACCGAAGACCACGCGCGGCGGGTGCGGCTCGTGCGCGAGGCCGCCGATGCGGCCGGACGCTACGTCGGCATCCTCGGCGACCTGAGTGGCCCGAAGATCCGCATCGAGGGCTTCGCGTCGGGGCTCGTCACGCTCGTGGAGGGCGCGGCGTTCGCGCTCGACACGGCGCTCGGCCCGTGCGACGGCACCGCGGATGCCGTGGGCGTCACCTACCAGGCCCTGCCGGGCGACGTGCGCCCGGGCGACACGCTGCTCCTGAACGACGGCCTGATCGCGCTCGTCGTGGAGTCGGTGGCGGGCACGCGCGTTAACACGCGCGTGGCGCTCGGCGGCGAGTTGTCGGACAGCAAGGGGCTCAATAAGCAGGGCGGCGGGCTGTCCGCCGGCGCGCTGACCGACAAGGACCGCCGCGACATCCGCACGGCCGCCGAACTCGGCGTCGACTACCTGGCGGTCTCCTTCGTCCGCAGCGCTGCCGACGTCGAGGAGGCGCGCCGGCTGCTGCAGGCGGCCGGCGGCCACGCCCGCATCGTGTCCAAGATCGAGCGCAGCGAGGCCATCGCACAGCTCGAGGAAGTCGTCGTCGCGAGCGACGCGGTGATGGTCGCGCGCGGCGACCTCGGCGTCGAGGTCGGCTACGCCGAGCTCACGGGGCTGCAGAAGCGCATCATCCGCCTGGCGCGGGCGCGCAACCGCCCGGTCATCACCGCGACCCAGATGATGGAGTCCATGATCCAGAACCCGGTGCCGACGCGCGCCGAGGTGTCGGACGTCGCGAACGCGGTGATGGACGGCACCGATGCGGTGATGCTTTCGGCCGAGACAGCCGTCGGCCGCTATCCGGTCAAGGTCATAAGGGAAATGGCGCAGGTCATCGTCGGCGCCGAGAAATGGCAGATGACCTACCGGCGCGAACGGACCCGCTTCGAGGGTGATTTCAGCCGCACCGACGAGGCCATCGCCAGCGCGGTGATGAACACCGCGAACCACCTCGACGTGAAGGCGATCGTCGCGCTCACCGAGTCGGGCTCTACACCGCTGTGGATGTCGCGCATCCGCTCCGACATCCCGATCTACGCCTTCACGCGCCACGAGCGCACGCTGCGCCGGGTGACGCTCTATCGCGGGGTGTACCCGGTTTCCTTCGAAGCCGTGGATGCCGGCCCGGAGGCGCTGTACCCGGAGATCTTCGCGCAGCTGCGCCAGCTAGGGCTCGTCCGGGACGGCGACCTCATCATCCTCACCAAGGGCGAGCGCTCGGGCGTGACCGGCGGCACGAACACGATGAAGATCCTCGAGGTCCGCGGCGGAACCTGAGGATGCGCCGCGGTGTCCGCAGCGTCTTTCGAGTCGTCCTGGCGCTGCTGGCGCTGGTGGCGCTGCTGCTGCTGGCGGGCTGGCTCGCGCTGCGAGCCAGCCTGCCCGAGCTCGAGGGCGAGCGCCGCCTCGCCGGACTCGATGAGCCGGTTCGCATCGAGCGCGACGCGATCGGCGTGCCGGTCGTGCGCGGCGGCAGCCGCGCGGACGTGGCGCGCGCGACCGGCTTCCTGCACGCGCAGGAACGCTTCTTCCAGATGGACCTCACGCGCCGCGCCGCGGCGGGTGAGCTCGCGGCGCTGCTGGGCCCTGGACTGGTCGACGCCGACCGCCGGCTGCGGCTGCACCGCTTTCGCGCCCGAGCCCGGGCCGTGCTGGCGTCGCTGCCGGCGCGCGAGCGCACGTTGCTCTCGGCCTACACCGAGGGTGTCAATTCGGGCCTCGCGGCGCTGGGCGCGCGGCCGCCCGAGTACCTGCTGCTGCGCCAGTCGCCGCGGCCCTGGTCGCCCGAGGACAGCCTGCTCGTCATCTACGCGATGTGGGTGGACCTTCAGGGCGTCGACGCCCGCCGCGAGCGCGAGTACGACCTGCTCGCCGCCGCGCTGCCGTCCGCGCTGCTCGCATTCATGGATTCGCCGGATCCGGCGTGGCAGGCCGCGCTCGACGGGACGGTCCTGCCGCCCGCGCCGCTGCCCACGGCGGCGGAGTACGACCTGCGCCGGATCGACCCGGCGCTGTTCGAGCGTGCGGCGCCCGCCGCCGGCAACCCGCTGCGCCTGACCTTCGCACCCGAGGCGCCGTCAGCGATGGTCGGCAGCAACAACTGGGCGCTGTCCGGCGCGCGCACCGCGAGCGGCCATGCGCTGGTGGCGAACGACATGCACCTCGGCCTGCGCGTGCCCAACACATGGTATCGGGCGCGCTTCGTTGCGCAAGGCGAGGGCGTCGACGTCACCGGCGCGAGCCTGGCCGGGCTGCCGGCCGTCGTTGCGGGCAGCAACGGGCGGGTGGCCTGGGGCTTCACCAACAGCTACGGCGACTTCCAGGACCTCGTGGTGGTCGAGACCCTGCCGGACGACCCCGACCGCTACCGGACGCCCGAGGGGTCGCGCGAGTTCGCGCGCATCACCGAGACCATCGAGATCGCGGACGGCGAGCCACAGGGACTCGCGATCGTCGAGACGATCTGGGGCCCGCTCGCCGGCGAGGATGCCGCCGGCCGTCCAGTCGCGCTGGCGTGGACGGCGCACCGGCCCGAGGCGTTGAACCTGGGGCTGTTCGACCTCGAGCGCGCCGCGGATCTCGACGAGGCGATGGAAATTGCGAGCCGCTCGGGCATTCCCGCGCAGAACGCGCTGATCGGCGACGCGACGGGGCGTATCGGCTGGGTGGTGGCCGGGAGAATCCCCGCGCGCACAGGCTTCGACGGGTCGCGGCCCGCGTCCTGGGCCGAACCCGGCGTGGGCTGGGCCGACTGGGTCGGAGCCGACGAGCACCCGCGGCTCGCCGATCCGGCAGGCGGCCAGGCCTGGAGCGCGAACGCGCGCGTGATCGGCGGCGAGCGCCTCGCGCGGCTCGGCGACGGTGGCTATGCCCACGGCTCGCGGTCGCGACAGATCCACGATGCCCTCGCCCGGCTCGAAGGCGCTGCACCGCGCGACTTCCTAGCGCTGCACCTCGACGACGAGGCCCGCTACAAGGCCCAGTGGATGCCGCTGCTGCTGGCGGTGCTCGAAGCCGGCGGCGAGCGTTTCGCGACGGCGGCGCAGCTGCTGCGCGGATGGTCCGGCCGCGCGGCCGCCGGGGAGCGCGGCTACCGCCTGCTGCGCGAGTTCGAGCAGGCGGTCACCCAGCGTGCATTCGAGATGCTCACCGTCGAGGCGCGCGCCCGCTGGCCCGGGCAGCGATTCCGCGTGCCGTCCGGCTTCACCGACGCGGCCTGGCGGCTCGTGAACGAGCGGCCGCCGCACCTGCTGGATCCGCGCTTCGAGAGCTGGGACGCGTGGCTCGAGGCGGCCGCCGGGACGGCTCTCACCCGTGCCAGCGACGGCTGCGGGCAGCTCGCCGACTGCCCCTGGGGCCAGGCGAACACCGTGCGCATCCGCCACCCGCTCAGCGCGGCGCTGCCGGTGCTGTCCGCGTGGCTCGACATGCCCGCCACGCCGATGCCCGGCGACTGGTCGGTGCCGCGCGTGCAGACACCGACCTTCGGCGCCTCCGAGCGCTTCGCGGTGGAGCCGGGGCGCGAGCAGCACGGCTATTTCCACATGCCCGGCGGGCAGAGCGGGCACTTCCTGTCGCCCTTCTACCGCGCGGGGCACGACGCGTGGGTCACGGGCGAGCCGACGCCGTTCCTGCCAGGACCGGCGAAGCACGTGCTGGTGCTGCGGCCGCAGTGACCGCATGGCAACCGGGATCCGGTAATCGTGCCTCGCGCGCCGGCGGGATCCGGCGGTTGAGCCTGCGCTGCGGCCGGGTTCCGGCCGGATCCCGCCCGCGCGCGAGGCATCGTTTTCCGACGGCGACAGTCCCCTACGACAGCGCGCGCATCGCGCGGTCGAGGCCCTCGAGCGTGAGCGGGTACATCCGCTCCTCCATGAGTTCGCGCGTGATCTTCACAGAGGGCGTCCACGCCCAGCGGTCCTCGGGCTCCGGATTGAGCCAGGCGTGGCGCGGGAAGGTCGAGAGCAGCCGCCCGAGCCAGGCAGCACCCGGCTCCTCGTTCCAGTGCTCGATGCTGCCGCCCGGCTGCAGGATCTCGTACGGGCTCATGGTCGCGTCGCCCACGAGCACCAGCTTGTAGTCAGCGCCGTAGGTGCGCAGCACCTCGGCCAGCGGGATGCGCTCGGCGTGGCGGCGCCGATTGTCCTTCCACACGCTCTCGTAGACGAAGTTGTGGAAGTAGAAGTGCTCGAGGTGCTTGAACTCGCCGCGCGCGGCGGAGAAGAGCTCCTCGCAGGCTCGCACGTGGTCGTCCATCGAGCCGCCGACGTCGAGGAACAGCAGCACCTTAACGGTGTTGTGCCGCTCCGGGACCATGCGCAGGTCGAGCAGCCCGGCGTTGCGCGCGGTGGAATCAATGGTGCCCTCGAGGTCGAGCAGGTCGGCCGCGCCCTGGCGCGCGAAGCGCCGCAGCCGGCGCAGCGCGAGCTTGATGTTGCGCGTGCCGAGCTCGACCGAGTCGTCGAGGTTCGCGAACTCGCGCCGGTCCCACACCTTCACGGCGCGGCGGTTGCGCGAGCCGTCCTGGCCGATCCTCACGCCCTCGGGGTTGTAGCCGTAGGCGCCGAAGGGCGAGGTGCCGCCAGTGCCGATCCACCTGTTGCCGCCCTGATGGCGCGACTTCTGCTCCTCGAGCCGCTGCTTCAGCGCCTCCATGAGCTTTTCCCAGCCGCCGAGCGCTTCGATCCGGGCCTTCTCCTCCTCCGTGAGGAACAGCTCCGCATTGCGGCGCAGCCACTCGTCCGGGACCGTCGCGACCAGCGCCTCGAAGGCCTGCTCGATGCCCTTGAAGTGGGCGCCGAAGGCGCGGTCGAAGCGGTCGTAGTGGCGCTCGTCCTTCACGAGCGCCGTCCGCGCGAGGTAGTAGAACTCCTCCACCGACGGTCCGGTGACGCGGAGCGCGAGCGCCTCGAGCAGCGCGAGGAACTCGGTGATGGACACCGGCACCCCGGCGGCGCGCAGCAGGTGGAAGAAGCGGATGAGCACGGGCCCGCCCGCCGGCCTCAGGAGGGGCGGCCGGCCCGCCGGTGCAGGAAGACGAGCTGCTCGAACAGGTGCACATCCTGCTCGTTCTTGAGCAGCGCGCCGTAGAGCGGCGGGATCGCGGCCTTCGGGTCGTCGCTGCGCAGCGCCTCGGGCGGAATGTCCTCGGCGACCAGCAGCTTGATCCAGTCGAGCAGCTCGGACGTGGACGGCTTCTTCTTCAGGCCGGGCACCTCGCGGATCCGGTAGAAGGACTCGAGCGCTTCCTTCAGCAGCGACTTCTTCAGGCCCGGATAGTGCACGTCGACGATCCGCTGCATCGTGTCGGCGTCGGGGAAGCGGATGTAGTGGAAGAAGCACCGGCGCAGGAATGCGTCCGGCAGCTCCTTCTCGTTGTTGCTGGTGATGACGACGATCGGGCGCTGGCGCGCCTTGACCAGTTCGCGCGTCTCGTAGACGTAGAACTCCATCCGGTCGAGCTCGCGCAGCAGGTCGTTCGGGAACTCGATGTCCGCCTTGTCGATCTCGTCGATCAGGAGCACGGCCTGCTCGTCGCTCTCGAAGGCCCGCCAGAGCATGCCCTTGACGATGTAGTTGCCGATATCCTGCACGCGCGGGTCGCCGAGCTGGGAATCGCGCAGCCGCGAGACCGCGTCGTACTCGTACAGGCCCTGCTGCGCCTTGGTCGTGGACTTGACGTGCCACTCGTAGAGCGGCCGGCCCAGGCCGCGGGCGATCTCCTGCGCGAGCTGGGTCTTGCCGGTGCCCGGCTCGCCCTTGATGAGGAGCGGCCGGCCGAGGGTGACGGCGGCGTTCACCGCGAGCTTCAGCTCGTCGGTGGCGACGTAGCCCTGCGTGCCGTCGAAGCGCGCCACGGCGATCTCAGGTCTTGCCGGCGGCGGCCGGCTTCGCGCCGAGGCGCTTCAGCTCGGCGAGCACCAGCTGCGAATGTCCCTTCGGGTCCACCTTGACGTAGTGCTTCGCCACCTTGCCCTGCGGGTCGATGATGAACGTGTCGCGGCGGGCGAGTTCCATCAGGCCCATGAACTTCGTGAGCACGCCGTAGGAGCTGCTCACCTTCTTGTCGGCGTCGGCGAGCACGGGGAAGGGCAGGCCATGCTCCTCGGCGAAGGCCTTCTTCGATGCGACGTCGTCCACGCTGACGCCGAGGATCACGGCGCCGAGCTCGCGGAACTTGAAGATGTCGTCGCGGATCTCGCAGGCCTGGGTGGTGCATCCCGGCGTGTTGTCCTTCGGGTAGAAGTACAGTACCACCCACTTGCCGCGGTGGTCCTCGAGGGTGTGCCACTTGCCGTTCTGGTCCTGCAGCCGGAAGGCGGGCGCGGGGGCGCCGACAGCCGGCGGGTCCTGGGCCAGGGCGGGGGCGCTCAACAGGAGGGTCGACAGCGCGGCGGCGCCGGCCCGTCGGATGGCTGCGATCATTCGGGGTCTCCTGAACCGTTAAGGGGTGCCGGTGAGGCGAGCCGGCCGCTAGCATACTGGCAGCGCCGACCCTGCAGAAGACATCCTGCCGCCAAGAGGGTTCCCGTCGTCTGGCATCCCCGCGACCGGGCTCGCCGCGGCGCGGTCAGACGAGGAACAGGCTGCCCAGGCCCAGCAGGGCCGCGAAGCCGACCACGTCCGTGACGGTCGTGAGGATCACGCCGCCCGCGAGCGCCGGGTCGATGCGAAGGCGCTTCAGCGACAGCGGGATGAGCACGCCGGCGATGGCCGCGGCGGCAAGGTTGATGAGGATCGCGGCGAAGATCACGGCGGCGATCGTCCAGACGCCGAACCACAGCCAGGTTGCGACGGCGACGACGACGGCCCACAGCAGCCCGTTCAGCGCCGCCACGCCCAGTTCCTTGAAGAAGAGCCAGCTTGCGTTCGAGGGCTGGACCTGGCCCAGGGCAATCCCGCGGATGATCAGGGTGACCGTCTGGGTGCCGGCGATGCCGCCCATGCTGGCGACGACCGGCATCAGCACCGCGAGCGCGACGACCTTGTCGATGGTCGCCTCGAAAAGGCCGACGACCCAGGCCGCCATGAACGCGGTGACGAGGTTGATGCCGAGCCACAGCGAGCGGCGGCGGGCGCTGCGGCGCACGCCGGCGAAGATGTCCTCCTCGTCCTCGAGACCGGCGGCCGCGAGCATGGGGTGCTCGGCCTGCTCGCGGACGACGTCGAGCACGTCGTCGATGGTGATGCGCCCGAGCAGCCGACGGCCGTCGTCCACGACCGCGGCCGACACGAGGTCCCGGTCCTCGAACAGGCGCGCGACCTCCGCCGCGGGCGTCGCCGCGGCGATGCCGGCCACGTCCCGGTCCATCACCTCCGACACGAGGTCGTCCTCGTCCGCCGTGAGCAGCCGCGTGACCGGCAGGGCGCCCTGGTACTGGTCGTGCCGGTCGACGACGAACAGGCAGTCCGTCCGCTCCGGCAGCTCGCCGCGCATGCGCAGGTAGCGCAGTACCACCCCGACGGTGACGTCGGGCCGGACGCTCACCGTGTCGGTGTTCATCAGGCCGCCGGCGCTGTCCTCCGGGTAGCCGAGGACGGTCGTGAGCCGCACGCGGTCCTGGTGGTCCATCGAGCGGAGTACCTGGCGGGTGACCGCCTCCGGCAGGTCCCCGAGCAGGTCCGCGAGATCGTCCACGTCGAGGCCCTCGGTCGCGGCCACGATCTCGTGGGTCTCCATCTCGCGCAGCAGCTCGGCGCGCACGTCCTCCGACAGCTCGACCAGCACGTCGCCGTCCAGCTCGGGGTCGACCAGCTCCCATGCGAGCTCGCGCTGCGGCGGCGGCAGCGACTCCAGCAGGCCGGCGATCTCGGCCGGATGCATCGCATTGATCATGCGCCGCGCGCCGCGCAGCGTGCCGGTCGCCAGTGCGTCGCGCAGCGAGGCGAGGCGCGCGGCGCGGTCGTTGCGGGGCGCGTCCGGCAGCGCGTTCACCGGCCGGCCTCAGGCGCGCGCTTGCAGGCAGGTGTGGCGGGCCAGCACGGACCGGTGCCGCGAGCCGAAGTGGGCCGCGAGGCGCTCCACGAGGTATACCGAGCGGTGCTGCCCGCCGGTGCAGCCGATGGCCACGGTCAGGTAGCCGCGGTTGGCGCGCTCGTACTCGGGTATGCGGGCCTCGAGGAAGCGGACGAGGTCGGCGAACAGCACCTCGACCGAGGGGCTCGACTCCAGGAAGCGGCGCACCTCCGGATCGCGGCCGTCGAGCGCCGCGAGCGCGGGTTCCCAGAACGGGTTGGGCAGCGTCCGGGCGTCGAAGACGAAGTCCGCGTCGCCGGGAATGCCGTGCTTGTAGCCGAAGGACTCGAACAGGATGGACAGCCGCCCCTCGCTGCGCTCGTCCACCCGCTGCCGGATGAGGTCGCGCAGCGCATGGACGCTCATCGAGGAGGTGTCCACCGCGAGGTCCGCCGCGTCGGCCAGCGGCAGCAGCAGCGCCGCCTCGCTCGTAATGGCGTCCGACAGGCTGCGGTCCTCCGCGGCCAGCGGATGGCGCCGCCGCGTCTCGGCATAGCGGCGCAGCAGCACGTCGTCCGCGGCGCGAAGGTAGATGAGTTCGCAGCGCAGGCCGCTGCGCCGCAGGTCGGCGATCAGGGCGGGCACCGCGGCGAGGTCCTCCGGCCGGTTGCGGGCGTCGAGGCCCACCCCGAGGCGCCGGTACTGCGGGTCGTCCTTCCTCAGGGTGTGGGAGACCAGCGACTGCAGCAGCGCTGCCGGGATGTTGTCGATGCAGAACCAGCCGAGGTCCTCGAGCATGTTGAGCGCGACGCTCTTGCCCGAGCCCGACATCCCGCTGATGACGACGAGGCGCATCGGGGCTGAAGCGCGACGCGCCGCCGGGGCTCAGCGCCCGCGGGCGACCTCCGCGGCGTGGTGGTCGGTCAGCTTCTCCTTGTGCTTCTTGACCATGCGGTCGAGCTTGTCGGCGAGCGCGTCGATGGCCGCGTACATGTCGCCGTCGCTCGCGATGGCGTGGATCTTCGCGCCGCTGACGCCGAGGGTGGCCTCGGCCTTGTGCTCCAGCTTCTCCACGGTCAGCACGCAATGGACGTCGATCACCTGGTCGAAGTGCCGGACGATGCGGTCGAGCTTCTTCTCGACGTAGCTGCGCAGCGGCGGGGTGACGTCGATGTGGTGGCCGGTGAGATTGAGCTGCATGATGTCCTCCTGTTGTGGCGCGACGCCGGGGATCCTCAGGCGACCGGCACGCGGCGACGGTCGCTGGAGGAGGCGATTCCCAGCGCCTCGCGGTACTTCGCCACGGTGCGGCGGGCGACCTGGACGCCGTCCTGCGACAGCAATTCGGCGATCCGGCTGTCCGACAGCGGCTCGGCCGGATCCTCCGCGGCGACCAGCTTCCTGATTTTGGCACGGATCGCCGTGGACGACACCTCCGCGCCGCCGTCGCCGGCGACGTGGCTGGAAAAGAAGAAGCGGAACTCCAGCACGCCGCGCGGGGTGTGCATGTACTTGCCCGTGGTCACGCGCGAGATCGTCGATTCGTGCATCTCGACGGCCTCGGCGATGTCCTTCAGCACCATCGGCTGCATCGACTCCTCGCCGTGCTCGAGGAACGCCGCCTGGCGCTGCACGATCGCGCGCGCGACCTTGAGCAGGGTGTCGTTGCGGATCTCGAGACTGCGCAGGAGCCAGCGCGCCTCCTGCAGCTGCCCGCGCATCACGGCGTGGTCGGCGCCCCGGCTGACCAGGCTCGCGTAGCCTTCGTTGACGCGGATCCGCGGCAGGGCGGACGGGTTCAGCTCGACCTGCCAGCCGCCGGATACGCGCCGCACGAACACGTCGGGCACGACATACTCGGTGTCGGAGCGCTGCAGCTGGGCGCCCGGCCGCGGGTGGCAGCCGCGGACCAGCAGGAGTGCCGTCTCGAGCTCCTCCGCGGTGCAGGCGAGCTGGCGGCGCAGCACGGGGTAGTTCTGGTCGGCGACAAGCTGCAGGTGGCGGCGCGCGATGGCCTGCGCCAGCGCGAGTCCCGGCGTGTCCGGCTCGAGCGCCGCGAGTTGCAGCCCGATGCACTCCGCCACGCTGCGCGCCCCGACGCCGAGCGGGTCGAACTGCTGGACGATGGACAGAACGGCCTCGATCTCGGCGGGCGTGGCCTCGATGTCGGGCGCGAGGGTCGCGGCTATCTCCTCCAGCGAGTCCGTCAGGTAGCCGTCGTCGCCGGTCGCGTCCACGATCGCCCGGCCGATTGCGCGATCGCGCTCGCCGAGGGGCGCCATCTCGAGCTGCCAGAGGAGGTGCTCCGCGAGGCTCTGGCCCGACTCGTCGGCCAGCTCGAGCGCGCGGTCGTCGTCGCCGCCTGACCAGGGGCTCTCGGCGACGGCTGCGGTCGGCTCCGGCCAGTCGTCGCCGATCTCGACGGTCGGCTCGCTGTCCCCGGGGCTGTCCGCAACGGCCGCTTCGTCCGGATCCGCGGAGGTCGGCGACATCTGCTCCAGTGCGAAGGGTCCCTCGTCGTCCTCCTCGGCCTCGAGCATCACGTTGCTCTCGAGGGCCTCGCGGATCTGTGCCTGCAGGTCGATGGCCGTCAGCTGCAGCAGGCGGATAGCCTGCTGCAGCTGGGGCGTCATCGTCAGCTGCTGCCCGAGGCGCAGCTGCAGGGAGGGCTTCATCATGCGGGCGGAGAGCGGATCCTGGGGCCGCTAGAGGCGGAAATCCTGTCCCAAGTAAACCTCCCGGACCTGCGGGTTTGCAAGGATCTCATCCGCAGTTCCGGAGGCCAGGATCGCGCCCTGGTTGACGATGTAGGCGCGTCCGCAGATCCCGAGCGTTTCCCGCACGTTATGGTCCGTGATCAGAACCCCGATGCCGCGGTCGGCCAGGTGGCGGACGATGTTCTGGATGTCGTTGACCGACAGGGGGTCCACGCCGGCGAAGGGCTCGTCGAGCAGCACGAAGGCGGGCTCGGCCGCCAGCGCCCGCGCGATCTCGACGCGGCGCCGCTCGCCGCCGGACAGGCTCATCCCGAGGCTGTCTCGTATGTGGCCGATGTGCAGATCCTCGAGCAGCTGCTCGAGCCTGGCCTCGCGGGCCGCGGTATCGAGGCCCGCCCGGGTCTCCAGGATGGCGAGGATGTTGTCCTCGACCGTCATGCGGCGGAACACCGAGGCTTCCTGGGGCAGGTAGCCGAGGCCGCGCCGTGCGCGGGCGTGCATCGGCAGCCGGGTCACGTCCTCGCCGTTCAGCTCGATGCGCCCGCCGTCGCAGGGCACCAGGCCCACGATCATGTAGAAGGCGGTGGTCTTGCCGGCGCCGTTCGGGCCGAGCAGGCCGACGACCTCGCCGCTCGATATCTCGAGCGACAGCTCGTTCACGACCGTCCGCTTCCGGTACCTCTTGACGAGGTTGAGCCCGCGCAGCGTGCTCACTGCGGCTCCTCCGGCGGCGGCCCTGCGGGCGCCTCGGGCGCGGGGCGCGGATTGATCGTGATGCGCACCGGCTGGCCGCCCTGCTCGGCGGCCTCGGCGAGCACGCGCTGCTCGCGCATGCCGTACACGAGCCGCGAGCCCGAGATGTCGTTGCGGCCGTCGGAGAGCCAGGCATCGCCGCTCAGGCGGACCTGCTGGCTCGCGAGGTCGTAGTCGATGCGGCCGGCGCGGCCTTCGGCGAGCTGTCCGCCGCGCTGCTGGCGGAAACGCGCCGGGCTGCCGACCACCTCGGCCCCCTCGATCTCGTTGTTGACGAAGCGCACCGTGGCCGTGTCGCTTTCCAGCGTCGCGCCCTCCGCGGTCATGCGGAACCGCCCCTCGAACCGCCAGCGGCTGTTCTCGAACTCGAGCCCGGTGGCGGTCGCCTTGGCAGCCTCGACACGCGCGTCACCCTGTGTGATGCGCACGTTGCGGAAAACGAGCACGTTGTTGCGGTAGTCGAAGTCGGTCGAGTCGGCCTCGACCATGATCGGCAGGTCGCGCCGGCCGGCGGCCTCCGGCTGGGCCGTCAAGGCGCAGGCGAGCAGCACGGCCAGCGCGAGCGCTGCGGGCCGCCGGTGCAGCTTCTGGTTACTGGGGAAGGAAGCGGCCATTCACGGAGGATTCTAGCCGCAGGGTCTCGCCCTTCAAGTCCGCCCGCAGTCCCTGCGCGCGCAGCGCGTGCCGGCCGAAGTCGAGCTCCACCGGCGCCGCCGTGGAGGCGACGCGCGCGTCGGTGTCGAGTGACAGGCTCGGGCTTCGCAGGACCGCGGGCTCGAGCAGACCTTCGCCCGTGCCGGTCAGCCGGACGTCGCCCTCGAGCTCCACGACCGGGGCGCCCTGCGTGAGGTGCCCGCGCTCCGCCGTGACGTGCCACCGCCGTTCGGGCTCGGCGAGATAATCGATGGTCACCGTCTCGAGCAATACCTTGCCGGTGCCGGGCTCCTCGGTCGCGTGCTCCGCCGCCAGCTCGTAGCGCACCGCGCCGTCGGCCCCGAATTCGGTCACCACCGCGCCCTTCAGGTAGTAGCGGGGCGTCTCGGGCGCCGCGAGCGGCGCGTCCGGACCGTCGTCCCGAACGCCGATCCTGATAACCAGCACGGCGAGCGCCAGCAGCGCGACGAGCAGCAGTATCCGGGGAATCATGCGCAGGCCCCGTCGCGCGCCGCCAGCAGCCAGTCGCAGAACTCCCGCACCGCGCCCGCGCCGCCCGGCCTGCGGGTGACGTAACGGGCCGCGGCGATGACCTCGGGCTCAGCGTCGGCGACGGCCGCGGGCAGCCCCACCGCGCGCATGAGCGGCAGGTCGGGGGTATCGTCCACCAGGCAGGCGCAGTCCGCACCCAGGAGGCCGCGCCGCGCGAGCAGCGCGGCGAGAGCGGCGCCCTTGTCGTCCACGCCCTGCGCGACCTCGGTCACGCCGAGCTCGCGCATGCGCGCGGAAACGGCGGGGCTGCTGCGCCCGGAAATGACCGCGACCTCGATGCCCGCGGCGCGCAGGCGCTTGATGCCGAGGCCGTCGCGCACGTTGAAGGCCTTGAACGCCTCGCCCTGGGGACCGAACCACAGGCGGCCGTCGGTCAATACGCCGTCGACGTCCAGCACCAGCAGGGCGACGCGGTGCGCGAGCAGGTCGGCCGGGGTGTTCACATCACCCCCGCGCGCAGCAGGTCGTGCACGTTCAGCGCCCCGGCCAGCCGGCCTTCGGCATCCACCACGAGCAGCCCGGTGATGCGGTGCTGCTCCATGAGGCGGACCGCCTCGGCGGCGAGTTCCTGCGGCCCGACGACCTTGCAGTTGCGGGTCATGACCTCGCTCATGGTGGTGCGGTGGACGTCCACCTGCCGGTCCAGCGTGCGGCGCAGATCGCCGTCCGTGAAGATCCCGAGCACCTTGCCGTCACCAGCGGCGACCGCGGTCAGGCCGAGGCCCTTGCGCGACATCTCCAGCAGCCCCTCGGAGAGGGTGGTGGACTCGCCGACCACGGGCAGGTCCGCGCCGCGGCGCATGACGTCGGCGACCCGCAGCAGGAGCCGACGGCCCAGCCGTCCGCCCGGATGCGAGCGCGCGAAGTCGTCCGGCGTGAAGCCGCGCTGTTCGAGCAGCGCGACCGCGAGGGCGTCGCCCATGGCCAGCGCCGCGGTCGTGCTCGCCGTCGGCGCGAGGTTGAGCGGGCAGGCCTCCTCGGCCACGCCCACGTCGAGATGCACGTCGGCCTCGCGGGCGAGGGTGGAGCGGGCGTTGCCCGTCATCGCGACGAGCGGGACGTCCATCCGCTTGATCAGCGGCAGGATCGTGAGGACCTCGTCGGTCTCGCCGGAGTTCGACAGGGCCAGCACCACGTCCTGGCGGGTCAGCATGCCCAGGTCGCCGTGGCTGGCCTCGCCGGGGTGCAGGAAGAACGAAGGCGAGCCCGTGCTGGCGAGGGTCGCGGCGATCTTGCCGGCCACGTGGCCGGACTTGCCCATGCCCGTCACCACGATGCGCCCGCGGCAGGCGAGGAACAGGCCGCAGGCGCGCACGAAATCCGCGCCGAGACGGTCGGCGAGCGTGGCCACCGCGCGCGCCTCGATGCCGAGTGCGCGACGCCCGGCCTCGAGCACGCGGGGTTCGTCGGTGGGCATCATCTGAGGTGGTTCCGGGGCGAGGTGGGGTGGCGCGATGATACACCGCGGCCGGGCCGTCCCGCCGCCGCTGGTCCGGCGCGGGCCGATTCACTACCATCCGCGTTTCGGCTTCAACCGGGCCCTTCCATGAACGCAGCAGAAATCAGGCGCCGGATCGAGGCGGCGCTGCCGGGCGCGCAGGTCGACGTGCGCTCGGACGACAACGTCCACTTCGAGGCCACTGTCATCGCATCCCAGTTCGAGGGGCTGCGCACGCTGAAGCGCCACCAGCTCGTGTACGCCGCGCTCGGCGCGGCGGTGGGCGGAGAGATCCACGCCCTCTCGCTCGACACGCCGACGCCCGCCGAGGCCGCGGCCCGCGCCGGGCGCTGACCGGCGTGGACAGGCTGGCCATCCTCGGCGGTGCCGCGCTCGACGGCGAGGTCCGCGTCTCCGGCGCGAAGAATGCCGCGCTGCCCATCCTCGCGGCCGCACTGCTGCCGGACGAGCCCGTGCGGATCGGCAACGTCCCGCACCTGCGCGACGTCACCACCATGCTCGAGCTGCTCGGCCGTCTCGGCGTGGGGGTCGCGGTGGGCGACCGGATGGAGCTCGAGGTGGATCCGCGCAGCACCAGCAACGGAGTGGCGCCCTACGAGCTGGTCAAGACCATGCGCGCCTCCATACTCGTGCTCGGACCGCTGCTGGCGCGCCGCGGCGCGGCGGACGTGTCGCTGCCGGGCGGCTGCGCAATCGGCGCCAGACCGGTGAACCTCCACGTCGAAGGCCTCAAGCGCATGGGCGCGGAGATCGAGATCGAGGGCGGCTACATCCGCGCGCGCGCCGGCCGGCTGCGGGGCGCGCGCATCGTGCTCGACACCGTGACCGTCACGGGCACGGAGAACCTGATGATGGCCGCCACCCTCGCCGACGGCCGGACGATCATCGAGAACGCGGCGCGCGAGCCGGAGGTCGTGGACCTGGCGTGCTTCCTCAACGCCATGGGCGCGAGGGTATCGGGTGCGGGCACCGACACGCTCGTGGTCGAGGGCGTCGAGCGCCTGCACGGCTGCGACTACCGCGTCCTGCCGGACCGCATCGAGACGGGCACCTACCTTGTCGCCGGCGCCATCACGGGCGGCCGGGTCCGGGCGCTCGACGCGCGGGCCGAGCACCTCGACGCCGTGATAGCCAAGCTGCGCGAGGCCGGCGCCGAGGTGACGGTCGGCGAGGACTGGATCGAGGTGGACATGGGCGGCCGACGGCCCCGCGCCGTGGACATCCGCACGGCCCCGCACCCGGCGTTCCCGACGGACATGCAGGCCCAGTTCGCGGCGCTCGGCACCGTGGCCGACGGCGTGGGCACCGTGGTCGAGACGGTCTTCGAGAACCGCTACATGCACATGCTGGAGCTGCGCCGCCTCGGCGCGGACATCCGCATCGAGGGGCACACCGCGATCATCCATGGCGTGCCGCGGCTGTCCGGCGCGCCGGTGATGGCGACCGACCTGCGCGCCTCGGCCAGCCTGGTGCTCGCCGGCCTCGTGGCCGAGGGCAGGACCGAGGTGCAGCGCATCTATCACATCGACCGGGGCTACGAGCGCATCGAGGAGAAGCTGGGCCTGCTCGGCGCCGACATCCGCCGCGTTAACAGGCCCTAGGACGACGCGGCCGCGCGCGCGGGCCTCTCGATCACGCCGACGCGAACGGTGAGTTCCCGCGGCGTTCTCTCGAACGGCGGCCCTCGCCGCAGGGTCACGCGCGCGGCCTGGCCGGGCTGCAGGGCGGAGATGCGCGAGAGGAGGTCCTCGGCGCCGGCGAGAGCCTGGCCGTTGATTTCGGTGATCACGTCGCCCGGCTGGATACCCTCGGTGTCCGCAGGTCCGCCGCGATAGACGGCGGTCACCACGACCGACCCTTCCGGGAAACCGAACTGCCTCGCCTCCTCCACGTTCAGGGACCGGGGGCGGATGCCGATCCAGCCGCGGACCACCCTTCCATCCCGCAGGATGGCCTCGACCACGCCGCGCACGAGCTCCACGGGTATGGCGAAGCCGATGCCCTCGATGCCGGCGTTGCGCGCGATCACGGCCGTGTTGATGCCCACTAGCTCGCCGCGCGCGTTGACGAGCGCGCCGCCGGAGTTGCCGAAGTTGATCGCCGTGTCGGTCTGGATGAAGTTCTCGAAGGTCGACACGCCGAGGCGGCCACGTCCCGTGGCGCTGACGATGCCGGACGTGACCGTCTGTCCGAGTCCCAGCGGGTTGCCGATGGCGAGGACGGGGTCGCCGACCCGCAGCCGGTCGGAGCGGCCGAGCGGCATGACCGGCAGGTCGGGCAGCTCGATGACCAGCACGGCGAGGTCGGTGTCGGGGTCGATGCCGACGAGGCGGGCGGGTGCCTCGCGACCGTCCCGCAGCTGGACGCTGATCTGGGTTGCCTGGGAGACGACGTGGTAGTTGGTCACCACGTGCCCGGCAGCGTCGACCACGACGCCGGAGCCGAGGCTGCGCTCCACCCGCTCACGGTAGTCGGTCCACAGGTCGCCGTAGAGCTGCGCGAGCTCGGGCGGCAGGTTGCCGACGCGCGGCACCCGCACGACGCGCTCCGTATAGATGTAGACCACGGCGGGCGCGGAACGGTCCACCGCATCCGCGTAGCTCGCAAGCGCCCCGGCTTCCGCAGGGGCCGGCGCATCCTGCGCTATGGCCTCCCCGGCAGGGGCCGCCTGCGGGGGACTCATGGCCTGGTC